>JBGTOF010000099.1:0-2369 GCA_041742695.1 Elainellales cyanobacterium | reverse complement strand
CGGCAGCCGGTGCAGATCATTGAAGATCTGGGAATGCACACCGAAGGCGATGAGCCTGAACTGTTAGACCGAGTGGCGTTGTCGCGGGAAGCGTGGACGGAGATTGCGAACCCCGTAAAGCGCATGTTCAACGAGCGACTGAAGGCGCATGACCTAAAGCCTGGCCTGTGGAAGGTAGGCGAAAATCGGGTTGATCGCCTCTTAGGCAAAGAGCTGTGCGTTCTGGCCTGGGCGATTGAAGACCTCGATATCGAAAAAATTGGCACGGCCCTTCGTAACTGGTTATCGCTACGCCCCGAAGAGCGGTGGTGGCTGTTTGGCATGACTGCCGCTACGGTGGGTGCGCCGAATGATCGCGGGCGCGGCTGGCGGGTGGCGCTGCGCTATGCCTTGGGCGATACGCCTCAACCAACGCTGCGGGAACCCCGATGCAGCCGTAAAAAACAAGACGACATCTACGAAACGCTACCCCTGTTTCAACGTGAGTAGCCTTAGCTGCCCTCCGGCTCAATAGTTTGGGGAGCTATAGGGTCAGGGAGCTAGGTCGCAGAGAGGTGTCTAGACTAATGGAGAAGAATCCTTCGAGAATAAGACAGGTACTTGATAACGGTAAATCCTATGGATACGTCAACTCACTTGAACCGTATATTGGAACGTAGTCCAGAGAAGGTCAGCGGGGCGTGGGTTTTTCGAGGCACTCGTGTTCCTGTGGCGGCCTTCTTTGAAAACCTCAAAGATGGTGCGTCGATCGATCAGTTTCTGGAATGGTTTCCTGGTGTAACTCGGGCTCAGGTGGAGGCTCTTTTAGACTATGAGCTCACTGCATTGAATCAATTGGCGAGTTAATGAAAGTTCTGTTCGATCAAGGAACACCGGTTCCACTTCGGCGTTATCTGTTAGGGCATGCTATCGATACCGCCTATGAGAAAGGATGGTCAGAGCTCTCTAACGGCGACTTGCTAGCCAAAGCTGAGCAAGATGGTTACGAGATTTTGATCACGACCGATCGCAATCTGCGCTACCAGCAAAACCTAGCCGATCGCCAAATTGCCATTGTGGTTTTGCTGTCTACATCATGGCCACGGATTCAGCAGCAGACTGACCGCATCCAGGCACTGGTTGAAGCTGTTCAGCCAGGTGAGTATCACGAGATTTCGATATAGATTTTGTCCCCCGCCAATGAGACCCGTCCCAGCCCATGCTTACTCCCCACGCGCTCAAAGATGCTCCTTCATTAATCGAGCGGGTGTTTCCGGCGCAGAAGATTTCTACTGAGGCGCAGAAGGAGCGTAAAGCTGGGGCAGGGCAGACGCTGACGGCGCTGGGGTCGTACTGGAAGGGGCGAAAGCCCTTGATTATGGTGCGTGCGATCGTGCTGGGGTGTCTGCTGCCCGTAACGGAGAATCTGGAGGCGGATCTGCACATCTTTGAGCTGCTGATGGCGATTGATGATGCGGCGTTTGGGCGGCGAGAGCCAAAGCTTAAAGTTTCGGAGCTGGCCGAACGGCTGACGCTAAAAGATCCGTGGGATTTTTTTGATTACACGATCAAAAACCGAGCCTATGATGCGGCGGATATTGAAAGTCTGCATTTTCCGTTGAACCTGGCGGAGTATCTGGGGTTGATGTTGCGGTGGAAGCGAAATCTTGACCCACAAAAGAAGTGTGCTCTACTGGCAAAGGCGATGCAGGGCATGGACTACGAAACCAAGGTTGCTTTGTGTAAGCGCCCTGAAGAGCTAGACCCGACCATGCTCTATGGGCCGATCTGGGATGAGGTCAACACGCATCTGGCCCAGTTTGGTATTCAGGCACATACCCACGAAGAATTGGTAGAGCAGTTGGGGCTTTTGCGCTATGGGCATCGCCCTAGGGTCGGGGATACGTTTTGTGGCGGTGGGTCGATACCGTTTGAGGCGGCACGGTTGGGGTGCGATGTGTATGCGTCTGACCTAAACCCGGTGGCTTGTATGCTCACCTGGGGGGCGCTGAATATTATTGGGGCGAGTCCGGAGAAACGAGCCGAAATTGAGAAGGCTCAGCAGGAAGTAGCTGAGGCGGTGGATCGGGAGATTACCGAGCTGAGGATTGAGCACAACGAAAAGGGCGATCGGGCGAAGGCATTCTTGTATTGTTTGGAGACGCGATGCCCCGAGACGGGATGGATGGTGCCGCTGGCACCGAGTTGGGTGATTAGTGTCAACTACAAAACCTATGCCAAACTAATTCCTAACTATGAAACAAGGGAATTTGAGTTAGAGATCTCAACTGATGCAAGTGAAGAAGAATTAGAGAGGGCTAAGCAAGGAACGGTGCAACGCGGCTATCTAGTATATGAGCTAGATGGTCACACATATAAGAATTCAATCA
>JBGTOF010000027.1:0-2352 GCA_041742695.1 Elainellales cyanobacterium | reverse complement strand
CAGACATCATGCCCGAGTGCCGCTAGCGCTGCGGCCAGTTCTAACGTGTGTATCACGCTGCCACGGGGCTTTGTGGAATAGGTGAACAGGGCGATCTTGAGTGGGGGTGTCATGGGGGCAGACGCTGAGAAACGCTAAGAGCAAACAGTTAGAAGCACACAGTTAAGAGCCTATAAAAGCATAAATTTAGGCGCGTCACCCCAACGATGGCGTTAGGCATGGGGGGCGAGCTGGGGCGGGGGGCCAAATCCGGTGAGCGGATCGCAGCCAATATTCCAGAACTCTAGCGACTCGCCGCCTGCCGCTAGATAAAGTATCCGGTCGGTCTGGATGCGCCCAATCGGTTCACACACTAGGTCATGGTTCAGAAAGGGCGATCGCACCGCCTCCACTTGATCAGGTCGCACACTGAGCAAAAACCCAGAGCTGGGAAAGCACACCAACCATTGCAGCAGCGTGATGCCTCCGGGGTAGGGGATGCGATCCACCTCTAATACCGCGCCGCAACCCGACGTTTCTAGCAGCATCAATAGCGTGCCCACAATGCCGCCCATGCTGATGTCCTTACCGGCATCACACAGCCCCGTTTCTGCCAACTGCGGCAGTAACTCTAGGTGCGATCGCAGCAAGACTGGGTCCGCCTCCGTGGCTGCATCCCAACATGGAAAGCGGGGATGCAGCTTGCCATACATATTGCTGACCAACAGCAGCACATCACCCGGCTGGGCTGTGAAACTGCTGATCAGCTGCGTTGCCCGCCCCAGCATGGCTGCAGAGAGCGCCATGTAGGGGCTGTGGCTGTTGGAGTGTCCCCCTACAATCGGCACGTTAAACACCTGAGACGCAGCGTGCATCCCATCCCACAGCGGCTGGCTAGCTTCCCTTGAGCGACTCCAGACGGCATCCACTACGGCAATCGGTCGCCCGCCCATGGCATAGATATCGCTGACATTGACCAAAATGGCGCACCACCCGGCAAACCACGGCTCTGCTTCGACGAGGGCTGGCAGCAGCCCCTCTGCCGCCAGCAGCAAATAGCCTTCCCCATCGGGAATGGCCGCACAGTCGTCGCCTAGCAAGATCCTGGTTCCCTGGTGCTGAGTGCCCAGTTTGGCAGCTGCAGTTTGAATATCTTGTTTATGCAGAATGCCGAGCGTTTGTCGCAGGGTATCTGCTAGGGCAGATAGCGAAGCCATGAATTCATTCCACCGTATGCCGTTTCTCTAGACGGTGACTATAGATAGAAGGCCAGAAGTATTAAGGGATGCCTTGAGTATGGGGTGATACCCATTCCTCTGCATCTATTCTCCAAGAAAGTATTGGGGTTAGGAAGCGACCTGGGTGGGGTGGCGCAGGGCTGGGCGAGGCTCGCTGCCGGGGGGATAGAAGTCTAGCTCAGCTTCCATGAGGTGATGGGGGCGATCGCACACCTCTATTTCTTGTAACGGCTGCCAGTGCAACCGTTGAAAAAAGCGCACATTTTGCTGCTGCACTGTAGCCAAAAAGCGATCGCATCCCCAGGTATTCGCCGTGGTGACAGCCTTGTGAATCAGCCCTTTGCCAATGCGCCCCACGCGACGATAGTCTGCGTGAACGCCTAGCCGCCCACCATACCATTGACGGGGCTCTGACTCATAGATGCGCACCACGCCCACGACTCGATTATCCGCGTGGTGATCTACCGCGATGATGGGATACGCCTGCCGATCTGTCGAGTCGGTATCGGTGTCTTCAAAGATGCCTTGCTCTTCGCAAAAAATAGTGCGCCGCAGGTCAAAGTAAGCCTGGATATCAGCGCCTGTTAGCGCCAACATAAAGCGGTAGCGATCGCTTGTCATAGGACGCAGTTCCTCTTATACAGGGATGGGAGAGTGAGAGGGAAGAAACAGAGACACGATGATAAACCCGAGGGCGCAAACTGTTCGTCTCCACAGGCGGTCTCGGCAGAGTTGAAGATTATTCAAACGTCGAGAGTGCCGAGCATGCGCCGCATTTAGCGCATCCGGCCTTGATGTTGGCGGACGACAATCCCGCCTGTCGCAACTGCTGCCCCACCTGTTGATAGAGGGTCATCATCATGTCGCTGCTGGGGGCAGGATGGGCCGCCAAGGGAGTATCGGTGATGGGCACAAAGGGCACCACAAAGGGATAAACGCCAAGGGAAATCAGGCGATCGCTGGCTTCGACCAACGTTTCTACACTGTCGCCTAGTCCTGCCAGCAAATAGGTGCTCACCTGTCCCCAGCCAAACACCTGCACCGCCGCCTCAAACGCCTGATAGTAATAGTTCACAGGCACGGTTGCCTTGCCCGGCATGATCCGCGATCGCACCACTGGATCCACGGCCTCTAG
>JBGTOF010000026.1:0-14346 GCA_041742695.1 Elainellales cyanobacterium | reverse complement strand
CAGACATCATGCCCGAGTGCCGCTAGCGCTGCGGCCAGTTCTAACGTGTGTATCACGCTGCCACGGGGCTTTGTGGAATAGGTGAACAGGGCGATCTTGAGTGGGGGTGTCATGGGGGCAGACGCTGAGAAACGCTAAGAGGGTGTTTGAAAAGTCAGGAAAGTCGTAAAAAAGCTCACTCAGTGTAGGCTGCGAATAGCAAATATCTACAGCCCTGAGTGAGTCAGATGCGTAAAGCATATCCCAGCAACCTAACCCGTGCTCAATATGAAGTGTTGAGTGAGTTCATTCCAGCAGCAAAGCCCGGAGGTCGCCCTCGCAGCGTTGACTTGTGGGAGATCCTGAACGCCATTTTCTATGTTCTGGTTGAAGGCTGCCGTTGGCGTTCTTTACCTAGGGATTTCCCCGCCTGGCAGACCGTGTACACGTACTTCCGCAACTGGCGATTGAACGGAACCTGGATTTCAATTCATGACCAGTTGCACGAGTGGGTCCGCATCGAAGCTGAACGCCATCCGAGTCCATCGGAGGCGATCATCGATAGCCAAAGCGTCAAGAGTGCAGCAGGAGTCCATCAGCAGGTTGGCTTTGATGGCGGCAAACTGCTCACAGGACGCAAACGATTTTTAACGGTAGATACGTTGGGGCTGGTTTTGCGAGTGTTTGTGAGTGCGGCAAACTTGGGGGAACGCGAAGGGGGGAAACGTGTCCTCAAACGAGTCAAACGCATGGGGAAAAAGGTTTCACGCTTAACCACCATCTGGGTAGATGGTGGGTTCGATGGCGCACCCTTTCTAACGTGGGTGATGGATGTTTGTCGTTGGATTGTGCAAGTCGTCCTGCGACCTGAGCAAACCAAAGGCTTTACGTTGCTCAAAAAGAGATGGGTTGTAGAACGAACGTTCGGTTGGCTGATGGGGTGCAGGCGATTGGTCAGAGACTACGAATTACTACCAGAGACATCGGAGACCTTGATCTACCTTTCCATGATCCGCATTATGCTCAGACGTCTAGCGTAAAATTTGACGCTTCCAATCTTTTCAAGCATCCTCTGAGCTAAATGGTCATCTTTAAGCAGAATGCTGCCAATCTACTTCTGCCGAAGCCAATCCGCCGCCTGAACGCCCAGACCACGTAACGGGGTTTACAAAACCTTAGGGAGGGCTCTGTTAAGTTTAGGAAGGTAACCCTGCTGGGGATCTAGAGCGCCGTGGCAACCAATGGCATTCAAGTTGTTGAGGGCAATCCTCACCTGCGATCGCTCCTTAGCTGGCACTTGCAACAGGCAGGCTTCACGGTGCACCAGGCTGCAAATTTGCAGCAGGGCCGAGACATCTTTCTCAATCGCCAGCCCCGCGTGCTCGTGCTCGACATTGATCTGACCGAAGGCGACGGCTTAGAATTTTGCCGCTGGCTGTACCAAAACTATCAGCCGCTGATGATGATTCTTTCGGCACGCGGTACTGAGGTTGATGTGGTGACTGGCCTGCGCGCCGGAGCCGATGATTACCTTGCAAAGCCCTTTGGAATGCAAGAATTTTTGGCGCGGGTTGATGCCCTGATTCGCCGCAATCGCGCTATGCCAGCCTCAACGCTCATGGAGTATGGCGACCTGAGAATCGATTTGGTGCAACGCCGGGTCTACTTTAAAGGGGAAGTCGTTGACCTAACACCGCAAGAGTTTAGCCTGCTGTATGTGCTGGCCCAGGCGGGAGGCTTGCCGCTGAGCCGAGCTGAACTGCTGAGAAAGGCTTGGCCCGATGAAATTGACAATCACCGCACAGTCGATACGCACGTGCTGTCGCTGCGGAAAAAAATTGAAGATGACCCACGGCATCCAAATCTGATTCAGACCGTGCGAAATGTCGGCTATCGGTTCAATGTGGAATATATGCGGGCCACTGCACAGCGCTATGGGCGCAACGGCGCTACCTATAGCCAGGCCGTATCGTAATAAATTCCACAGAGCGATCGCCCACTCTAGTTTTCTTTCCATCCTGCTAGGCATGGGTCAAGACCCATTAGCTCTATCGATATCCACCAGCAGATCTATCCTGCAAGACAATGCTTCAGAGAACAGCATCGTCGAGCAGATAATCCATCACATCTTCTACGTTGCGGCGTAGGCGAGAGGTTGGTGCTGACAGCGCTTGTTTTAGCGACGGCACCGTTTGAGGCGGGGCAGGCCGAGATGCAGAGGCCGATCGGGCGGGGCGAGCGGGTTGGGCGATCGCCCGCAGGTAGTAGCGAAGCGAGTTCGCAGAAACGGGAATGCCGCTTTGGGATAGCAGTGTTGCGACATCTGCATGAGTATAGCCGCGCTGTAGCGCTGTCGTAATAGGGCGTTTTAGCCGGGCGATCGCCACGCGCAAAGTCACAGTCTGCTCAGTGGATGTAGCCGGTGCAGGAAAGGAAGAAGTCATGATAGAGCCGGATAGAGCGCGGACTACAACGCTACAGTCGAAGCGTAAGCCTTGGTGCGATGGTTGAGACTGCAGGCTTGCATTATTTATGCGCAATCGCTGATAGGGCGATCGCGCAATCCTCTAACCCTGAGAGGATCTAAACTCTAGAGTAGCCAAAACTTTAGCCCATACGATACTCTCCTCGGTTTGAAAAGTCTCTAGAGCTTTTGTCATGAGGGAGTGGGGAATGCAGTCTGTTCCCTTGCGACCTCATGACCTGAATGCTACTTCTTAGAACGTTTCAGATCCTGGAGTGAGCCTTAGGTTTTGGATAATCGCCCAAAACGCTGACTGTAATCCCACTAATGATTGAACTCGGATTGATATGCGCCTTAGCATTTTACGTCGCCTGGAATCTGGGTGCGAACGATGTCGCGAATTCAATGGGCACATCGGTTGGCTCAGGGGCTCTGTCGCTGCGGCAGGCCATGGCGATAGCTGCTGTGATGGAGCTATTAGGGGCGCTGCTGCTAGGGGCAAGGGTGACCAGCACCCTCGCAACAGATGTGCTAGACGTGTCCACCTTTGCCCCACAGCCCCAACTGCTGGCGACGGGGATGGTCGCAGTGCTGCTGGCGGCTGGAGTATGGCTGCAACTTGCCACATGGTTGCGGATGCCGGTGTCCCTGTCTCATGCAGTGGTCGGGGCGATCGCCGGGTTTGGCGTAGTGAGTGCCGGGGCCGCGGTCGTCCATTGGTCAGTCGTCGGCAGCATTTCTCTCGCGTGGGTGGTGACGCCCCTGCTGAGCGGGGCGATCGCCGCGGCTCTCTACTCCACAATTGAGCGATGGATTCTGACGGCTCCGCGTCCCCTAGCGCAGTTATACGAATGGCTGCCTTGGCTCTGTAGTGGATGGGTGACGGTAATGGGCTCTGTAATTTGGCCTCAGATGGCGATCGCCCTTCCCCTCCGCATGGCATCTGATGGAACGGTGTCGCCATTGCTGCCGCTGGGGCTGGGTGCGATCGCCGTGGGCATACTGACCTTTGCCACATTTCGCAGTGGGTCTGTGCAGGCCGGTTTTGCCCGCTTGCAGATTGTGACGGCGGGCTGCGTTGCCTTTGCCCATGGGTCTAATGATGTGGGCAATGCCATTGCCCCGCTCTCGGTTATTCTGACCATTCAGCAGACTCAGCAGGTGCCGCTCCATTCTGCATCGCTGCCGCTATGGGTGTTGGGCTTGGGCGCGGGGGGCATTGTGCTGGGGTTGACGATGGCGGGGGGACGGGTGATTCAAACCGTCGGCAAGGACATTTTGCAGCTCGACCCAAGTCAGGGCTTTGCCGCCGAGTTTGCCACTGCTGCCACGGTGCTGCTTGCGAGCAGGCTGGGGCTCCCCGTGTCAACGTCTCATGCGCTGGTTGGAGCTGTGGTCGGTGTGGGGCTGGCGCGGCGGGCGGTGACCCCATCCCACGCATCTGCCATTCAGGGAAAAACGCTGCGGCCCATTGCGCTAGCCTGGGGGGCGACAGTGCCCGCTGCAGCTCTAATGAGTGGCGCGATCGCCCTCGGCCTCATCCAACTGCGCCAGACCCTGGGGGGATGAGTCTTCAGAGTTTTCCATACGGCAAGCTCCGTATGGTGCTGTCTGGGATTGCTACATGTCTCCAATGCCGCGATCAAGCCACCACATGGGCTCGGGCGAGTCGGGTTTGGCGAGGTCGCTAGGCGGGCGATCGCTACTCCATGCCCACCAGGCGGTGCCGCAATTGCAGCGATAAAATTCTTGCCACTTGCGACCCTGATCTTCTGTAAAGACGGGCGATCGCCGATTCATCCACACTTGGTGCGCTTCAGTGGCCGCCGCTCGACACTGAGGGCAACAAAACTCAACGGCATGCACGGCTGGCTCAGTCCACGCTGGCGGAACGGGAGCAAAAGCATCCATAGGCGATCGCCCAAATAAAGCAGGTAAGGAAGACACCCTTATCCTAACGCTGATTGCCCATCATACTGCCCGCACCCCATCTAGTATTCCAGTCAGGCCAAGGGCTGAGAGCCGTTGTTAATCCAGATCTAGCCTAGCGTTCTCACGCGTTGATCAAGGGGAGCAGCCTTGCCCGAATCCTCCGTTTCATAAAAATGGTGAAAATTCTGGAACGTCTTAGATTAGAATTCAGGCGTGTTTGCTTGCCAGTCGCGGAGGCTTCTGCCAAATGGGGTTTCTCAATTTAATGTCCCTAGTGGGGATCGTGGGCTTGTGTTTGGTAGCTTGGGCGTTTTCTGAAAAACGCAGCTTGCGCCTCTTCCCTTGGCGGATTGCCATTACTGGCATCATGCTACAGCTGGTGCTAGGGTTCTTTGTGTTTCGGGTTCCCTTTACCCGTGGTCTAGTTGAAATATTTGGCAACTCTTTCGACGTGCTGTTCGAAGCGGTAGACTTTGGCGCGCGTTTTGTGTTTGGTCGCGACTTAGTGCCGCCGAACGGGCCGCCTCTGCTGCTCAGCCCTCCAGCAGAGGGCGCGACCTGCCCCCCGCTGTCGGCCGGAGAAGTGTTGCCGGGATTGTGCGCCGTTCAGTTGGGCTATGTGTTTGCCTTTCGGGTGTTGCCAGCGGTGATCTTTTTCTCTGGATTTATGGCGCTGCTCTACAACCTGGGGATTATGCAGAAGATCACAGCCTTCTTCGCCTGGATTTTTTATCGCACCATGCGGCTCAGCGGGGCAGAATCCCTCAGCGGCGCTGCCAATATCTTTGTGGGGATTGAGTCGGCGATCGCCGTTAAACCATTTCTCAGCCGAATGACCCGCAGCGAACTTCTGACCGTCTTGTCCTGCTGTTTTGGCACCTCGGCCTCCTCGACTCTGGCCGTCTATGCCGGGGTCCTGCGCGATGTATTTCCGAACATTGCGGGGCACCTTGTCTCTTCCTCCATCATGTCGATTCCCGCCTGCTTTGTGCTGTCAAAAATCATGCTGCCAGAAACGGGTGTGCCCCTCACTGCAGGGGGAATTCCGGAAGACACCACAGGCCAAGATGTGCCAGCCGATATGTTAGATGAAGAGGCACATTTGGTGGGCGATCGCACTACCCATACACACGCAGAGACTGCCCGAAAGGAGCGCGTTAGCCCGCTCGATGCCGCTATCGTCGGCGCACTCGATGGGGTGAAAATGGCCGTCTCTATTGCCGCCGTGCTGATTTTGATTCTGGCATTTGTTTATCTCATTAACCAAGTGTTTGCAGGGCTAGCGAATTTGCCCGGTATTTTGGGCGACTTCTTTGCAGTGATTACGTTGCAAAATCTACTCGGCATTCTATTTATGCCGCTTACAGTGCTCACTGGCGTATCGCTAGAGTGGGATGAACTGTGGCGCTCCTCGGTCATTATTGGGCGGCGCCTATTCGAAACCGCCATCCCGCCCTATCAGGAACTCGCGATCGCGTCAGCCACTGGGGAATTGAGCGATCGCGCGCTGGTGATCATCAGCTATGCCCTATCGGGATTTGCCCACCTTGCTTCTGTGGGCATCTTTGTGGGAGGTATCAGTGCCCTGATTCCGACTCGCCGCCGCGAGATCGCGTCCCTCGGCTGGAAAGCACTCTTTGTTGGAACCCTCGCCACCATTATGACCGCCGCCGCTGCAGGTCTCTTTTATGTGGATGGCGATGCCAGCATTCTGGGCACACCCCCCGCAGAAACCCAAGTCGCACCAACCCCCGAGGCATCGCCCGCTGCTCCAGCTGACGCAGCCCCCGGTGAGCCCGAAGCAGAAGCCCCTCCTGCAGAGGTGCCGCCCGCCGAAGTGCTGCCCCAAGCACCCCCTGAGGCACCCCCTGAAGTGGCACCTGCCCCCGTTGGGCAAGAGGCAGCTCCCCCCCCTTTCGAAGAAGCCGCCCCTCCCGAAGCCAGCCCGTAGTCTCTCTGCCGATAGCGCGCTAATTTGCTGAAAGCCAAGACAGTATCCCTAGACAATTCTCTAGATAGCTAATGGACTAAAAGTCTTATGAGCGTTAGGTTTCGGCTCTGCTTAACCCACGATAAAGGTGGGTTCGCAGGTTGAGTGACATTGAAATCTGAGCTATGAAAGTTTTAGGGTTGGCGTTGCTGAATCCAAGTATGATTTATCCTCATCCCCAACCCTTCTTCCTAGGGAGAAGGGTGCTAGAACTCTGGATCCCTAGCCCTTTGAGAGAGGGCTAGGGCTAGGGCGGACTTTTAAATTCATATCTTCATTCAGCAATGCCTTAGGGTTTAATAGTTTTGTCAGTCGACCAGCCTCTAAAGAGTCTGCCTATTTGCGTAACGACTGCTAGGGCATTAGTTAATACGGCAGTGATTTCAGGTCAAACCCAAGCATAAGTCCCCAGGTAAACTCCTAATTTCAACGCGCGTGACTCAACAGGTATCCAGATTAGGGATTTTTTTATGCTGAATAATTCATCGGTCTGAGTCCGCAGCAGTATGGCGTAAGGCGATGGTAAGCTAGACCTGTGGTTAACTATCCAAAATTGCCTGACGCTACTTGGCTCTGACAAGAATAACCACAGGTCTACAACATGACCGGATGATTGACCTAACCATTTAATGATCCGCTTAATGATCTGCCAAATTTAGAATGGGCTAGCCTTGCCCAGCAGGCTAATGCTGAAGTGCATCAGGTCATTGAACAAGATCCGTCAGCTCAATTAGTGGAATCTGATGTGGCTTCACCCGCTCAGACATTTCAGGACAGAATACATTATTGAATGTTATGTGTGTGCAGCGATCGCCCGACGCAGCAGAACTCAATGAAATTATTCGCGATCGGTTGACTCAGACTATTCAAACTCCCTTAATTGCGCAACGCATCAACGTTACACATCTAGTGACCGTGACCGTGCTTGACCCTCCCAATCAACTGTAGGATCTCAGCGACTCTGCAAATTCTTACAATCGTTCTGCCTACAGCGCAAGTATCACGGGATAGTGTTATTTCAGCCCCCCACTGTGAGACCGAAACAACGCTATCGAACGCATGTCAATTCGAGCCCATGACGTTCAACACCAGGGTCACCCTAGATTCTCCATAATTAAGTCTCTTCCTATTGACATAGGACGTTAAGCCCTAATTAGTGTTTAGACTTTTATAGATGCATTGTCATGCGAGATATATAATACCTTGCCTGAAACAACTCAACCATTGCTACAGTGGGCTTCAACAACAGTCAGAGCAATGAGTTCAACAGAATAGGTACGTTTATTTAATAGGCAAATATATAGATGAGAAGTGTTAAGCTCAGCAAATTTTGGGATTCATTGCAGTCAAGCTATTGGTTTTTGCCCAGCTTGATGGCGTTGGCAGGTATGGTGTTGGCGTTTGCGATGTTAGCCATTGATCAAACAGACGCAATTCAGACGGGAGAAATTAGGTGGATTTATGGCGGTGGGCCAGATGGAGCAAGGGGATTACTGTCTGCGATCGCCAGTTCAATGATGACTGTCGCCGCAACCGCCTTTTCCATCACAATTGTTGCGTTGCAGCTTGCCGCATCTAACTTTGGGCCGCGCCTGCTGCGAAATTTCATGCAAGATAAAGGAAACCAAATTGTCTTAGGCACGTTCATTGCGACGTTTCTATACTGTTTGTTGGTCCTGCGAAGGATTCATGGGGAAAATTATGACTATTTTGTACCCCAGTTTGCAGTCACCATTAGCATCCTGCTAGCTATCGCCAGTATAGGAGTGCTGATTTACTTCATTCATCATGCCTCAACCATTATTCAAGCATCTCATGTGATTGCAGATGTCGCTAGTGAGCTAGATGCCGCAATTGATCGCCTGTTTCCAGACGAGATTGGACAAGCAGAATTAGAAGATATATATCACTCGGCCGAAGCAATTCCTGAAGAATTTAATGCCCAAGCTTGCGCGATTAAATCTACTCAAACAGGCTATTTGCAAGTTATTGATGACCAATTGTTGTTGAAGTTAGCCTGCCGATATAAGTTGTTGCTATACCTGCCACTCAGGCCAGGAAAGTTTATAGCCAAAGGCAACAGCATTATTCGGGTATATCCACAAGGCCAGGTCAACCAAAAATTAACTCACGAAATTAATCGTGCATTTTTATTGGGTAGCGAGCGAACAGAGCAACAAGATATAGAGTTTCCAATTAACCAATTAGTCGAAATTGCCTTGCGTACGCTTTCCCCTGGCATCAACGATCCATTCACGGCAATTCGATGTATCGATCGTCTGGGTGCGGGTCTATCGCGTTTGGCTGAACGCAAACTTCCCTCAGCGTATCGCTACGATGAAGAACACAAATTACGAATCATTGCTAAACCTTTGGCCTTTGATCATCTCGTTAATATTGCATTTGATCAAATTCGTCATTACGGAAAAGCAGATATTGCTGTGACGCTGCATCTATTGAGGGCGATCGCCCAAATTGGTAGCTGCACCCATCGTCCTCATGATCGAATCGTTTTAGAACAGCAAGCTGAAATGATTTTACAAGGTAGCTATGAAGGACTGTCTCAAGTGCGAGATCAGCAGCTAGTAGAAGACCTCTATCGCCAAGTTCGAGACACATTGAAGACAGGATCTAACCTTGAGTAAAAGTCAGAAGGTTAACCAGGCCAAAGCATTTCTGGAATAACCATTACCGAGTAATAGCATTTTCCTTTGGTTTTGGTGTCCGATATCGATATACTGGCTGTTTTCCGATATCGATATATTGGCTGTTTAAAGTATCCCAACGACCATTTTGTGAGCAATCTAAATTCTGAGGCTTCAACGCTTGAAGTAGCTGTGGGTCAATTAGACATAAAGCACGACAGATTCAGGGTTTTACCCGTTGCTCTAAACCCCGGAGCCCCAAACTCCTAAAATCTGAGCTAACGTTATAGAAATTTTCGCGTAAGGCAGTCACTGCAATAGCTGTGTATATTGAAAACGCTGCAAATAAAGCTCAGTCTGGGTGAAGGGCTTCAATCTGGATTCACCCAGAGTTGAAGTTTTAATGAACTGCTACAGGAATTACCCGATCCTCTATCTCAGCTAGGTATACTTTGCTAAGCAAATCAGTAATAATACGGCGGCGTATTGACCTTACTTAAATTCATAGTGGTTAGAAATACGGTTGGGGCCAGTCGTTGCCATGGGTGCCGCTTAGGCGGCACGTCCCTGCAACATCCAGTTCCAATGTCCGTCGCTGATAGCTGATGCAACGTCTTCTTTGTCCCATTCAACACAGAGCTATGCGAATTCTAGTTACTGGTGGCGCAGGGTTTATTGGTTCTCATCTCATCGACCGTTTGATGAACCAGGGGAACGAAGTTGTCTGTCTTGACAACTTTTACACTGGGCACAAGCGCAATATTTTGAAGTGGATGGATAATCCTTATTTTGAATTGATCCGCCACGACATTACGGAGCCGATTCGGCTAGAGGTAGACCAAATCTATCATCTAGCCTGTCCAGCGTCTCCGGTACATTATCAATACAATCCCGTTAAGACCATCAAAACCAATGTGATGGGCACCTTAAACATGTTGGGCCTCGCCAAGCGCATCAAAGCGCGCTTTTTGCTGGCCTCAACGTCTGAAGTCTATGGAGATCCTGAGGTTCATCCTCAAGTCGAAGAATATCGGGGCAACGTAAACCCAATCGGCATCCGCAGTTGCTATGACGAGGGCAAGCGCGTTGCAGAAACATTGGCATTTGACTACCACCGCCAAAATGACGTAGAAATTCGCGTGGCGCGTATTTTCAACACCTACGGCCCACGCATGTTAGAAAACGATGGTCGAGTGGTCAGCAATTTTGTAGTGCAAGCGCTTCAAGGCAACTCACTGACGATTTATGGTGATGGCTCTCAGACTCGTAGCTTCTGCTACGTTTCAGATTTGGTTGAAGGGCTGATGCGATTAATGAATGGAGACTATATCGGGCCGGTCAATTTGGGGAACCCTGGAGAATATACAATTTTGCAGCTTGCTGAAGCTGTGAGAGATATGGTGAATCCATCCCTTGATCTGAAGTATGAGCCCTTGCCCCAGGATGACCCACGCCGTCGTCAGCCGGATATCACTCGTGCAAAAACCCATCTTGGCTGGGAGCCGACCGTGCAACTTAGCGAAGGCCTAAAGTTAACTGTTGATGACTTTAGTGCACGGATGGGTGATCGGGTGGCGGCTGTTCCTTCAGCATCTGTTGTATAGAGCTGATCTAAAGGCCGAAACTCAGTGCTCCCCCTTGCACATTGTTTCCCATTACCTGTTTTCGTAAGAGGTTAAAAATCCATGCGAGTTTGTGTTATTGGAACAGGATACGTTGGACTGGTGACCGGTGTTTGCTTAGCTCATATCGGGCATGATGTGATCTGCGTTGACAATAATGAAGAAAAAGTCAAACTGATGACGTCGGGACAGTCCCCAATTTATGAACCGGGGTTGTCTGATTTAATGACATCTTCCCTTCAGGAAGGTCGGATTCAGTTTACGTCTGACTTAGCGGCAGGTGTGACCCACGGTGAAATTCTGTTTATTGCGGTAGGAACACCCCCTCTACCCACAGGTGAGAGCGATACACGCTATGTAGAAGCAGTGGCGCGCGGCATTGGAGCGCACCTGAATGGGGGGTATAAGGTGATTGTGAACAAGTCTACCGTGCCAATTGGCTCTGGAGACTGGGTGCGGATGATTGTGATGGATGGCGTGGCAGAGCGTCAGCAGGCGGCAGTGCCCGCGGGTGGCGGGGTCGCGGTTGCCACACCCGGGATCGAAGCGGATTTTGACGTGGTCAGCAATCCTGAGTTTCTGCGAGAGGGTTCAGCGGTATTGGATACCTTTAATCCTGACCGGATTGTGTTGGGCAGCACCAGTTCCCGGGCGATCGCCATGATGAAGGAGTTGTATGCGCCAATTGTGTCTCGTCAATTTGCCGAAGACAAGAGCGGGCCAACAGTGCCAGTGGTGGTGACTGACATCAGCTCTGCCGAAATGGTGAAATATGCCTCAAATGCATTCCTAGCCACCAAAATCAGCTTTATTAATGAAGTTGCAAACATTTGCGATCGCGTGGGTGCCGATGTCACCCAAGTAGCCCGAGGAATTGGGTTGGATTCTCGCATTGGCAGCAAGTTTTTGCAGGCAGGCATTGGCTGGGGTGGCTCTTGTTTCCCCAAAGATGTGTCTGCGCTGGTTCATACAGCGGATGACTATGGCTATGAAGCAGAATTGCTTAAGGCAGCCGTCAGCGTGAACCGCCGCCAGCGCATGATTGCCGTAGAAAAACTGCAGCAAGTGCTCAAAATCTTGAAAGGGAAAACCGTAGGACTCTTGGGGCTGACCTTTAAGCCAGATACCGACGATATGCGCGATGCACCTGCGCTAGATTTGATTGAGCAGCTAACCCGCTTGGGTGCCAAAGTTAAAGCTTATGATCCTTTAGTCGCGCAGACTGGGATGCGGCACGGGTTGTCAAACGTTAGTGTGGAGACCGACCCTGAGCGCTTGGCCGATGGCTGTGATGCGTTGGTGCTCGTGACCGATTGGAAAGAATTCAAGAATATTGACTTTGCAAAAGTGTCAAAGCTAATGAATAATCCGGTCATTATCGACGGTCGCAATTTCCTCGACCAAGATGCCCTAGAGTCCGCTGGCTTCCGCTATGTGGGTATTGGCCGGAAGGGGTAAGCCAATCCGCTGAAATTGCTTCGGCCGTCTTGCGTCTAAAGGTATCTCTGTGCGGGCTTTAGCGTATTTGTACTGAAGGTGAACCCAACTCAACAGGGTGTCGGTGAAAGGTCAGATTTATCTACCTTTCACCGCTTTTTTTTAGGCGTGTGGCAACTATTGGAGATCGATAGCGTTATTTTCGTCCTGCGCTGTGAGGTAGAAACAACGCTTGGGCACAGCAGCCATGGACTCAAACAAAATCCCTGTAGCCGAAAGTCTGCTACATCTGGGGTAGCAGACTCAGGAGAGCGATCGCCCTCTATTTAATACTGAATGCTGCAATCAGCAAACAAAGCCACCCGATCAACAAGCCTGCGCCGCCGAGGGGAGTAATGGCCCCGAGCCACTTGATGCCGCTCAGGCTAAGGGCATACAGACTGCCAGAGAAGATCAGCGTGCCAATGATAAAGCTGACGCCCGCTGCGGTTAAGAGCGATCGCCCGGCTTCAGCTTGCCACAATAATCCAGCGACCAGCAGCAGCGCCAGCGCATGGATGAGTTGATAGCGAGTCCCCACGTCAAAAATTTCTAAGGCGCGATCGCTCAACCGACTCCGCAACGCATGAGAGGCAAACGCCCCTGCGGCGACCCCGGTTCCACCCAAAACAGCGGCGATCGCCATCAGCCAGCGCACTATTGTCATCGACATCATGCCCTATGTGCCCTCGTGCAGAATAATTCGATTCCCATCTGGATCATAGGCATAGATTTCTCGCCCGTGGGATGCCGTTTTAATGTCGCCCAATGGTCGAGGGTTAAAGCCTGCGGGGTCAATTGCGGCATAGGTCCGTTGCACTGTTGCGATCGCCCCCTCTAAATCTGCCACCTCCAGGCAAAGACTGAGCCGACCTGGCATCGGCTCTTGAAATTCAGGATTTGCACCACTGGGAACAAAGAGCCCCAAGCGCATGCCATCAAGCAAAAACTCAGCATACACCTGGGGAATCTGGTTAGCGGGTTCCTGACCCAGCAACTGTCGATAGAACGCCGTCATGGCGATCAAATTAGGAGTGGCCAGTGCCACAAACGCCGTCTTGATCGTAAGCATCAACGTTGGGTAGAAGGGCGATCGCCCGATTCAAGACGACGCGGCACTGCCTACTTTCTCCTCTGTCAGCGGCTTATCAGACAGAGGCTCCTCAGATGCCGCCCGCTCTCTTGCCAGTCGCCGCTTTCGGGCATATAGCTGGATCGCCACCGCAAACGCAACTACCATCCCAGCAATACCCCAAACCGTAATATCAGTCGGCAAGCTGTTTTTGAATACCGCCAGCATCACGACCACAATGAATAAAACAGTAGGAATTTCATTAAACCAACGGAACTGCTGCCCTGTCATTTTGCATTCATCTAGGGCTAGCTTTTTCATGAGCCGCTTGCAGTAGTGATGGTAGCCAATCAGCAGAACCACAATCGCCATCTTGGCATGAAACCAGGGTTGCTTTAGAACCTCTGGCTCAGTAGACACCAGCCCGATCGCCATCGCAATGGTGAGGAGCATCGCTGGCGTCATGATAATGCTGTAGAGCCGCCGCTCCATAATCTGATATTGACTCGTCAGAATAGTGCGAGCCGGTTCTGGCTGCTCGTAGGCTTCGGCATGATACACAAACAGCCGAGGCAAATAGAATAAGCCCGCAAACCAGGCGACAATGCCGACAATATGAAACGCTTTAAACCAGAGGTAGCTCATGATCCTGTTCCTTTCTTCCCGGTTCTGATCATAGCGTTGGTAAACCCCCTCACCCAAAGCACTTCATGGATTGCAACGATCTGCAACGTACGCGTCTGTAAAGAGAGGTGGCATTCGGGCCGTGATTGGGTTGTGACCGATTAGATACCAATCCCCGTCAGCAACGGCGGCATAGTCCGCCATGAGGAAGGGCCAGATAGATTAAAACCCCCGCAAGGCGAGGGTTTTGAGCATAGTCCAAGGCTGCCTCAAGACAGAGAAACCCCAGAATAAATAGCTAGCTGGTTAGACGGCGCTTAGACGGCGTGCTTGAACAACGTGTCTAAATAGACGCGGGCGGCCCGTCGATAGCCGACAGAGCTGCCGGGCGCTTCATTGGTGCCATTCTGCAATAAAAACAGCGATAGCGCTGCAATAAAAACACGGTCTTGATCCCAGTCGGGGTGGGTGTCGAGATAGCCCTGCAAAGATAGATGAAGATCTTCAGGAATTTCTGCCAAGATGCTCACGGTTGCGTTCAT
>JBGTOF010000023.1:0-2908 GCA_041742695.1 Elainellales cyanobacterium | reverse complement strand
GATGGCACTCCTGACCTGATTCTGATTGGCACGGGCTCAGAAGTGAACCTGTGCGTTCAAGCAGCTGAGACACTAGCCTCTGGCGGCACAAAGGTGCGCGTCGTATCTATGCCCTCCTGGGATTTGTTTGAAGCGCAGGATGCCGCCTATCGGGAATCAGTGCTGCCCAAGGCCGTTACCAAGCGCCTCGCCGTGGAAGCTGGGATTAGTATGGGCTGGTGCAAGTATGTGGGTAGCGAGGGCGATACCATTAGCGTTGACCGCTTTGGAGCTTCGGCTCCCGGCGGCACCTGCCTAGAGAAGTTTGGCTATACCGTGGATAACGTGGTCGCCAAAGCCAAGGCGCTGCTGAGCTAAGGTCAGGCTCCCAGACCAGCTCTGGGGCATGTTCGAATACTTGAATCTCAATCAAAAGCCCTCCCAAATTGGGAGGGCTTTTTTTGTGGGGGCGATCGCCCCATTGATCAGACCTATCGCCCTTGCCTCAACCCATTGATCGAGAAACGTGCCAGAAGCTAGTTCACCTTAGGCAGGATCTTCTACATCAGCTTGAACCACTGGAATTTCGATCACAACCTCAGTACCCTGCCCTTGGATCGAGTGGCAAGTTAAGCGTCCACCATGGCGCTCAGTCACAATTTGGTAACTAATAGCCAAGCCCATTCCGGTTCCGTTGCCCACTGGCTTAGTGGTGAAGAACGGGTCAAAAATACGAGGAAGGGTCTCTTCTGCAATGCCGATGCCATTGTCGGCAATGCGAATGGTAACCCAGTCGGGCGAGGTGAGAGCTGTGGTGATCGTGAGGAGCGCAGAATGCGAGGGGTTGGCAGCCTGGGCCTGGCGCAGCGCATCAATTGCATTGCTCAGAACATTCATAAACACCTGGTTGAGTTGCCCAGCGTAGCATTCTACTAAGGGCAGCTTGCCGTAACATCGCGCAACGGTGATGTCGGCTTTCGTAGCTGTGGCCTTGAGGCTGCTCTGCAAGATTAAAAGGGTACTGTCGATTCCATCATGCAGGTTCACGGCTTTAACCTCAGCTTCATCAAGCCGTGAAAACGTGCGCAGCGATTCTACGATGTCGCGAATGCGCTGAGCCCCCAACTGGATTGAGCTGAGCAATTTGGGCAGGTCTTGCTGCACAAACTCCAGATCAATCTCGGCTGCTTTTTGATGCACTCCACTACTCGGATTAGGGATCTCGGCCTGGTAGAGATGAATGAGATCGAGCAGCTCGGTGACATAGCTATTGGCATGGGTAATGTTGCCGTGGATGAAGTTGACTGGGTTGTTGATTTCGTGAGCAATGCCCGCCACCATCTGCCCGAGACTCGACATTTTTTCGCTTTGCACAAGATGCAGTTGAGCCGCTTTGAGGCTGTGGAGGGTGTCGTTGAGCAGCGCCACTTGGTGCTGGGTTTGCTGATAGAGATCCGCCTGTTTGAGGGCGATCGCTAACTGATCACTCACTGATTGCAGCATCGCCTGCTGATCTAAACTGATGCCCCGATGGCACACCCCAATCAGGTAACCCACACAGTCAGGATTGCGGGAAATGGCGATCGCCCGATAGGTGTTGGCGTCTAGATTGAGGACGGTTTCGGCTGAGTAGAGACGCAGCGCCCTGCCATAGGCCAGCAGTGCGGGCAAGGGCTCACTGGACTTGGGCCGAAAGGGCGACAGCGTCAGCAAACTGCTGGCGGGATAGGTCTGGGCGATATTGAGCGATTGCGACGTGGGGGAAAACCAGGCAAAGAGCACCTGGTCAAACTGTAGATGTTGCCCTAAATCGGTCATGGCAGTTTGCAGCACCAGCGACAGGTCAAGGGTTTCGCGGATGCGGGTAGTAATGCGGTTCTTGAGCGCTTCTTGTGCAGCACGCTCCCGAGTTTCTTCTAGCAGATTGAGCTGCTGCCAGGCGCCGCCCATTGCCAGCAGCAGCAACCCACCTACCACCCCTGCCAGCACATACAGTGGATATAGCTTTGACTCAATGGTTTGCCGAGGAATTGCCAGCGCTATCGACCAGCCGGCTTGCTCTAGGGGGGTATAGGCCACAAAATAGTCGCGATTGTCGAGCCGAGCTGCCTGCACGCCCTCCTGCTGGGCTGTCATTTGAGTGGCGATCGCCGCTAAATCATCCGTGTCAGCTCGTGTAAGGCTGGGGGCTGGGGCATCGGTATTGCTCACATAGTCTGGATTAGGGTGAACAATCGCTGCACCTTCAGAATTGAGCGCAAAGGCATAGCTGTCCGGCTGCGTTGGAATGGCAGACACCACCTGCGTCACCGTATCAGTAGAAATGGCCCCTGATAGCACGCCCACGGGGCTAGTGTTTACCCCGCGCATCACAGGCACAGCGACATTCACAATAGAAATGCCTAGGCTTCTGGCAACAAGTGGGTCTGTGACCGAGGGCTCCCCGACAATGCCCTGCTGAAACCACTGGCGATCGCTCACATTAAACGTCGTGAGATCGAACTGGGTATTGAAATAGGAGCCATCGGGATTCACCAGCGTCAGCACTGAATACTCGCCAATGCGCCGTTGCTCAGACTTAAGATACGGGCCGACTTGATCCCAATTCATGCCTTGTACTAAGGGACTGTTAGCAAGAGTCTCAATTTCAGTGCGGCGCTCTGACAACCAGTTATCGATTTCATATGCTCCGTTCTTAACCTCTAACAGCATTTGAGTTTTGAGGTTATCAAGCACAAACTCCCGAACAATGCGAAAACTAATGAGCGCGCCGCCTCCCACCAGAGAGCTAAGAGGATGTTTTAAAAGGGTCAGATTGAGGATCAAAAGCCACCTGTACGGATCACATTGTTCCTTGAAACCCTCATTCCTTCGTAGCAGTTCCTCAGTAGTTGAGGTAGTTCAAGTAACTCCAGAGGGCTTTTCAAAC
>JBGTOF010000336.1:0-3810 GCA_041742695.1 Elainellales cyanobacterium | reverse complement strand
GATCAAGTCGATTGCCCAATTAAGCGACGGCGCAGTGGTGGCGATAGACGGCAAGAGTATATGCGTTGAACGCTTGGCAAAAGATTTGAAGCAGGAATTTCCTGATATGCAGGGTTTTTCCACACTCAATCTAAAATATATGCGGACCTTCGCCGAAGCCTGGCCTGATGAACAATTTGAGCACCAGGCTGGTGCTCAAATACCCTGGAAGCACAACTGCATCCTTTTGGGGAAGTCAGACCCCTACGACACTGGTTGGGGCCTAGTGTTCTGGCTGTAGCTCAATGACAGAATCCCTCAAACAGGGCAGGTGCTGGCTGAGTTGATATCGAACCGCCTGCTTCAAGATCTCGCTCTCTGCAATCGAGAGATCAGCCGCCACCACCAGCTTGAGATGCACCTGAAGCTGATGCCCAAGCCAGCGGCTGCGTACCAGGCGCACCGCTACCCCGTCTACAGGTTCAACAGCATGGTAAATTTTGTGGCTTAGCTCAGGGTCAGCGCCATCTAGGAGCCGTGTGAAAACGGATTGGGCCGATTGACTCACGATTTTGGTGATGACACCGGTAATGCATAGCCCAACTAGTGGATCAGCAATAGGGAACCCCAGCCAGGCCCCTAGGGCGCTGACTAGCACAGCCAAACTGGTCAGCCCATCCATGCGGGCATGATAGCCATCGGCAACCAGCGCCGCGCTATTGATCTCCTCACCAACCCGAATTCGAAACCGAGCCACCATTTCATTGCCCAGAAGCCCAACCAGTGCAGCGAGGACAACCAGCCCAACCTGCTGCATAGGCTGAGGCTGAAGAAAGCGATGGAGCGATTCATAGCCCGTGACCAGGGCACTCAAGCAAATAATGGCAACAATAACCACCCCGGCCAGATCTTCAACCCGGCCATAGCCGTAGGCAAACCGGGGAGTTGGAGTGCGGCGGCTGAGCCAAAATGCCAGCCCCAAAGGAATTGCGGTCGCGGCATCGGCAAAGTTGTGAAAGGTATCTGCCAGCAGCGCTACACTGCCAGAGCGCGCGACAATTCCAACCTGCAAGATTGCAGTTACCATCAGCCCTACAAACGACCATTTCACTGCCCACAAGCCGCGATCTGAGGCAGCAATTTCTGGATCGATTACCCCGTGAGTATGGGTATGCCCTTCGCACTGATTGCTATAGAAATGTGGCTGATGACTCTGGGAATGGACGTGAACAGAAACGGCCCGATCAGCCAAATCAACATCAGATTGCAGAACCACGCGCGACTTCTCCTTACTGCTAGGGCAATTTTGCTGGCATCTCAAAGCACAAATCCGAGATTGTCGCTCATAATCCTCGACTTAATTCCAAACTGTAGCTAACTTGGCTACAGCCGAGGAATTGTTTTTGCTACAACTTTCCCAGCATCAGGCGATATCCCCCCTCTGAGGATGCTGGTGCCAATTCGTTGTGAGGTGTGAACTGGTGAGCAAGTTGAAGCGAAACGTATTAGTTTTTGTCAGCGTAATTGTGCTGCTAGCGGGGGTGGCAGGGGTGCGATCGCTTCCCGCCCTTGGTCAAACCCCGCCCCTCGTTCTAGAGAGAGTGGGTGAGTTTTGTGCTGACGATCCTCACTGCTTCAATCGACTGCATCCAGATATTCCGGCGGCGGCAACCGCAGTGCCGGAGCAGCGAATTGTGCTGGGCGCACGCGATGCCTTTGACGGCGCATTTGGGCCGGGCAGTACACCTGAAGATGTGGTCGCAGCCGACCTGTCTAAGGTGCATCCTCTGAACGGTCCTGTTTTTATTGAGGGGGCGGAAAGGGGCGATGTGTTGGCGGTAACCATTGAAGATATTGTGCCCGACCCCTACGGCTACACCGTGATTGCACCAGGCTTTGGCTTTTTGCGTGACCTCTTTCCCGATCCCTACATTGCCAACTGGAACTTGACTGCCACTGAAGCAACTTCAGAAGAAATTCCCCAGGTCACGATTCCCTTTGCGGGCTTCACCGGATCAATTGGGGTGCTACCGGGGGAACCGGAGCTAGAGATGTTTCTAGAGCGGGAAGCCCAGCTAGCAGAGGTGGGCGGTATTGCCCTTAATCCGCTGCCTACGGGCGCACTGCCCGCCGATCTCTGTGGAGTCAACGGCGCTGAGCGAGATCGCTGTGCTCGCACCATTCCGCCCCGCGAAAACGGTGGCAACATGGACGTCAAGCAGATGCAGATTGGTACGACTATTCTGTTCCCCTGCTTTGTGGATGGCTGCGGCCTGTACGTAGGTGACGTGCATTTTGCCCAGGGAGATGGGGAAGTTTCAGGCACCGCCATTGAAATGGGCGCGACCGTTACCATGACAACCCAGATCCAAAAAGGGGCAGCCGATGCCTTCACGATGCCCCAGTTCCTTGGCGGCAACCAGCTGCAGGCGCTAGAGCCTGATAGCTTCCACGCAACGATGGGGGTGCCCATCAAAGCCGCAGGAGAAATCCCGCCTTACCATACCTACCTCAATAGCGAGGTTATCGAACCGCTCAAAAACCTGTCAGAAGACCTGACGCTGGCCGCCCGCAATGCCTCAATTGAAATGGTGGACTATGTCACTGCTGAATATGGGCTAACGCCAGAGCAGGCTTACGTAGTCTGTAGCGTAGCCGCCGATCTCCGCATTAGTCAGGTCGTCGATGTTCCGAACTACCTGGTATCCATGATTTTGCCAGAAGGTATCTTCCAGACCTCTGGTTCAGCGGCTAGGCGACACGGTCAGGTGCAAACTACCGCCACCGCCACCAAAGCCTCACCCGCCAGGGCTGCGCTATGAAGCGGCGCACCCTGATCCAATCAGGCCTGCGGTCTTGGCTGCTGCTACCGCTGGTAGGGCATACCCCCTTTCCCCAATGGAAGGTGTATCGGCAGCGCCACATGTTCATCGCCATAGACCGCAGCGATGCCGCTGCCGCTGACCTAGGCCACACCCTGGTAGACATCCTCGATCGCGACCTGCCAGAAGCCGAAGCCAAGATAACTCGCGCTATCAATGCGGTAGGCATAGCCAGTCTCTTAAGCACCGAGCAGCTCGATGTGGCCCTCATACGAAAGCCCGATGCAATGGCCTGGGTGCAAGGGACAGCAGCGTTTCAATCAATTGAGCCAGTGTCGCTGCGAACACTAGTCGATCTGGGCGATTATCTGCTGCTGTGTCGAGCCAACTTCCCAGATCACCATGCTGCCGTCATCTCGCACACCCTAGCCCACGCAGGGCTAGACCGTTCCACGGCACCTCCCTCGACTCAGGATGCGACCCAGGAGGATAAGATCACAGCCACAATTCCCGCATCCGATCTCATTCCTCTGCATCCCGGCGTGTTTTAAGGTAGGTAGCTTGCATCCTTTACCAGCGCTTCTGCTGATGGGGGTATTTTTTTAGTTGGGATGCGATCCAATCGCAAATTTCCACCGTAGGATAAGCATCGCATGTCTTCTATAACGGACTGGCAGGATGCTTAAACTCAGCAGGTGCGCGCTGTTTTGACCTCTGATATAAACTGATTTACAGCCCGATCTTTAATCGAAATTAGTTTGACGTAGTGTGACCATAGCAACAGGAGTTGTCCAGACAATGTCTGGATTATTGAAGCCAATTCCTCTTCTGTCTCAATTCGAATCACCCTAAAAGCATGACCCGACGGGAGCTGTAGGCACTCAACCCCCTCAATTCGAATCACCATCTGAGAGAGGGTTGTTTGGGGGATACTCCGATATGGCGATCCATCCCGCGAAAGCCCATGCCAATAGAGGGTTTGTCTGGCCCCAAGCCGTTGGGGTCAATG
>JBGTOF010000002.1:0-2558 GCA_041742695.1 Elainellales cyanobacterium | reverse complement strand
GATGGCAGCCCTCGCCCCGCTGCATGCTCTCGGCAACAAACTGGTCTACCAAAAAGTTCGAGATGGTTTGGGCGGGCAGATGAAATTTGTGGTGAGCGGTGGCGGCTCTATTGCTGAGCATTTGGAAGACTTCTTTGAAATTGTCGATATCACAATCCTCAGTGGCTATGGGTTGACGGAAACGGCCCCCATCACGCATGTGCGACGCCCACAGCGCAACCTGCGCGGAGCCGATGGGCAGCCGCTGCCCCACACCGAAACCCGCATTGTAGATCTGGAAACCCGAAACGATTTGCCGGTTGGCAAACAGGGGCTGATCTTGATTCGGGGACGACAGGTGATGCAGGGTTACTACAAAAATCCAGAGGCAACTCACAAGGCCATTGATGCAGAGGGCTGGTTTGATACGGGCGATCTGGGGTGGACGACGCCCCAAGGTGACCTCACTATTTCGGGCCGGGCCAAGGACACGATTGTGCTGACGAGTGGCGAAAACATTGAGCCACTGCCCATTGAAAATGCCTGTATGCGCAGCCCGTACATCGACCAGATTATGCTAGTGGGGCAAGACCAGAAAACTCTGGCAGCGCTGGTTGTGCCCAATCATGAGGCCCTGCGACAGTGGGCGGCAACGCAGTCTGGGGTGCCGGTAGAGGGCGATCGCACCGATCTAACTCACAAGGCGGTGCAAGATCTGTTCCGCAAAGAGCTCAATCGCGAAGTCACGCAGCGCCCTGGCTATCGCCCGGATGAGCGCATTGGGGTCTTCCGCTTGTTGGATGAGCCGTTTAGCATTGACAACGGCATGTTGACCCAAACTCTAAAAGTCAAACGCCCCGTTGTGATGGATCACTATGGCAGTATGATCAACGATATGTTTAGCTGATCCCATCGGCTCCTAGCGACTCTATCCGTAGAAACTTTATCCACCGGACTGGGGCTAAGTAACCGCAGGGTATTTCACTAAGCTGTTGGCAAAAAACAGGTGGACTTTCTATTCACAGCTGTCAACAGTGAGATTCAGCCAACATAAGTGGTGGGGTTTCTCGTTCGATTCCCCACATCTGGCAACGTTTTTTGTGCTGAGTTTAGTGTCATCGCATGGATCTTCCCAATCCCCATTTGCTGCTCAAACGCCCGATTAATATCAAAGTCATTGTGACGCCTCGCTGGAAGGAAGACGTTCAGCAGCAGCTTCAGGCCCAAATCAATCAGCTGGATGGGCAACTGCAGCAGCTAGAGCCCCAGGCGCAGCGGATGATCTCTGAGTTGGAGAAGCAGGGGCCGGGTGCCGTGAATCCGGCGATCGCCCAGCAAATCAGCAATATCCAGCTTCAGCTCAACCAGAAAAAGACAGAAATTCTGGAACGCAAGAACCAGATTTTGCAAGAGCTGCAAAAGGTGCAATTGCTCGGCGATGGGCAAGAAGTGCCCCAGGGCCAGATGGAAAGCTTTTTTCGGCTTGAAAAGGGCGATAACTTGGTGAGCAAGCTTCAAGTCGAAATCGTCTTGAAGGACGGCGTTGTCGAAGAGATTCGCGGCGATGTGTAGGCTCTAGACATTGTCATCGTTCAGCGATCTAGCCACACCCGCTTGTTACCTAAGCAACGCTAAGCTGCCTTACCCGCGCCGCGGACAGAGCAGTGCTGTGCATTTGCCGAACTGACATTACACCAAGGCTTTTAGTAGGGCCTGCAGCTTTAGCTTGACCTCTGCCAGTTCTCGATCGGGGTCTGACCCCGCAACGATGCCCGCCCCGGCAAACAGCCGGGCGTGGCAGCCGTTGATCAGCGCGGAGCGGATGCCGACGATAAATTCGGCGTTGCCGTCGCTATTGACCCAGCCTAAGGGTGCTGCATAGAGCGATCGCTCAAAGGGTTCATAGCGGCGAATCAGCGCACAGGCGCGATCGCGAGGCATGCCTGCCACCGCTGGCGTGGGGTGCAGCATGGCCAGGATCTCTAACGGGTGACGGTGCGCCGGAATGGTGCCCCAGATGGGGGTGTGCAGGTGCTGAATGTTAGACAGTTTCAGCAGTTGAGGCTGCGCTGCTGATTCTGGCGTGATGCCGAGTTGCTGCAGGCGATCACGCAAAAAATCAACTACCAGCTGGTGTTCGTGGCGTTCTTTTGCGCTGTTGAGCAGGCGATCGCCCAGGGTCGTATCCTCCTGTCGCGATGCACCCCGGGGGGCCGAGCCAGCCAGTGCATCTGTCATGAGCCGCCGCTTGTGCACTCGCAGCAGCAACTCTGGGCTAGCGCCCAAAAATGTTTGCCCTTGCCCATTGCGGGTGGAAAACACAAAACAGTCGGGATGGAGCTGTCGCAGATTATCCAACGTTTGTAGCCAGTCAAAGGGAAAGGGCGACTTGGCATCGACTGCATGAGACAACACTAATTTCTCTAGCCCAGGATGGTGCAGGGCCGATAATGCGGTGGCCACCGTAGCCCGAAAGTCAGTCACATCAGCCCAGTGCCAGGTGGCGGGCGATCGCCCATGCGGTAGGCGCACAATGCCCGGTGCGATTGCCCGAATGCGACAGTATTGCTGCCAAATGT
>JBGTOF010000502.1:0-21358 GCA_041742695.1 Elainellales cyanobacterium | reverse complement strand
GGAGACAAGCACCAGACCCAGTACTGCGCCAAACACGATCAGCGCATAGAACTGAACTTTGCCATTTTCCAGGTACTTTAGGCCTTCCCCTGTTACCAGGGTCACAAAACCGGCTAGGTTCACTAACCCATCCACAATGCGTACATCTACTTCCAGCACCTGCTTGGCCAACCCACGCACGCCGCTCACAAACACTGTGTTGTAAATGTCATCGATGTACCACTTGTTGAGAGAGAGGCGATAGAGTGGCTGAATAGATTGGGCGATCGCCCTCGGGTCAATCTTTTTGGTGACATACATCAGCACCGCAAAGGAAATGCCAATTAACCCAATGCCCACGGAACTGCCCGCCATCGTCAAGAACTCGCCCCATTCAAAATGTTCGGGAATGCCGAACGTGGGCAGTCCTTCCACTATCTCGCTAGGGGGATGAATGAACGCCTCAAAGTAATTGCCGAAGGGAGTGCCAACGAGTCCAATCAGGATAGACGGCAACGCTAGAGCCACCAGCGGGAACACCATAGTAGCAGGCGACTCATGGGGCAACTCACTGTGGTGTTCATCATGGCCATCATGCGCTTCATCGGGCGATTCTGCGGTCAATTCAGCAGGGTTCATCGCGCCCGGGCCAAACGCCAGTCCTAACGCTTGCAACTGCTCGTTTTTAAGCTGCTGCTTAATCGCTGCATCGTTGCCGCGAAACTCCCCTTCAAAGGTGCTGAAGTACATTCGGAACATGTAGAACGCGGTGATCCCTGCGGTCAGAAAGCCAATAGCCCAGAGAATGGGGTTTACCGCAAAGGTTGAGCCCAAGATCTCATCCTTTGACCAAAACCCTGCGAAGGGAGGAATCCCACTGATAGCTAGCGTCCCAATTAAAAAGGTGAACGCGGTGTAGGGCATGTACTTACGCAGCCCGCCCATCAGCCGCATATCTTGCGCCAAAATAGGATCGTGACCCACCACCGATTCCATGCCATGGATCACCGAGCCAGAGCCTAAAAACAACATGGCTTTAAAGTAGGCGTGGGTCATCAGGTGGAATAATCCGGCCCCATAGGCCCCTACCCCCATCGCCATCACCATGTAGCCCAGTTGGGACATGGTAGAAAACGCGAGTCCTTTCTTAATATCGTTTTGCGTAATCGCAATGGTTGCGCCTAAAAATGCTGTCACAGCACCCGTCCAGGCAATCACATCCATCGCCACGGGAATGCCCTCAAACACAGGGTACATCCGCGCAATCAGAAATACACCCGCAGCCACCATCGTAGCGGCGTGAATCAGGGCAGAAATTGGGGTGGGGCCTTCCATCGCGTCAGGTAGCCACACGTGCAGCGGAAACTGGGCAGATTTTGCCACTGGCCCTAAAAACACCAAAATGGCAAAGAAGGCTGCTAGTCCAGCGCTTAAGGCTCCCGATTCGACGAGTTGCTGAAGGCGATCGCCCATCACCTCAAATTCAAAACTACCTGTGGCCCAGTAGAGAGCCAAAATCCCTAACAACAGGCCAAAGTCACCCACGCGGTTGGTCACAAACGCTTTTTGACAGGCGTCAGCAGCGCCCTTGCGGTCGTACCAAAACCCAATCAACAGGTAGGAACACATCCCCACCAGTTCCCAGAACACATAGACCTGCACCAGGTTTGGGCTAACCACCAACCCCAACATAGAAGAGCTAAACAAGCTCAAATAGGCATAGAAGCGCACATAGCTAGGGTCATGCGCCATGTAGCCATCGGTGTAAATCATCACCAAGAAAGCTACGGTAGTGACGACCACCAGCATCAGCGCTGTCAGGTGATCAATCGTATAGCCCATTGACAAGTGAAAGTCACCAGCTGACGCCCAATCGATGTAGTGATGATAGGACGGATGGCCTTGAAGCTGACTCCACAACAGCGCAAAGGAAAAGACCATCGCTGCCCCGATCAGAGAGACAATTAGCACCGCGCTAGGCTGTCGCAGCGCATTGGTCGTTTTGTTATAGGAGATAAGGCCAACACCCAGGAGCATCGCGCCTGCCAGAGGCAGCACAGGGATAAGCCAGGCATATTGGTACAAGAGTTCCATGAGTACGCCTACTTTATGTTTCTTTACTAGAGCGGGCAAAACCGTTTACATTGTGGCACAGTCTTGCCGGGGTCGAACGAGCGATTGCTCTACCGCTAGGATTGTTTTCCATAAATAATGATTAAGTCTTTTCAGAAAAATAGAATTAGATGCCTGTGAACAAACGGCAGTGGTTTTAAGTAGCCGTAGACTCGCACGCCGAGTGCGTCATGCACCAGCAGCGGGCGATCGCCCGAGTCTACACCCTCAACCCGGTAGCGCAAAACGTTAAGATATTAGACGTTCCTTTTATTGCTGCTGACGAACGCGCAGGATTAAGAGCCGTGCTGAATTCCTTTGCCGAAGACTTTCGCATCATCTTTGACCGCGACCCAGCGGCCCGTAACTGGCTGGAGGTGCTGTTCTGTTATCCAGGGCTACAAGCGCTGCTGCTTCATCGATTGGCCCATGCGCTTTATGGCATTGGCATTCCGTTTTTCCCTCGGCTCGTGTCCCACATCGCTCGGTTTTTCACAGGCATCGAGATTCACCCGGGTGCCACAATTGGGCGAGGTGTTTTCATTGATCACGGCATGGGTGTGGTGATTGGCGAAACTGCCATCGTGGGCAACTATGCGCTGATTTACCAAGGTGTCACTCTAGGCGGCACGGGTAAAGAAATCGGCAAGCGCCATCCCACTCTAGGCGAGAACGTAGTCGTAGGAGCAGGAGCCAAAGTATTAGGTAACTTGGAAATTGGTAACAACGTGCGGATTGGGGCAGGATCGGTGGTGCTGCGAAATGTCCCTTCGGACTGTACGGTCGTGGGTGTGCCCGGTCGCGTTGTCTATCGCTCTGGAGATCGCGTTGAGCCGTTAGAGCATGGCAGGCTGCCCGACTCAGAGGCCCAAGTGATTCGTGCCTTGGTGGATCGCATTGAAGCTTTAGAGCAGCGTCTGGCTACTCTCCAAGATGAAAAGCAGGATGTTCGAGAAATAGCTCATAGCCTAGTCTCTTCTGTGGCGCTACAGGCAGAGTATTTTCAACAGACACAAGGGGCTCAGGCCAATAGCTGCAAGCTAAATGACAAGGTAATTCAAGAATTCTTCAACGGGGCTGGCATTTAATAAGGATGCCGAAGCTGTTGGGGGTGCTCATAGTCGGTAGATCCAACACTCGGCAGGCCTCATTGCTCCGCGCTTTTTGGGATGTAAGCTGTGTGGGGATGCCATAGCCGTCTGCTCATCTAAGACGAGCGCTTCTAATGTGCTGTCATTAAAGTAATCAAACGTCAGTTCAGCAGATGCCTAAAATTGTGCTGATTACAGTACAGGCAGTACGGGGTTTGGCTGTTTCAGCCCCGCAGTGTAAAGCGGAAACAACGCTATCGGCCTTACATCAATGAATGATTCAGGGCTCGCTCACTTCGCGCTGCGCCCTAAAAGTGTGGGTGATTTTGAGGCGGCGGCGTTGTGCTTTGAGTAGAGACAAGGGTATTCCAGATTCAACCCATGGGCGCGCCGCGGCTAGACTTCGTCTCTGCTTAATCCGGGCCTGTTCAAAATTTCATCCATTGGCCTGGAAGAAGATATATGATCGAGGCTGTATTCCGTATCTGAATATACAGAATTTTGTTGCAGCAGACAAATTTTTTCGGGGTAGAATCGCGCCCCGTGTGAGGAGACATTCCATGACTCGGCAACCTGAAAAACAGCCCCAGACGACTGCGCCCGACCCATCCGATGTGATTCGAGAATCCATTGACTTGGACAGCTTTGATCAGTGGGCAGGGGCCGTCAAGCGACAGATGGTCGCAGCGTTGAAGCGTCGTGGTTCGATGTAGTAATCCTGCGTCACTAGCGACTGAGCGCGTTCTGAATCTGGGGTTGGAGGGGCTGTGACGTATCGATCAGCACCGTATCGTTGGCATCTGCTGAGGCATTGGCTATGGCTGTTGATAATGTGGGCGATCGCCACACCACTTGACGGCTGCCCCTCGGTAGCGTTGTTTCTGTAGTAGCGGTTAGCCAAATCAGTGGATGCGATGGCAGGGGCGATCGCTTCAGCCCCTGCAATGGGTTAACCATCGCCAGCGTGAGCAGCACATCCTGATCGGGCAACAACGCGGCCGTAGCGCGACCACTGAGCAAGCCCCCATCTGCCGTCCACAGACCGACTGACAATCCCCGCCGCTGGGCATAAAAGTAGAGCGACGCTGCTGCGACCACAGCCTGCTCAAACGCATCCTCATCCCAGTCTGCTGAATTATCTAAGGCAATAATGACATCTTGCCCATCGGCAAAGGTTTCTAACTCGCGCACTCGCAATTCACCGTAGCGCGCGCTGGTGCGCCAGTGAATAAGCCGAGTTGGGTCGCCCCAGCGATAGGGGCGCAGGGTGCGGGTCACGCCTTCAGTGGCATCTTTGGCGAGCGTTTGTCGCTGCAAAACGGGACTGTTGTTTCGTCCTAAGGTATCGAGCAGTGGGCAACGCGTTAGAGGCAACACCGTGGGGTATACGATGGCGCGAGCATGAGCCTGGTGCGATCGCCGTACCCAAAATAGACCGAGCGGCGCTGCCGTTCGCAAATCCACCTCTGCCCACTGATAGACACCTCGGCGCGTGGCCAATCGTTGATATTGCCAACGATAGCTGTGTCGAACGTGTAACTGGGCGATCGCCACAGATTCACACCCACCTATCTCAGGCTCCCCCCAGTCGCGCCCCTGCAACAGCAGCTTAGGCGTTCGGGTTGGGTTATAAATCGACAACACAGTCGTGAGCGACTCGCCAACACTCACGGGCGAAATGGGGTCACGGGTTACGGTTAACCGTCGGAGCGATCGCCCCGGCAACCATGCCCCCGCCAACAGCAGCGCAAACATTACCCCGCTAATCGCGTAGAGCCACCCTGCCATCGTGTTGGTCGCCGCTGCAAAGAAGAACAGTGCCAGCCCTAACATCACCCACCCACTGTAGGCAGGGGCGACCCATCGAGTTTCTAGCCAGCTATGAAATGATTGCCAGCGAGCTCCCAGTCGTTGAGGAAATGGCACGTTTGACTTGCTCAAGTGGGGCGATCGCCCTGTCTTTCTACGGGTCGCAGATTGCTTCAGCCGCATCCATACCTCTTGCACCATGCCTTATCTATACTGACAGAACTAAACGGACAAACTTCAATTAATCTCAACTAACCGCATAGACGCCAACAGATTTCAATTCCACCCCACTTAAACCCACAAACTTCAATAGGTTTATCGGTCAAGCTTGAGTATCAAGCACACGCCATGGGGTTTATTAATATCTAAATTTAAGGAACACATCTCCACCAAATTCCCTTCTGCCTCAGCCTTTGCCCCCTATTCTTGCATCGCCCCCTACCCTTGCTAGGGTTCCATACCACCAGACGCATTGCGACAACGAGAGAGAAACCCCTATCCCTTGTGGAACTTGGCCGTGAATCGGGCACCATGAGGTCAAGCAAGTTATAATTTCACGGGAATGTCACGTAAATAATCGTTATGAAAAGCCCTCTGATAAATGCTTTTTTTGTGGGTCGTGCCTTGGCCGAAGCCCTTGGTGAACAGACAGAGAGCCTTGTAACCAATACGTTGAGTGAATTGGGCAAGTTTGATGCTGAACAGAGAGAACGGTTACGTAACTTTACAGAGCAAGTGCTAGAAAAGGCGAATCGCGAAGAAGATCGCGTTGTGCAGGAAGGAATTACGCCCCCATCTCGCTTTTATGTAGCAAACGGCCCAGACTTACAGGCTACTGTAGACGAGCTACGAGCAGAAATTGCTCAGCTCCGCACCGAGTTGCAATCCTACCGCAGCCTTTCCAATTAATCGTGTGCTGCGGCTTCAAACCCTTTAGCTATTTCTAAACTCGCGTGTCTGGCCCTTCTAATTCCTCTTCGCCCACCCCTTTCAGTCCAGAACCAACCGCCACGGCTGGCTCTATTGAGGCGTCTGAAGCCTATTCCTCGACTGGCATTCCTCTATCCGATAAGCCCCAGACCTTTCCAAATCCCGACGTGGTTAGCCCTTCTTTCCCTATTGGCAGAGTTCGTCGTGCCAAATCCTACCGCTGGAACCGCGATCGCTATTCGCAGCGTCGACGCTACGTAGACATTTGGACATTTGTGGCGCGGCTGCTTTACGCCCAATGGCTCTATAAAAAGCCATGGAGCTATCCCACCACTGGGGCGACTGACGAGGCGAAAGCCTTGCGGCGGCGCAAGCTAGCAGTGTGGATTCGAGAGACTTTACTCGACTTAGGACCCACGTTTATTAAGGTGGGCCAGCTGTTTTCAACCCGGGCAGATTTATTCCCCAGTGAGTTTGTAGAGGAATTGTCGAAGCTTCAAGATAAGGTGCCTGCGTTTAGTTATGAGCAGGTAGAGGCCATTATTCAGCGGGATCTGGGTAAGTCGATTCCAGAGTTATACCGCAGCTTCGATCCAATTCCCCTTGCCGCAGCCAGTCTAGGTCAGGTGCACCGGGCTCAATTGCATTCTGGGGAAGAGGTCGTCGTCAAGGTACAGCGTCCTGGCTTGAAACGCCTGTTTGAAATTGATTTGGCAATTCTTAGAGGCATTGCTGGCTATTTTCAACGCCATCCCAGTTGGGGGCGAGGGCGTGATTGGTTGGGCATTTATGAAGAGTGCTGCCGCATTCTTTGGGAAGAGATTGACTATCTCAATGAAGGGCGGAACGCAGATACCTTCCGACGTAATTTTCGGGAGCAAGAGTGGGTGCAGGTGCCACGGGTCTATTGGCGTTACAGCAGCCCCCGAACACTCACGCTGGAATACATGCCGGGGATTAAAATCAGCCATTATGAGGCGCTGGAAGCGGCTGGGCTTGATCGAAAGTTGCTCGCACAGTTGGGGGCCAAAGCCTATCTGCATCAGCTTCTCAATAATGGGTTTTTCCATGCCGACCCGCATCCGGGCAACATTGCAGTCAGCTTAAATGGCTCTCTGATTTTCTACGACTTTGGCATGATGGGGCAGGTGCAGCCCGCTACCCGCGAGCGGTTGATGAATACCTTCTTTGGCATTGCCCAGCGAGATGCAGATCGGGTTATGGCCTCCCTCGTTGAGCTAGGAGCGCTGGCAGAGACTCCTGATATGGGGCCAGTGCGTCGTTCAATCCAGTACATTCTGGATAATCTGATGGATCAGCCGTTTGAATCGCAATCGGTGACCGAAATCAGCGAGGATCTCTATGAGATTGCTTATGACCAGCCCTTTCGGTTTCCGGCTACGTTTACGTTTGTAATGCGGGCATTTTCTACTCTGGAAGGAGTAGGAAAGGGACTGGATCCAGATTTTAATTTTATGGAGGCCGCAAAACCTTTTGCGATGCAAATTATGGCAAATGGCAACAGCAGCGACACCAATACATTTTTGAGCGAGATTAGTCGGCAGGCGGCACAGGTTGGTAGCTCGGCATTGGGGCTACCCCGTCGCCTCGAAGATACGCTGGATAAGCTGGAGCGGGGTGATGTGCGGGTGCGGGTGCGATCGCAAGAAACCGATCGAGCGCTGAGGCGGCTAAGCAGCGTTAATATGGGGTTGCATTATGCGTTGTTTGCAGGGGCCTTCTCTCTGTGTGCAACGATTTTGATCGTTAATAGTTTAGTATGGCAGGCGGCAGTTGTGGCGGCGATGGCGGCGATCGCCCTGATTGCTTGGGTGCGCCTGATGATCAAAATCGACCGTGCCGATCGAATGTTTTAACCATCTGTCGGCTACTGGCTAACCCTGGGTGCATCTGGACTCGCATCGTTAGCTTCAGTTTAATCAAGATTTAACTGGAATTGCGTTAAGTCGATTAATATCAAAGTCTGCTGAGGGCACACTACGCTAACGACCAGAATTAACGACACGACCGTTCGCCTTCTTCCCGTGTGACGCTATGAAATGCCTTTTCTCGGGTCTGACCGATCCGGGACTTATCCGCTCTGTGAATCAAGACAACTTCTATATCGACCCAGCGGGTCGGTTTTTTGTCGTGGCGGATGGTATGGGTGGGCACGCAGGCGGTCAAGAGGCTAGCCGCATTGCAACGCAGACCATTTGCACCTATTTAGAAGACCACTGGGCCACTGCTCATCCCTCGTCGGAGCTGCTAGAGCAAGCATTGCTAGGCGCTAATCAGGCAATTCTACAAGACCAGGCCACGCATCCCGAACGGTCTGATATGGGTACGACTGCTGTAGCCGTCATTTGTCGTGATGAAGAGTACTGGTGTGCCCACATTGGGGATTCTCGACTCTATCGCTTGCGTGGAGCCACGCTAGATCGAATTACTGAAGACCATACTTGGGTTGCACGAGCTATTAAGGTTGGGGATTTGACTACGGATCAGGCGCGGGTGCATCCCTGGCGACATATTCTTTCAAAATGCTTGGGGCGCGAAGATGTGCGCCACATTGATGTGCAAGCTGTAGATGTGCGACCGAGCGATCGCCTGCTGCTATGCAGCGACGGCCTCACCGAGGAACTGTCAGATCATCTAATTGCCATGCACCTAAAGACAATTCAGGCCTGCGAGAATGCGGCTGCGGCCTTGGTGAACGCCGCAAAGGAAAATGGCGGGCGAGACAACATCACTGTGGTGATTATGGTTGCAGAACCTCACATCTCCCAAAATTCATTCAACGTATAGCTGACCTTCCCAGTGCGTAAGACAGCACCGCACCCCATACTGGGGCCATGAAACATGACCCGTGGTCTAATTACTGAACACTCAGGTCTCTCGGCATTCAACTACCGTGGACTACGGTCAGCTTGTCCACAGTGAACATTGGGCAGAACGCGTACATTGACGCATCTGTGACTTAACCTCTTGCAATGAAAGGGCTTTCTAGCCGTTATGCCATGGCGCGACAGCTAGAAAGTGATGCCATCTCAGAAAACTGAAGGATTCTTTACATCCCCAACTGCATTTTTCATAATCCTGCAAAGCCTGAGTGGGCGCAATGGAATGGGCGATCGCCCGTTTGTCAAGTGGATTATATGTTTATCTCGAACATTTTTACATTTCTTAAATTGTTAAAACTACGTGTAATCTGATCAATGAGCATAATTGCTCATGCCGGATAATTGGTGCAGCTCTATCTCTGAGGGTGAGTCTTTAACTAGGCTCAAACCTTCACTAATCCAGGGTCGTATGCCTTTCTTGCATGTTCTATAGAGTCTGCTCAATCGCTTTCATCTGAAGAAGTACACTTTAGGGGGTGGGCAACTTTGTCAAATAATTGTTATCTTTTGTAATATTCCGATAGAGGGGATTTAGTTTGCGGCACCCTTCATGGAATTCACAAACTAGGTAACCAACATCAGGCTCATATCACCTTCAGTAGGGAGAGTTACCTTGCGTAGAGGTTGCTTCTGTCCCTGTTGAGTTAGTAAGGCCAAACCCACGAAACCAAGGAGTCCGTTATGGATCAGCAAATGGATCTAAGCCTAGAGCAGCAATTTAGTCTGCGCTCGTTTGAAACACAGGTAGAGCACATGAGCCGCGAACAAGCTCAGCACTTTTTAGTAAAGCTCTACGAGCAAATGATGCTGAAAGAGACCATGTATCAGCATTTCCTCAAGCACCAGTGGGGCATCGAATCAGGCCCTAGCCTCTAGAGGCAACCATGTCGCAGTTGGCGACCTCCTTCTCTTGCTTCTTTCTCACGCAGGATAAAGCTGGGGATGCCTGGGGCGTCTGCTCGATGTGACTTAATCCATACGTGGTTCATAGAATTTTGAGCAATGTGTAGTGAGTAATTTAGCGTCTAGGCATAGCTAGGCGGGTTGCTTTAAGCCAAATAAGCTTTGATAAAAGAATTGATTAGAAAGACTGAGTAGAGAGAAACGTGTGGCACGTAGTGGATGCTCATAACGTTTGCTGATGTGTGCAAAGCATGGGTTCTGGGGAGAGAAATGTTAGGGTTGTGGAAGCAAGCACCTAGTCCCCGTCCATTCGTTACCCATCGCTAAGGTTTATGTTTCATAGCGCGCTGATTTGCACCGATTTTTCGGATGGCCTACACCGCCTGGTGGATTTTGTCCCCAGTTTAGTGGCGGGTGGCTTGAATAAGCTGGTGTTTGTAAGTACGGTGCCGATCACTGGAGACGTTATGCCCCGTGCGAGCTCTGAGCGGTTGGAGCATGTGCGCGATCGCTTCTCAGCGGCAACGAAGAATGTGCCAGAGGGCGCAGAAGTTCACATTGAAGTGGACTGGGGCAAGCCTGAAGATCACATTTTAGCCATGGTGAAGCGTCACAAAGCTGATGTGGTGATTCTGGGTACGCCCAACCGCAGTTTGCTTAACGAAAAAGTATTCGGTAGCACTACCGTCGGGCTCTGCCAGAGAGTATCTGTGCCCGTGTTGATTGTGCGGCCTCAGCTTGTGTCTGCTTATACAGTGGAAGAGCTGTCGCTGCGGTGTCGTCACCTGTTTCGTTACCTATTGGTGCCGTTTGATGGCAGCGACACGGCTCGCTACATCGTAGATCGGATTAAACAACAGGCAGGTAACAGTCCAGATTCGGCGTTGAAGCAATGTTTATTATGCTGGGTTGTTGAAGTGGCCCGACGCAATGCCAGCCTGCAAGAAAGTGAAATGAAGACGGCTCAGCAAACATTAGCTGGAATAGTCCCAGAGCTAGAAGCGCTAGGGTTAAAAGCGGAAGGCAAGGTACTCACCGGCAACGCCATTAATGAGATCTTAGAGGTAGCGGTGGGGTATGACATTAGTGCGATCGCCCTGTCGTCTCACTCCATGGGCAAGTTGATTGAGCTGTCGGTTCCTAGCTTTACGGGCGAGGTGCTGCGTCGCAGTTGGCATCCGGTGATCTTCTTCCCGCCGCAGCGTTAACCCGGTGTGGCGATTTCCCCTAGTTACAAAGTGTCTTGCGTATGCTGCTGGCCTACGCATGTTTTGATGCGGTTACGTCCTGCAAGCCTATGCGGCTTATTGCATCATTGAGCCAGAGCACATTGAGTCTTGTGGAGATATAACGCTTTAGAAAAAGTATTGTGAACATCCCCCCTGTTGCCTAGGCTGAATCGGGAAAGTCGGCGTTTAATTGCAGACAGCACAGGTCAATGAGGGGACGGCATGACAGATGATGTATTGATCCAGAATGGACGCATTGTTACAGCGGTGGATGACTATGTGGCCGACGTGTTGGTGCGAGGTGGGCAGATAGAGGCGATCGCCCGCCACCTTGACCCGTCACCCACGATGCAGGTGCATGATGCGAGCGGCTTGCTTGTGCTGCCTGGCGGCGTCGACGTCCACACCCATATGGAATTTGACCTGGGTGCTGCCCAAACGGTAGATACCTACGAAACCGGAACTCGCGCTGCCGCATTTGGGGGAACCACCACCATTATTGACTTTGCGCTGCAACGGCATGGCCAAAGCCCCAAACACGCCTTAGATCAGCGGCTAGCGTTAGCAGAACCGCAAGCCTGTGTTGATTTTGGCTTTCATGTCATCTTGACGGATATCAATCCTGGCTCACTGTCGGAACTGCCGGATTTAATTAGCGCTGACGGGGTATCGAGCTTCAAGATGTTTATGGCCTATCCGGGCGTGCTGATGGTGAGCGATGGCGACATCTTTCGCTCTATGCGGGCGGTGGGAACCCACGGCGGCATGATCAACCTCCACGCTGAGAATGGTGAGGTGATTCAAGTTTTGATCGAAGAAGCGCTAGCTCAGGGCAACACCTCACCCAAATTTCATGCCCTCACGCGCCCCCGCATTATGGAAGCCGAGGCGACTCACCGCGCGATTCGTCTCGCCGAACTCGCAGAAGTGCCGGTGTATATGGTTCATCTGTCGGCTAAAGAAGCCCTCGATTCAGTGGTAGAAGCGCGCGATCGTGGCATTCCTGCGTTTGCTGAAACCTGCCCCCATTATCTATTTCTATCAATCGAAGACTACGATCGCCCAGGGTTTGAAGCGGCTAAATATGTGATGACTCCGCCATTGCGCGAGCATGAGTGCCAGCAGGCCCTATGGCGGGGGCTGCGATTTGATGATTTGCAGATTGTTTCGACCGATCACTGTCCCTTTTGTTTTAACGAGAACCCCCATGGGTTAAATAAGTCAAAGCAAATGGGAGTCGGTAATTTTGAGCGAATCCCCAACGGTGCGCCAGGGGTGGAATTTCGCTTGCCGCTGCTGTTTGATGGCGGAGTTAACCAAGGACGTCTCACCCTTAACCGCTTTGTGCAGCTGACTTCGACGGCTCCAGCCAAAATGTTTGGGATGTTTCCCCGCAAGGGGGCGATCGCCGTGGGCAGCGATGCCGATCTCGTTCTCTTTGACCCAACGCAACCCCAAACCCTCAGCGCCAGCACCCACCACTCTCTTGTGGACTACACCCTCTACGAAGGCTTTCACCTCTTGGGCAAGGTGGCTAAAGTCTTTCTGCGGGGGCAGTTGATTGTGAATGGTGACGAGTGGCTAGGGCACGCCGGGATGGGGCGCTATCAGCGCCGCGCTGCCTCTGGCCGAATACTTTAGGTCCAGCGCCAAGGTTGTATAGGTCAGTAGGGATTTCAGGTTTACGGTTTACGGTTCACGACCTGCCTTAAACTTAAGACCGCGAATCGTGAACCCTAGGCTTCTAGAGCCTTCCACAATCAGCAGCGCTCAAGCGCTAGAACCCGTAGACCCGTTAGGAGGGACGGGTGAAGAGGGCGTCGTGGTAGACCAAGCGACTGCCGCACACAGCCCACAGACTGACCAACGCTCTATCTCGCCGGGCGGGCAATGACATTGGCAACGGGGGCAAAGTGGCAAATGCTGTGCCTGCTGCTGCACTGACTGGGCCCACTGCTGAAAGGCGGTGTCTGGGGTAGTTGGGCGGGCTTGGGGCAAACGGGTGTAGGGGGCAGCCTCGCACTGGCTCGGGTGTTCGCGCCACACTCGCGCCGAATCAGATAACGGTTCACCGGTAGTGTGACGCGGCTTGGTATGCCATTGGGCGGTAGAAAAGCGAATGTCTGTTAGGTTCAGGGATAGATCAGCGTTGAGCTTTTCTAAAATACGTACGCGTTCAAACATCAAGTTTTGAGCCCAGCCTGAGCTGGAGGTGCTGACGCTAAGCACTTGGCGCTGAATCCCCATGGGGCGAGTTTGCGCCGCCACCGCCGCCCCCACAATGCGTTGCCAGCACGCTTGCAGCTGCTGAAACTGGCGACGGGTGAGCCAGCTGTCTTGGGTTTCGATCGCCCCAATGAGACGCGGCAGAGAATCAAAGGTCATGGGAACTCAACGCTGCGATGGAGACTGCTCTCTATTCTGACGCGTATAACGCTAATTTAACGCCACGACTGAGCAAGTTGGTAAAGCAAATTTTTAAAATAGCGTGCATTGCGATAATCCCTTGCTATCATTAGCAGTCAATGTCGTGCGTGCTTTTTCACTGACACGCGAGCCAGCAGGGTCAAGCTATCAGCGAGTTGACAGGGTGGCGCTTGCCGCTGGGGTCAGAGGTTCCACCTTGTCAACGGGTTGAACCGTTTAAACGATTCAAACTAACAGTGTAATTGGACGGATTTAAAGGATAGCGTGCAGCATAAATACAGCACTTTACGCCGCTTCTGCCTAACTGCTATCGCTAGAGGATGCCACGCGTTACAGTCTCTCGTTTTTAGACCCTCATTGGTTGAAGGAGTTTTTGACCATGCGCCGCCGGATGATTGCTGAGCCAGAGGCTGCCCTTTCTTTTATGGTTCATCCCAAGCTGCAGGCCACGCTGGGGTGTCTAGATACCAAGCTAGATGACGAGTTGGTGCGGTATCGTCGGGCTCAAAAGCTGGCGCAATTGCAGCAGCAAGGATTGGTGGATGCATCCCTAGCGACGGCGAGTATGCAGCCGCCCCGACTCAAGCTAGACAAGTCGCCAGCGGCGCTGCAACTGCCGACCATGCCTGTGGCAGAGGGGGCGATCGCCCCTCCCCCGATTGCAGTGCAGGGCTATGGGCCACAAGCCGAGACAGCCACGCCCCGGTCGCGAGGGCTAGCGCTGGATGACGAGAACCCGAGCGATTATCTGGAATCTACGGAGCAGCTCCTCCGCAGCTTGGACGATGAGCCATCATCGCCCCGACGCGAGCAGGCGGGTGTCATGGCTACGGTGTTTACGCCCTTGGGCTTGGGGTCGATGCTATTGCTGCTGCTGTCGAGCATCACCTTTGGCTATTTGCTGATGAACCCGGCTAATTTTCGGCAGTTAACGACAGGGCGATCGCCCGATGCTGCATCTCCAACCGAATCTGCCCCATCGGCTCCGACCAGCGCCCCAGCAGGGCGATCGCGCCCCAGTGGTGTAGAAGGGCCAGACCTCTCTGCCCAAGAGTTTCGCCAAGTCGATCTGGGTAGTCTCAGCACACTAGAGCAGGACGATCGCGCCCGCCAACCGGAGTTTGCTGATTTAGAAGCGCCTGCTGAGCTTGAGGTGCCTGCAACGGCGGATGATAGCCCCCAGACCCGCACCCGCATTGGCACGGAAGCAGAACTCTCTACCGTGCAGCAGCTTGCGTCTGAACGCAGTGGAGCCCGCAGTCCGTCTAGCGCAGCGCCTGAAGCTGCAGCCAACCCTGCGCCCCGACCCAGTTCCCCTCCCGTTGAAATTCCCCGTCCGCGTGACGCTCAGGTTGAGCTTCAGCCTGCTCCCAGCCCAGCCGCCGTAGCGCCTGTGGCTCCTGCCCCGACTCCGCAAGCGGCCCTGCCTGTTCCATCGATGCCGTCTGTTGCGCCTGCGACGCCTTCATCTGCGGCTCCATCGAGCTACGTCTATGTGGTGGCTGACTATGTGGGCGATCGCTCCCTCGATGCAGCGAGAGACGTAGTGCCCGACGCCTATGTCCGGAATCTATCGAGTGGGGCGGTGGTGCAGTTTGGTGCATTCAGCAGTTCTGCCAGTGCCGAGTCGCTGGTGCGAGAGCTGCAACAGCAGGGGATTTCTGCCCGCACCTATCGCGGCAACTAGGGCATGGCAAAACCTGGGCTGCGATCGCGCCTGTTTCTTTCCCATATGGCGGTGATGCTGGTGGGGATGCTGATGCTGACTGCCATCAGCCGCTATTCATCCCCTCGGTTTTTTGTAGGATTTCTCGAAACGCTCGACGATGGTGACTTCAGCGTTGCAACCCTACGCAAGGAACTCGTCTCTGGGTTTAAGTCGGCTTGGGGGCAAGGTGCAGTGTGGTCGGTCATTGCGGGCGGATCTGCGGCGGGCGGGTTGAGCTTTCTCTTGGCGCGGCGCATCATGCAACCGCTGATTGAGCTAGAAGAAACCACCAAAAAGTTTGCCGCTGGAGACCTATCAGAGCGCGTACCGCCCAGCCATATCCCAGAGTTTAACCAACTAGCTGCCAGCTTTAACCGCATGGCCTCTGACCTAGAGGGAATGGAACTGCGGCGGAGAGAGATTATCACAGATCTCACCCACGAACTGCGAACCCCCCTGACGGTGGTTGAAGGCTATCTAGAAGGCCTCGCAGACAACACTATCCAGCCGTCGCCTGAGGTTTATCACCTCCTAGCGACAGAAGCAACGCGCATGCGTCGCTTGGTTAACGATTTACAAGAACTTTCCAAAATCGAGGCCGGCTACCTCCCAATTAAGACTCAGCCCATCGCACTGCCACCCCTGCTGGGCTCTATTGTGCAGCGATTTAGCGAACAACTGCTGCATCACGACTCTCTAATTGTGTACGTGAAGCACTCTCCCGATCTGCCGCTGGTGCGCGCCGATGCAGGGCGGGTTGAGCAGATTTTGCTGAACCTGATCATCAATGCGTTGCGCCATACAGCCGAGGGGAGAATTTGCGTACAAGCAACCCAACAGGGGCCTTGGGTCTGGGTGTCTGTGTCGGATACAGGCACTGGCATTAAGCCTGAGGATCTACCCCATATCTTTGAACGATTTTGGCGATCGGATCGAGCTCGCCATCACCAGTCAAGCGGAACAGGAATCGGTCTGGCGATTTCACGCCGCTTGGTAGAGCTTCAAGGCGGTCAGATTGAGGCGGATAGTCAGCTGGGCGTAGGCAGCACCTTTCGCTTTTCATTGCCCGTGGCGTAATGGAGACAATCGGAGTACGGGCGATCGCTCCGTCGCGGCGGGTTCGTTCGCTCCATAAATCTCCCGATTTGCAGACTCATGATTTGAACGTTAAGAGAGGGTCGGTCTGAGCATCCCGAGCTTAACGTGCGGCAGCATTGCAGCTTCTCAACGGTGAATTGGTTTCCTTCAAGCAGGTAGATGGTATGGCAAAGGTGTGGGCTGGGCTAGGGGCGTTAGCTGTGATGATGGTGGGGCATGGTGGGGCGATCGCCCTACCCGCTCGTCCCCAGGGGTTGGAGGGCAATTATCTCGGCGTGGGATTAGATAGTACCAACCTCGATAGCGGGGTGCGATCGCTCCTACGTTCTCCCAGCGGGGCAGGCTGGGTTGCAGACCAGCTGACGCCCCGTTCCAGTTCTGCCGCACCCCATGCCAACGAGCGTCAAATTCAGGGGCGGCTCGACCTAACCAATTCGCCACTTTCAATTCGAGGCACTGTGGCGATTGATGATGATGTAGAAGCCGTGTTGCCCATGATCTCCTACGATTTGCCGATGGGCGTGAATGCCAATGTTTATGCAGGAGCCGGGTATTTGCTGGTGCGGCCGGGTGAAGCGACTATGTTGGGCGATCGCGATGGCCTAGTGTTAAATGCGGGAGCTGAAACTGCGCTAAACCAGCGCCTTATTTTATATGGAGATCTCCGCTATCGCCCGGTGACGGCAGTCGGAGAGGATCCCATCCGGGTGCAGTTTGGCATGGGGCATCGGTTCTAAAGGATGAAGCGGGCCGCTGCCGCTTAATCATCAGGGCTGATGCACTGCGTGTGACGTTCTGGGAATGTTGAATGATTTCTGGGAGACTGAGCTTTTCAGAATTCGTCCGACGGCACAAGTTCTAAGAACTCACGTTCCTTAACGTTGTTTCAGCCCCGCGCTGTAAAACTGAAACAACTTAAAAGTCTTCTGCCCGCGAGACGGGCAGAAGACTTTTGGTATGTGCGGAACTGACGCCTACGGAACTAAAACGGTATGATGAAACCCGCGTAGATGAGGCGTTCTGCGAGGCGTCTGCCACTATCTTTCGGTGCAACGCCATCCGTCGAGCCGTCGATACATCCCGTTAATCTCTAGGGCGCTTGAAGCGCGGGTTTAAAGTTTTATGTTTGTGGAGCCCTGGCCTAGCTAAGGCTCCACAAACATAATTGTCCTAACCAATTCAACGATGCACTATGCCTCTGTCTCGCCGTCGCTCTAAGCTGTCTGCCAAATCGCTGCTGCAGTGGGGCATTGTCGGGGGAGCGCTGTTTTTTTTGCTTAAGGCGTTTGGCAATCACTGGCAGGAGGTTGCCGCGATTCGCATTGATGCGGCAGGTTGGGGCTGGGTGGCGATCGCCCTCTTCACCACACTGGGCGCGCACCTATGGAGTGGATGGGTATGGGGCTGGATTTTGCAAGAGCTGGGGCACCTGGTGCCCGGACGATGGGCCATGCAGGTCTATTTAGTCACCAATATCGCAAAATATCTTCCGGGCAATGTGTGGCATTTTTATGGACGCATCACTGCGGCTCAAGCTCGCTCAATCGGTGTGGGAGTCGCCATTCTGAGCGTGGTGCTAGAAGCCCTGTTGATGGCAGCGGCAGCCCTAATGGCGGCGATTGTGGGGCTGCCAAGAGCAGGCTGGATGTTGCAGGGTTTGGCGTTGGCGATCGCCCTGCTTGCCATTCATCCCCGCCTGCTCAACCCGGTACTAAACCGGCTTAGTCGCAGCAAAGCAAAAGGCATCTCGCCTACCGTGGATGCACTACCGGCTAAACCGTCTCGTGAGACCGCCACACCCCTCGCATTGGCCCGATACCCCCTCAAACCGCTGCTGGGGGAATTGGGCTTCTTTGCATTGCGGAGTGCCGGTTTTTTGGCCATTGTGGCGGCGCTTCATAGCTTAACGTTAGACAACCTGCTGCCTGTGATAGGTGGGTTCAGCCTCGCCTGGCTGTTGGGATTGGTAATACCGGGTGCACCGGGCGGCATTGGTGTCTTTGAAGCCACGGCGATCGCACTGCTCCAACCCAGTCTTTCCCCTGCCATTGTGCTGGGCGCTGTGGCCATCTATCGTCTGGTCAGCACCGTAGCAGAAGTCCTAGGCGCAGCGATGGGTGTCTCCCTTCGGCAGAGTCACACACCCGTGTAATCGCCTAGAAAATCCGCTAGCTCCAATAGCGCTTGCCAGTATAGAAGACGCCAATTGTTAATCCGATCAGCGTTACCTCATCGATATTCATCAGCGTGGGCAGCGGAAACAACTGCCGGACAAAGAGCATCACCGCCAGCGTCCCAATCAGCGCCCACATTACGCCAAGGCCAATAAAAATATCGTTGCGGAAGCGCTCTAGCATTACCAGGGCGATCGCCCCAATGCCAATGCCAACGGCGATCGCCAGCAAAATACTCAGCGGCGGCGTGGCCAGCAGCAAAAACGACTGCAACAACGACTGATTCTGCGACATTGCGACGGCCAGCAGGACTTCCATCCCGCCCACGACCAACACCGTCACGCCCGCAATCTGAAACAGGGGCAACCACGGCAGCTGCTTGAGATTTTGAATCGGATCGTTCATTTAATAAGCCTGGAAGTGGTGCAAATCTTAGCGTTTGGGAATCTCTCAAACCTCTGTCCCAATGTTCTCAACCAGATACGTGTCCGTTGATACGATTAGTGCTGAGAGTAGGGCTGTCACGCCCTCCTCATTACCCGAAATATAGCAGCTATCTCTACGGTAAGACAAAATTGGGTGGCGCAGAGTCTTGGCTTAATGGCGGTTTCACCGGCGCTGTGAATGAGCCTTGATAGATTCATCACAGGGACGCACGGAGAGAGACAGGAGCCAATCAAGCGATTTAACCGCCCTACCCAGTGAGCTACGGGCTGTTCGAGACGAGCGCGCGCGGTCAGATCTGCTTAGACTGTGAGCTGGTGGCTGGCGTTTAGCACCTGTTCTCGAGCCCACACATCGGCAGCAATGATGTCATCCAGAGTAGGGGTACTGCGATTTTGGGATTGATGGCGATCGCACGTGGCTTCAATCAGACGGGGAATATCAAGGAACCCAATTTTTTCTTGCAAGAACAGCGCGACGGCCTGCTCATTTGCCGCATTGAGCACAGCAGGCATTGAGCCACCCGCGCGTCCTGCGGCATAGGCCAACTGCATGCAGGGATATTTGTGATGATCGGGTTCCCGGAAGGTGAGCTGAGCACACTGCACCAAATCCAGTCGAGGCCAGTCGGTGGGGGGGCGATCGGGATAGGCCATCGCATACAGAATGGGCAACCGCATATCGGGCAACCCCAACTGTGCCAGCACCGACGTATCTTGCAGCTCAATCAGCGAATGGATGATGCTCTGGGGATGAATAACGATGTCGATGTGGTCATAGTCCACGCCGAATAGGAAGTGCGCCTCAATGACCTCTAGCCCCTTATTCATCAGCGTGGCGGAATCGATGGTGATCTTGCGCCCCATGGTCCAGTTGGGGTGCTTTAGCGCATCTGCAACGGTCACCGTTGGCAGCTTTTCTACCGGCAAATCGCGAAATGCCCCACCCGAGGCCGTAAGCAGCACCCGCCGCAGCCCGCCCTCTGGCACCCCCTGCAAACATTGAAAAATGGCAGAGTGCTCTGAATCGGCGGGCAGCAGCTTCACCCCATGCTGTTGAATCAACGGCAGCACAACAGGCGCGCCTGCAATGAGGGTTTCTTTGTTGGCTAAAGCTATATTTTTGCCCGCTTTGATGGCGGCGATGGTGGGCAGCAACCCCGCACAACCCACAATTCCCGTCACCACGACTTCGGCATCGCCATAGCGGGCGACTTCGGCGACGCCCTCTTCGCCTGCTAAAAGTATGGGAGGATGGTCAAGATTGGCGATCGCCGCCTGCACGATTGGTATCTGCGTCTCATCGCAAATGGCCGCAATCTGAGGCCGAAACTGCCGGATTTGTTGGGCCAGCATCTCGCCATTTCGCCCTGCGGCCAGCCCCACCACCCGAAACTGCTCAGGAAACTCACTTACAATATCCAGAGTTTGAGTGCCAATGGAGCCGGTTGAACCAAGCAGGGTAATCGCTTTCACAATCGCTCAAGAATTCAGCATCTCCACTATAGAATGGCGCGGGGCACTTATCTTAATCGCGCCGGGCTGGATTGCGCAGCGCTGGGTTGGCGTTGCGCATAAAAGACGCCTAGAAACAGGGCGATCGCATAAATCACGACTCCCAGGCTATAGGCCAAGCTGCCAATCGCCTGATCCTGCGGCAGCAGACGCAACTCCAGCAAAATGAAGTGCCAGTCATGCATCACGCCCTCGCCGCCGAGTAGGGGCAACAGTCGTTCCTGAGCGTCTTTGACGTAAATCGACACGTCCCAAAAGTTTTCGCCCGTCCAGCAGAGCGCAACGGCTCCGGCATAGTGCTGTTTGGTGTAAAAGAAATACCCCCCAATGCCAGCAGGCACCAAAATTTGCATGAGCGAGCCGCCTAGCAGGTGCATTAGCCGACCAAACAGCATAAAAATGACGTGGCCTGCTTCGTGAAAGATCAGGTTAACGCCATGGATAAAGGCAGTCAAAAAACTGGTGCCGTTGATAAAGTCACTCACAGTATAGTCAGGCGCACAAGTGACGCCATACACCAGCAGAAATGTGATAAAGCCTAGCTTCAGTGGATCAAACCGAAAGGTCCAGCGGTTGATGGGGGCATCGCTAAGGTGGGGATTTGTCGCCAAGGGCACGAGCTCAGTCCACACCGGATGAGCTGACCCGATCACCTGCGCCCGCAGTTCAACCTGGGTAAAGGGGTGCGGCTGCCACAGCTCTAGCTCGGGCAACAGGCAGGCTAAGACCGCAGATTGGTTAGGTGCGATCGCCCCCCGCAGCACCAGTTGCAACCGCTGCCCCTGCACCCGCACATGCACGGTTACGCCCTCGGGGTTCAGCACCTGCAGCAGCCGCTGGGCGATCGCCCGTTCGTGGCCTTGGCGAATTTGCGCCAACTCAGTGATTGTCATAGAGCCCATCCATCCCAGGATTATGCCTCTCTCTATCGGGAGGCTCTGGTTTGAGAATGCCCACATTTTGGGGGCGATCGCCCTAGGGCGCGTCATCAATTCACGCCAGAACTCTTGGGGAATCAGCACCATCGCACCCGCCTA
>JBGTOF010000476.1:0-4946 GCA_041742695.1 Elainellales cyanobacterium | reverse complement strand
AGGAGTTGTGGCTCACGCGCTAGGACGAATGAGGACTACCGGGGTCTGCTCATCAGCATTGCCAGCCGGATTACTAATCAGCGCTTGTGTGAGCAGGTCAACGGAAACCCCAGGGGATGCCGCTAGCACCTTAACCGCCCGCAGATCATTCACATCCACAATGGCAGCGGCAATGCCTGTCTCTTGTTCAATGGTGTTGACCACCTGCTGCGGCTGGTCTGGCCCCAACACAATGAACTGGTCATAAGGGGGTAGCGTGCCGGTCACATCGTCAATGAGCCGCGCTTGGTCTCCAGCAAGTTGATAGAACACACCGGGTCTGTTTAGGAATTTTTTAGCCAGAGCCCCGATCGCAAACGCCCAAAATACGCGCCATGCACCTACCAAATCCACTAACGTCTGCAATCCACAGGCGGTTGCCAGGCTAGAGGTCGGCAAAAAGTAGTAGCAGAGCCGCTGAGCCAGCCAGCCGGGTTTTACCTCGGAGGGATGGCGGAAGCGGCCCTGCATTAATGCCACAGGGGTTTCGGCGATCGCCACGATATCTCCGGGCTGAGCATGGGGCGACACATAGCGCTTTACCACCTCACTTGGGGTATCGAGATGGGTTAATAGATGGGTGCGGATGGGGAGCAGATCAGCCTGGGCCGTGGGTCGCCAGCGGCTAGAGTCATCGGGAGAGGGAAAGCGCAGCGGCACTACTACATGCTTCACCTTTGGGATGCGCCCCTGAGGGCCGTAGGTGATGTAGTGAATTTGCACCCAGGCAGCCTGAAGCTGGTTTAGCTCTGGCCCTGTGATATCCAGCGCAATCTCAAACCGAGTGGACTTGCCCACTTTAACGATGTAGCCAAACCAGTAGCCATCGGCACGGGCGGTAGCATCGGCGTGGCGTGGTGTCACGCGCAGACGGTGGTGCACGTCCTCTAGGCTGCCTTTCGACAACAGCAGGGCCGATGCCTCTAAATGCGGCACCATGATTTCGAGCCGCTGGGTTTTGTTTCGCAACTCTAGCTCACCCACTAAAACATAGTGCTGCGGCTCATAGGTTTCTAGATTCCAGGCTTCTGCTTCAAGCTCCAGTGCATTGCCGGGACGGCGACGATATTGATATTCCACAATGCCGAGTCCGGCGATCGCCAGCACGCCAATTCCAGCAGCAATTGTTTCGAGGATCACAGCAACTCCAGTAATACGCAGTAGGATTCAAGGCAAGGCTATTGGGTCAACCCTTGGCCGACGGGTAATCTTAGTCAGCAACGAGACAGGCACCTTAAATAGAATCAGGCGACGGCACTCTATGCAAGTAGATAACCGGGGAGCAATCCTAGGTGTAATGCAATACGGCACTGATCACTATATCTCTGAGCTACGCCGCATCACAAAATTTACAAACCGACATCGGGTGGGATAGGATGCTCTCACGGGTATTTTAAGTTTTATGAATTTATTGTCTTGCCCGAGATGAGCGTGGGCGTGAATGGCACGGAGGGCGATCGCCCTCACGATGCAGCAACGGTTGAACGGTTGAGCCTATGCAGCCTCTACTATCGTAAGTTCCTGGGTGGTTCCATCCCCTTTTTGCGCTAAGGTCAATCGAGCTAAGGCTCAATCGAATAGCGAGACTTAGCCTAGAGAGGGATTGGGCAAGCGGCGGCTTGCACGTTTCAAACCCCCGAATCAACCCCTTGCTCGGGTATTTCAATCAGATCTTGAATAGCGTTCTACAGATATCGTGGATGGAGTTGACACATGCATCGAATGGCATCGGTTGAGCGCATTTGCTTAATAGGGCATCTGGTTTCGATGGCGTTTGGGCTGGCGGGGCTATTGCTCGTGATGCCCCACCCCGAGTTTTTGGCTCATGTGCCGCTGGGGGCCAATCTGTTTGCCTGGAGTATGGCGGGCGGCGGCGTCGTTTATATTGTGCTGGGCACAATTGCTGTCATGCTCTATGCCTATCGAACCTTGGGTCTATGGGGCTGGCTTGGGTTTATGATCCCGGCGATCGCCATCTCTCTGGGCAGCGAGCTGCTGGGCACCAGCACCGGGTTTCCCTTTGGCAATTACACCTACCTCAGCGGGTTAGGCTACAAAATTTCGGGCTTGGTGCCGTTTACGATTCCCCTGTCTTGGTTCTATTTGGGGCTTTGCTCTCTATTGCTGGCGCGGGCCGGTCTGCGGGCGTTGCACACCGCCAATCTAAGCGTATGGCGATCGCTCGCGGCGATCGCCCTTGGGGCCATCCTGCTGACCTCGTGGGATTTTGTACTAGACCCAGCCATGAGCCAAACGGCTATGCCGTTTTGGTATTGGCATCAGCCGGGTGCATTCTTTGGCATGCCCTACCAAAATTTTGCCGGTTGGTTCGGGACGGGAGCCGTGTTCATGGCAATTGCATCGCTGATCTGGAGCGATCGCACCCCCATCCTTCAAGGCAATGACCTCAACCTGCCCCTGATTGTGTATCTGGGTAACTTTGGCTTTGCTACAGTGATGAGCCTTGCGGCTGGCTTCTGGGTTCCGGTGCTGCTGGGGATTTTGACCGGAGCGCTGCCCGCAATACTCTGCTGGCGCTTCACCAAAACCCCACCTGGTCAGGATAGGGCTGAAGACGCGCAAGACACCGCAAAGCCCTCCGTCTCTCCCTCGCTGTAGGCGTTCGACCTTCTGTGTCCCAAGCCCTCATTGAGTGGCTCAATTTATGGACGGCAGGCCGATTCGCCACCTTAGCGGCTCTGGTTTTTAAGCAACGCGGTAGCGTTGCCCAACAGGGATGCTGGCCGAGGCTGAATTTGCGCGCTATCGTTACCCCTACGCCTTTGCTCTGGAGACTGATTTGACCAACGTTACGATCAATGAGTGGATCAGCAGCGTGGCGCTGTTGCTGTTGGTGGTTCAAGGGCCGGCGATCGCCCTGTGGCTATCTCGACTGCTGCAAGGGCCGCGACGCATTGCGGCACTGCGACCGGCCGCCGCAACTCCCCAGCAGGTGGGCTGCGTGAGCGTGGTGGTGCCCACCCTCAACGAAGCCCATCGCTTGCAGCCCTGCTTAGACGGGCTGACGCGCCAAGGCTTTGAGGTGCGCCAGGTGTGTGTGGTTGATAGTCGGTCTCACGATGGCACGCCCGACTTGGTGAAAGCCATGGCACAGAGCGATCCCCGGTTTTGCGTGATTACGGACGATCCGCTGCCGCTCGACTGGGTGGGTCGTCCGTGGGCCTTGCATACGGGCTTTCTCCATAGCGCTGAGCAGAGCGAGTGGGTGCTGGGCATTGATGCCGATACGCAGCCCCAATCTGGACTGATTGCTAGTCTGATTGCGACGGCAGAGGCCGAGGGCTACGATATGGTGTCGCTAGCGCCACGCTTTATTCTCAAGGGCGCAGGCGAATGGTGGCTACAGCCAGCGCTGTTGCTTACGCTGTTGTTTCGATTTGGGCCAGCTGGCATTAGTGCCAACCAGCCTGAGCGAGTGATGGCAAACGGGCAGTGCATGTTGATTCGGCGATCGCTCTTGGTTAACCTTGGCGGCTATCATTGCGCCCGCAGCTCGTTTTGTGACGACGTGACCCTAGCCCGAGTGGCCGCAAATCAAGGCGCACGGGTGGCGTTTTTAGATGGCTCGCGCTTGCTCTCTGTGCGGATGTATGAGGGCATGGCCGAAACTTGGCGGGAATGGGGGCGATCGCTTGACCTTAAAGATGCCTGCACGCCAGCCCAAGCCTGGGGTGATCTGGCGTATTTAATTGCAGTGCAAGCCTTGCCTTGGCTCGCGGTACCGCTGCTTTCTCTCATTCTGGCGCTGGGCTATCACAATCCCGTACTTCATGTGGCACTGGCGGTAAACCTAAGCTTGCTGGCAATTCGGCTGGCGCTGCTGTTAGCGATCGCGCCTTCCTACGAATGGCGATCGCCGGGTTCATGGGCGTTTTGGCTATCCCCGTTGGCAGATTTAGCCGCCGTCTGGCGCATTGGGCTCTCGACGGTGCGATCGCCAACCCAATGGCGGGGGCGTAGCTACACTCACCTTTCCTCTCGATAATTCCTTTTTTGCACAGCATTCTATGATCGGCATCCTCTCGGATATCCCAACGGTTTGGCTGGGTCTGATTGGCAGCACTGTTGCGGGACTCGGTACAGGCGTTGGGGCCGTGCCCATTTTCTTTTTTAAGCGCATTACCTCCAATACTCAGGGCGTAATGCTGGGGTTTGGGGCGGGGGTTATGCTGGCAGCGACCGCCTTTTCGTTGGTCATTCCAGGGATTGAGGCAGGGGAGCAGCAGGGCGCAACCTGGGTTGCGGCTGTGGTGGTCGCGACTGGCATTTTGCTGGGCGGAATTTTTCTCTGGCTCAGTCACCGCTATTTTCCCCATGAGCATTTCTTTAAAGGAAGAGAGGGGAACACCGCTGCCAATCTAAAGCGGGTGTGGCTGTTTGTGATGGCGATTGCCATTCACAATTTTCCCGAGGGGCTAGCGGTGGGGGTTGGATTTGGGGGTGACGACTTCTCAAATGCGATCGCCCTGATGATTGGCATTGGTCTACAAAATATGCCAGAAGGGTTGGTGGTAGCGCTGTCGCTGATTGGGGAGAACTATACTCGCCGAGATGCGTTCTTGATTAGCCTGTTGACAGGGCTGGTAGAACCCATCGGTGGCTTGCTGGGATCATTAACCGTCGCTCTATCGACGGCAATCTTACCCATCGCGATGGGCTTTGCGGCGGGCGCCATGCTGTTTGTGATCAGCGATGAAATCATTCCTGAATCGCATCGATTGGGTCTGGAAAAAGCTGCAACTGCTGGCGTGATGGTGGGGTTTGTGTTGATGCTCCTTCTGGATGTCATCATCGGGTAGAACTGCTGCTTGAGTTACGCTACGTTTAATTACAGTGTGGAGGGATGGCAACCGATGGATTGTATCCCTAGGAATAATAGGCAATCA
>JBGTOF010000463.1:0-2567 GCA_041742695.1 Elainellales cyanobacterium | reverse complement strand
GATGGCCATGCGATAGCCGGAGGGCGGATTCAACCCTCCGCGTGGGATTGCAGTTGAATCGCAGGCGGAAGGCACGCAATAATAAAAAAAACCGACAGTCTTCCGAAGAAGTCTGACGGTTTGTAGTGTGTTCCCTGTTGATGACTCGGCTAGAGTTGAGTCATTTAGAGTATGGCTCTATCGGTAGAGGGCGATCGCGATTAGGATCAACCCTAGACGTGATCTTGGTCACAGCCCTCTCGGGTCTCTTCCACAGGGCTTATATACCTAGAGGTGCGGTTCTTTCGTGGGAGGTAGATTTGTAGGTTTTCTGCTCATTCTTTAGGGGTAGAAGTAGAAAGTCTGAGAGACCTTGCACTCTCTCCATATTGAGGGACGCTGGGGGCGAAGGAGGGTTGCCCATCTGCGATGAGGAATGAGAATCGCCTTTAACCTCAGTTAGAACAAGGGTTTCACACGATTGTCAGGTTTTGCGCTATTTTGAGTGGATGTTGGGGCGATCGCTCAATATGGCGCGACAGCCGGTGCCGCTCACCGCTGCCCCAATCTTGCAATTAACCCCGCTACAAGCACTTGGGCCGATCGTGAAATAAATCCGCGTATCTGGCTTAGGGTGATCCAATGCAAGTAGATTAGTAGAATTGAGGGGACGCTCGATGCTTCTACTACGAGTTACGGTCCGCTTCGAGCAGTGTGTTTTTGTCTATTTTTATGGAATTCTCCGCTTCATCCCCGTCTACTTTTACCATCACCACCCCCTTGTACTATGTCAATGATGTGCCCCACATTGGCAGTGCCTACACGACCATTGCTGCTGATGTGGCCGCTCGCTATCACCACCTTCAGGGGCAACCCGTTCGATTTGTAACGGGGACTGATGAGCATGGGCAAAAAATTGAGCGCACAGCCGCAGACAAGGGGCGATCGCCCCAAGAGCATTGCGACCTCATTGTCTCTAGTTTTCAAACCCTGTGGGGCAAGCTGAATATTCAGTGCGATCGCTTCATTCGCACGACAGAGGCTCGGCACGAGGCGATCGTGCGCGAGTTTTTTCAGCGGTGCTGGGACAATGGCGACATTTATATGGGTCAGCAAAAGGGCTGGTATTGTGTCGCCTGCGAAGAATATAAAGAAGAGCGCGACTTGCTAGACGGACACCGCTGCTCCATCCACACCAACCGCGAAGCCGAATGGCGCGATGAAGCAAACTACTTTTTTCGGCTATCCAATTATCAAGCCCCGCTAGAAGCCTACTATGCGGCTCATCCTGACTTCATCCAACCCGCCATTCGTCGAAACGAGGTGCTGAGTTTTGTGAGCCAGGGGTTACAGGATTTTTCAATCTCGCGGATCAACGTAGAGTGGGGCTTTCCGCTGCCCAACGACCCCTCCCATACGTTATATGTCTGGTTTGATGCGCTGTTGGGCTACGTGACCGCCCTGCTCGAGCCCGACGATGAGCCCACATTAGAGAATGCGCTCAAGCGCTGGTGGCCCGTCAACATTCACCTAATTGGGAAGGATATTCTACGCTTTCATGCGGTGTATTGGCCTGCGATGCTGATGTCGGCAGGGGTTCCCGTGCCCGAGCACGTGTTTGGGCATGGCTTTCTCACCAAAGATGGGCAAAAGATGGGAAAGAGCCTGGGCAACACCATCGATCCGTTTGATTTAGTTGCTCGCTACGGATCGGATGCGGTTCGCTACTATTTCATTAAGGAGATTGAGTTCGGTCGAGATGGAGATTTCGCGGAGACCCGTTTTCTCAATATTTTGAACGCTGACTTGGCCAATGATTTGGGCAATTTGCTAAACCGCACCCTGAAAATGGCACATAAATATTGCGACGCTCACGTGCCCTCTGTGGTAGTTGAAGAGATTCCCCATGAGGATGCGCTGAAGGCCAGTACCCAAGCGTTGGCGCAGCGAGTAACCGACGCCTACGACGCGCTTGCCTTTAGCCAGGCCTGTGATGCCGTGCTGACGGTGGTGCGACTGGGCAATAAGTATGTGGATGAGCAAGCCCCCTGGACGCGGTATAAGCAGGGCGATCGCCCTAGTGTGGAGCGGACGCTTTACTGTGTGTTAGAAACGGTGCGTCAGTCAGCATACCTGCTAGCCCCCATCATTCCTGGCGTGAGCACCCGTATTTATCAGCAGTTGGGGTACTCAGTCAACTTTGATAGTCGAGATGCAACCCTGCCAAAGTTTGCGACTCATGCCCAGTGGGGAGTGCTTCCACCGGGGCAAGCCCTGGGTATGCCAGAGCCTGTGTTTCAACGTCTGGAGCAGGCTGTCTCATGACATAAGGAGTTAAGGAGTCCAGCATGGGCGATCGCTGGCCGATGAATTTAAACAAAAGACATCCAACGCTGTCGTAAAAGCTCAGTCTCTCAAACCACTGGGTTAATCTATACCAATCGCCATTAACTATAAATTTTTTGAGGATAATATCGTGCTGAATCATATGGAAACCGATGCAATGTTCACACCTGAACAGGTGTTAGAAAATCGCGGTCGAGTTGCTATTTTCATTGATGGATCAAATCTGTTTTATGCAGCCCTGC
>JBGTOF010000448.1:0-9963 GCA_041742695.1 Elainellales cyanobacterium | reverse complement strand
CACAAGTCCTCTCCTTCTTTGAAAGAGGAATTTAAGGGAAGGGCTACAAAGATAGGATGCACCCGATTGGAGGATTAGTGTTCTCTCGGGCTGTTGTGCTCTAAACAGAGCGTTAGCGGCAAGGTTCGCACTGGTTCCAAGCAGGTTGATTACCGCGCCCTAACTGCGCATCCGCTTGTGGAACATTTCTCATCTCTTAGCTCGTCTAGCCACCTAGCGCAGACTCCTCTAACGCCTCTGATGGTTTATTTAGAGCCTGTTTAGGGAGGTTCTGGGTTAGACAAGTGCTGAATGCTCAAGCGCATTTGGGCGAGTCAAGGCAGAGACAGGTCGAGATAGGCGCAAAGATCAGAGACGCAAAGACCAGAGATGAGCAGAGATAGATGCTCATACGTTACTTGGATACAGAAAGCGCCCCCCTTCCTCCAACCGCTTCACTTAAATTGCGTCTCTTCAGCAATGAGAAGCAGCCCCTTGGCATAAACATCAAGGCCGTTCCCGACAGTTAGACAATGCCCGATCGTCTTCCCTTTTTTTGAGCCTAGTGCGTTTTCTGCTTTAAACAAATGAGTTCAAGCGGTACAGTAAGTCAGGTTTTGTAGTCTAAGTTTTGTGGCCCCAGTTCTATCCAGTCTCCACCTTAGTCCTCCATCCTGATAGCATCGTTCCCTTGGTTTCTTCTATATCCATGCTTTCCCCCCATCCTGTCTATCGTCTCCATCTGTTATCAACATCTTCAACATCCCCTGAGCCTACCTGAGGAGCGCTGACGTGGTCATCGCAGCATCTAACCCTTTTAGCCGAACCATCACCCCGTACGAGCAGATGATTTACGATCATTTGCTGTTTTGGATTGAGATAGACTCTCCAGACGAGATGCTGCAGCGGTTCCATGACCTATTCATAGATGGAACTCAATACCCGGATACGCAAATTCTCCATGCGCTCGACTATGTGGTTAATTCGCGTGTCGCGTCAGCTGAGTTTCGCTTTGTGCTCAATCGTTGTTGCCACATTCTGATCAACCGCTGGCAGTCTAGAAAAGTAAACCAGGCTGCCGTTTTAGAACTGATCGATATGTTTGGGCAGGTGTCGCCGACAGCGCCCAGCTACCTGAATCGATCGCGCACCCTGCGGCGGCAGCGGGAGTTAGTGCGCCGTTTTAGCGAAACAGAACAGTACTTGACGTTGAATCGGCTGGCTCAGGTGATGAGCCAGTCAGCCGATGCCAATGGTCAAGCAGGCAATCGTCCCTTGGGGACGTTGATTCGTCGATATCCCTACCTTTATGAATTTTGCTTGCTGAGCGAAGACAGCACCGATGAGCAGCAGCAAACGGTGCGCCATATTCAGCTTGATGTGCAGCGTAAATTCGAGCTGGATCTATCTCAATATGTGACGTATCAAGCGCGGCGATCGCAATCCACAGCCGATATGCAGTCTGGTGTTCGGCCTGTACCTCGGTTGATTCAGCCCGTCTGCAACCCCACGTTGCTCAGCGATGAAGAGGTAAACCAAGCGCTCAGCCACTATGCCGGACGAATTGACGGCTACCGCTCCTACAAAGATTTAGCTCACAATTTCCTCGTCCACAATAGCTGTGGTCCAACGCTTCAGGGCTTTAAGGATGATTTGTACGAATACATCACGGCTTCAATTGACCCAGAGTATGGCAAGCGGCAGTTCAACAACCAGTTCTACGACTATTTGCAAAGCCTATTGCCTGAAAGCAACTCTCAACGTTTAGACGATTTTTTGTTGGTGCGGATGTGTAGCCAGCTTCTCAACTTCTTGGTGGTAGAAAGCCCCAGCCGCCCCAATCACTATGTCTTTGTTGATCTGATCACAAACTTAGGGCCGGTGCTCACTACGGGAATTTTGCTAAAAATTATTCTGCTCTGCCGCAAGGTCAAGCCTGCGCTAGAGCGGCGCTTCTCTGTTTTGTTTAGCCATTATGAAGGCTACACGCGGGATACAGTGCAGTGGTTAGTGATTGCGCTGGAAAATATGAATGTGGCGCTGAGCGCACACTTTGGCTCGGTAGACCTATCGCTCATTCGCTAGCTGTGCGGCTCTCTGGGCATGAGGGTTAGAGCGGGTCTATTCGAGAAACCGGGTTGATGGAACCGACACGATGGCTCGCCCTGCGGGCAGCGCATCGCTCTATATTCCCCGCTTCTTTCTCCGCTACGGGATTCGAGAGCTAAATTCACAGAGCGATCGCCCTCCAGCAGCCAATAGCATCAGTGAGCACCTCTTGAGTCAATCCCTCACGATCCTGCTTAGGATTTTTCGCGCTGAAGCTGTTTTAGCGTTTGGTGCATCTCGGGTAGCCGCTTCCATAGAGTCGCGATTCTGAAGTGGAGACGACTGCTGATGGCAGGTGTGCCCGAGACCACTTCGCCAGCCGCAACATTGTGATGCAGCCCGCTTTGAGCGCCCACTTGCACGCGATCGCCCACGTGAACTTGATTCGCTACACCCACTTGCCCACCCATCATGACTCGATTGCCCACCCGTACCCCGCCTGCCAACCCTACTTGAGCCGCCATCGCGCAGGCTTCGCCAATTGTGCTGCCATGGCCAATGTGAACCAGGTTATCGAGCTTGGTCTGGCGGCAGATGCGCGTTTCGCCCACTGCAGGACGGTCAATGGTGGAATTGCAGCCGACTTCTACCCCATCCTCTAGCACGGTGATGCCTGACTGCTCCATCTTGAGCCAGCCCTCAGCGGTGGGCACAAAGCCAAAGCCCTCAGAGCCAATCACGGCTCCGGCATGGATCACACAATCGACCCCAAGCTGGCAGCGCTCGTGCAGCACGCAGTTGGCGTGCAGCAGGGTGCGATCGCCCACCGTCACTTGGGGATAAATCACCACATTGGGGTGAATGCAGACGTGGTTGCCAATCGTGCACCCCGGCTGAATCACCACATGGGGCCCAATGGCAACGCCCTCTCCCAACTGCACTGACGGGTCAATCACTGCTGTAGGATGAATGCCAGGAGCCAGTCGAAACGGTTGATAAAACAGGGCGATCGCCTTAGCGAATGCCAATCGGGGATGCGGCACCGCGACCCAGGCGATGCCGCGCTCGGTTGCGGCAGCGTGCAAAGCATCATCAAACGGCAAGATCAACGCGCTAGCCTTGGTTGTGCTAATTTGGCTGGCGTGCCTATCCCCTTCGATATAGGCCAACTGACTAGCCTGGGCTGCGTTGACAGCAGCCATGCTAAGCAACAGCGGGTCAAGGTTGGCGTCTATACTTAGACTGCTGTTTTCCACTTGCCCTAGGGCCTGCACCACTTGGCGAAACTGCATCGCACCACCCTCCCACACGTTACGTTCTGTTTGATTATCCATCGTGGGTTGTGGATAATCTACAGGGCAGCGCTGATTTGCTGCATAAATTTGAGCAGGAAGCCACGCTACGCCTTAAATCTCAGCCTTTGGAGCCTTACCAAAGCAATACAGATTGTGATGAATAGGCGGATGAGGGCGCGTTATCGTTGGATAGAGCTTGATAGGGATGGGGGCGTTGGGTAGGGACTTGGGTATGGATAGTTGGGCACGGGCGATCGCCCTATAGTTTCATCAAACCCCAACAGAATTCAGCCAGTTTCGGCCTACTTTATCAACTGTCCGTAATCGACAGTCGACTTGATGTAGTCGTACTATTGTGCGTTGTGCAGTTTGTGCGTTGTGCAATTTGTGCGTTGTGCAGATTATTGATGCGCAGATTATTAATGCGCAGATGGGTCATCGTGCTGTGCTGAGGATGATTTAACGGGGCTATGCAACCACCTTTTTCACCGGGAACGATCTTACAAAACCGCTATCGCCTGCTGAGCATCTTGGGGCAGGGCGGATTCGGGCGCACTTACCTGGGCGAAGACTTAGGGCGCTTCAACGAGCGCTGCGCAGTCAAGGAATTTATCCCCAGCCAGGTGGGCGACAATGCCCTAGGCAAATCGCGGGAACTCTTTCAGCGCGAGGCGCAAACCCTATACCAAATCACCCATCCTCAGATTCCGCAGTTTCGAGCCACGTTCGAAGAGGACCAGCGACTGTTTATTGTGCAGGACTATGTGGACGGCAAAACCTACCGCGACCTGCTCACCGAACGCAAGCACACGGGCATGGCCTTCTCAGAACCAGATGTGCAGCGGTTGATTCGACAGTTGCTGCCCGTGCTGGCCCATATTCATGCTAAGGGGCTGATTCACCGCGACATTGCGCCCGACAATATCATTTTGCGCCAGGCTGACCAAACCCCTGTGCTGATTGACTTTGGTGTGGTCAAGGCGATCGCCACCCAAGTGCAACTGCAAACGGGCTACGCCTCCACTACTGTAGGCAAACTGGGCTTTGCTCCGCCTGAGCAAATGCAGACCGGGCGAGCCTACCCCAACAGCGACCTTTACGCCTTAGCAGTCACCTCGATTGTGCTGCTCACCGGGCGAGAACCTCAAGAGCTCTATGACGACGTAACCACCACCTGGTTTTGGCAGCGCTATGTCACCGTGCATCCGACCCTGGCGGCGGTGATCAACAAACTGCTGAGCTATCGACCGAGCGATCGCTATCAATCGGTGAGTGAGGTGGCGCAGGCGCTACAACCACTGTTTGGCGGTACCAACGCGCTACCCCCGCCGCCGACTGCACCCGTTGTCCCCCTTGCTTACCCCAACGTCAGTGGGGTGCCGCCTTCTCCACCGTTGCCCTTAGGGGCCACACCCGTGCAGCCAGGAACCAACCTATCTCAAATGCGAACGGTGGCCGTGGGGCGGCGTCCGATCACCAACCCCACGGGTGTGGCAGCCTCGTCTGCTCAGCCGCAGCATCGTCCCCGCTACACTACACCCGTGGTGGCCCCGCCTCCCACTCGCTCAGGCACCTGGGAGAACCCCTGGGCAGTGATTGGCATGGGCTTGGGGCTTGCAGTGCTTACCGGTGTGGCCTCTTGGGCAGTCGTCACGGCGCTGATGAATGAGCGATCGCCCGACATTGTAGCCCAGCCCACCCCAGTTCCGACTGAAACGGTAACGCCCACGCCCACGCCCACACCCAGCCCCAGCCCAACACCCAGCCCCAGCCCAACACCCAGCGAACCCGTCATCTTTGACCAATCCATCGGGCTTGCGGCAGGTGCAACCACTGACCTGCGGGGCGATCTGCAAGGCAATCAGTGGATTAACTACAGCTTTGCTTTAGACAGCGACGATCGCCTCGACGCCCGATTGGAGGGCGATGGCATTGTGATGTCGGTGCTAGGGCCAGACCAGCGCCCGGTCGATAACTTGGCAGATACCGCGTTGGATTGGCAGGGTCGGGTGCGGCAGTCGGGCACCTATACGGTGCAGGTGAGGCCGATAGATGAGTTCGGGCAGGTGAACTACACCTTGCGGCTCCAGCGCGATCGCCCCGAGCCAGAACCCAGCCCCGAGCCAGAACCTAGCCCCACTCCCATTCCAGAGAATCCCGAAGAGGACTCTAACAATGATTCTGAGGGCAACTCGGATGACGATCTGACTCTCAGAGAAGAGAACGTGCAGGTTAGGTCGGGAGAACGAATTGAAGTCAGTGACCAGGTGAACCCCACCACGGTGCGGCGCTATCGCGTCAGGCTAAAACAAGGTGAAACGCTCTCTGCCGATTTAATCCAGGGCGATGCATTTATGATGCTGCGGACACCGGACGGTCGGGTCATTGATCAGTCTCAAGTAGAGGCCAACCGCAACGGTCACTATACGGTTGATGTCTACGCCGATCGCGTCGTTAATTTTGTGCTTGGGCTGGGAGTTCGTTAAGCAAAAAGATGACCGCTACCGCTGGTTGTGACGGTCTCAAGCAACCCGCAGACACTTCCGGCTGCACCAACTTGCCAGATTGAGCTGGCTGATGATGAAGAGCGATCGCCCGACTGCTTCCATTGGGTTCCGGCCATGGCGCTTAATGCGCTGGTTTGAGTGTTTAATGTAGTGAACTCCCTGCTGCGCGGGGGATTCATCACAATAATTGTTTTAATCAACCTATCGGTTGCACTATGAATACCCCAGCCCATGTTGTGATTAATCTGCTTGGCCTTGGACGACAGGATACAGCGGCGGTGCTGACGCCCGTAGTGATCGGCGCGATTTTGCCGGATGCACCTATGTTCGTGTTTTACTTCTACGAGAAGGTCATTCGCAATATGCCCGAAGCCTGGATCTGGCGCGTGGGCTACTATCAACCGCACTGGCAAAATTTTATTGATGTGTTTAATTCGCTGCCGCTGATTGGGCTGGCGTTGGCGATCGCCTATTGGCAGCGGTCTCAGTTCGGCATTCTGCTCGGCCTTAGCATGGTGCTCCATGTAGCGGGCGACTTGCCCGTTCATCATGACGATGGGCATCGCCATTTTTTCCCCTTCTCAAACTGGCGGTTCGAGAGCCCAGTGTCCTACTACGACGCCAACCACTACGGCAATATTTTTTCTATGGTTGAAATCTTGGCTGTGGTCGCAAGCTGCTGGGTGTTGTTTCAGGTGTATCAGTCGTTGGCAGGGCGAGCCATTATTGGGTTGGTCGGGGTAAGCTATGCGCTCTATTTTGGCTATGCGTTTGCAGTTTGGAAAAACTAACTGAGCCCCTGTAAATCCACTCAATTCAGGGGATGCACAAAGAGAACGCCGCACCCCAGAGGCGGTTTGCATGAATTGAGTCTGCAAGCCAACCGCCACACTTGATGCATTTTGTAGTATCTCGTAGTACGATCGGATTGTAGTCCGCTGTTTGGGGTTGCCCACAGTTCAGCATGATTCGACCAACCGTATCGGATGACGTAACCGCAATACTTGCCCTAGCCGATGCCATTGGCTTCCAGCCCAGCGAACTCGAAGAGCTGAGGGCGATGCTAGCGGATTACTTCAGGGGCGATCGCCCCTCTGATTGTTTTTGGATCATTGACGATACTGACGGGCCGGTCGGAGTTGCCTACTGCGAACCAGAACAGTTGACCCATCAGACCTGGAACCTGCAATTCATCGCCATCCGCCCAGACAAACAAGGACAAGGAAACGGGACAGCATTGCTGCACGATGTAGAGCAGCGGGTGGCGGCGCGAGGTGGGCGTATGTTGCTGATAGAAACATCAAGCTTACCCGGCTTTGAGCGCACGCGGAGGTTCTATGCAACCCGTGGCTATGAAGAAGAGGCACGCATTCGTGACTTCTACACAACGGGCGAGGATAAGGTCGTGTTTCGCAAGGTGTTGAGCATAGGCTAGAGCCAAAACTAGGTCAGCCATGGTGGGCAAGCCTCATCCGCTCTTTTGAAAAGAGGCTGAAAATTAAGTGCTAGAAATAGCTGCTCGATTTGCGATGCTGCACCGCAGTAACCCCGACCGATTGCAACACTTTGCCCGTATCGACAGTGGCATAGATCAGCCAATGGTCGTGGCATTTCATGCGGTTCTCAATGCGACACTCCAGCGCGGCTAGTGCCTCATCCAGCACAACGCACCCGTTAGAGGCCGGATGGGTGGCCAAGTTGGCAAAGCGATCCTCTCCGGGCTGCATCGGCTTGAGAAAGTGGCGGCGCAGACTCTGCCCTTCTTTGAGCACATTGAGAACGAAGCGATCGCCGTTTTGGGGTAAGAGCGACTCGGCTTGATCGGCAGCAAGGGCAATGGTTAGACCGGGGGGGTTAAAGGTGGCCTGCGACACCCAAGAGGTAAGGATGCCAATATCCATTTCGTCGATTTTGGCGGTGAGGATACAGAGCGAGCCCGAAATGCGCGCGACGGACTGCTCAGTGCGATCCGTTTGGGCACTAAGCACCGGTTGCCGAGCAGTGCGAGTCTTGCTGACCTTTTTGAGTGCTTGGGCAAAGCTAGCTCCGGCTGCCTCGCACTCATGCAGCACCTCGTCTGTGGGCTTAAACTTCACCCGCAGCGAGTCGAAGCCAAAGGTATAGCCTGCATCTTGCAGTTTGCGTTCCAGCATATCCACCGCTTCACCACTCCAGCCATAGGAGCCAAACACCCCCGCCAGCTGAGTTTTGGGCGCGGTGGAAAGCACCAGCCCTAGCGCCGTCTGAATTTGAGTCGGCGCATGGCCGGCCAGCGTCGGAGAGCCGATGATAAATCCGTCACTCTTTTCTACGGCAGCAGTGATATCTGCCGGGTCGGTGAATTCGCAGTTGATCGAGGCGACCGACACACCGGCCTGGGTTAGCCCTCGGGCGATCGCCCCTGCCATCGCGGCGGTGTTGCCATAGGCAGAGGCAAACAGCAGCGTCGTGCTAAAGCTTTGGGAGCGTTGCTCTTCACACCAGCAGCGATAGTCAAACATCAGACGACTCGCGCTGTAGCGAGCCAGCGGGCCATGGGTGGGCGCTAGAATCCGCATCTGATCAGCCACCGGCCGGAGGCGATCGAGTGCTGCCTCAACCTGTTTAGCCTGGGCGGCGTGCAAGCAATCAAAATAATAGCGGCGATCGCCCTGCAAGTCGCGCCACTGCTCATCCCATACCGGCGCGTCGCAAATATGAGCCCCAAATAGCTTATCAGTGTAGAGGATCTGGCTCGCGGGGTCATAGGTGCACAGCGCATCGGGATGGCGCGGGGTGGGGGTGGGCACAAATTGCAGCACATGGCCCTGACCCAGATCCAGCGTATCTTCTGCATTCACCACCAAAATGCGCAGGGGATAGTTAGGGAAGGCATTGGTGAGCACCACCTCAGCGGCGCGGGTGCAGACAAACGTAATTTGTGAGGCAATTTCAGGATTGAGCAGCGCTTTGAGGGTGGCGCAGCGATTGGGGTTGATATGCCCCAAAATCACGTAGTCAATCGTTTGCAGGTAGACATGGGTGGCCAGTTCTTCAATAAAAATATCGGTAAACGACTCACCTGGTGGATCGATCAGCGCTGTATCATCTGCCTGAATGAGGTAGGCATTGGCCGTGGTGCCCTTTTGCTTGCCGTACTCCACCTCAAACTTAAGCCGATCAAACGTGCGCGATCGCAGCACCAGAGAATTGGGGCCAATCTCAGCGACCTGAACATCGGGAGCGTGAGTCTGAGTCATAACCAAACACCTAGGAAGGGCAGAAGGCAACGGCGCGACAGCGGCCTATCTGTAATCCTGCTATGGATGAATCGCTGCTACCTCTGATCGGAGTGTAGCGGAGTTCCAGCCGGGCCGGGCGATCGCCCTACCATTTAGGATCAACAGGATCAATCAGTAATGGTTCCCCACTTTTCGATGGTGAACGGCCGTCAGCGAGTCGGGCTTAGAGACGCGCCCCGTATCCACGGTGCTATACACCACGTAATGATCCGTGCACTCCATGCGGCTCACTACTTCGCATTCCACATACGCGAGGGCATCGGCCAAAATGGGCGACCCATGGGTGGCGGGGTAGGTTTTGATGCCCGCAAAGCGGTCTGCCCCAGGGGGAAAGCGCTTGAGAAAGTGCCGCATCAGGCTTTGATAGTTGCCTTCTTCCAACACATTGAGGACGAAGCGATCGCCCACATGCATCAGCGACTCGATGGCGCGATCCTTTGCAACAGCAATGCTAATGCCCAAGGGTTCCATGCTGGCCTGCGATACCCAAGAGGCCAACATGGCGCTAGCCACATCCCCTTTTTTCGCGGTGATAATGTAAAGCCCACCGCTCAGTCGCCCCAGCGCCTTGTCCAAATCCGTATTGAGGGACTTCATGTGCTTAACGGTGCGATCGCGCGTCAGCCATTGGCCCAGGTCAGTTCCCGCCTCTTCACACAGTTGATACAGCGCATCCGTTGGTGCTTCCTTCAGCAGAATCGGGGCAAACGATTCGGTCGCACCGATTTCTTGAAACTTGTTACGCAGGGGATAGACCGATTCGTCATCATTGCCTCCGCTCTCGAACAAGCCCACCGCCTGCTTGGCATGGCTCGTAGCCAGAATCGTGCTGAGCAATGCCTGAATTTCTTT
>JBGTOF010000427.1:0-2767 GCA_041742695.1 Elainellales cyanobacterium | reverse complement strand
CAATTCTGCGGGCCGGATTGGCACTAATGGAGGGGGCGCAGGCGCTGCTACCCCTTGCCAATACCTATCACATTGGGCTGGCCCGCAATGAAGAGACCCTAGAACCCACCTGGTACCTCAACAAACTGCCGCAGCAGTTCGATCCGACCACGCGCATCCTGATTCCAGAACCGATGCTGGCGACTGGTGGAACCTCCGTTGCGGTGATGGCCGAACTCGTGCGGCGGGGCGTTGATCCCTCCTTAGTGCGAATTATCTCCGTTGTGGCGGCTCCTCCCGCCTTGCAGCGGTTAGGGGCGGCCTAGCCTGAGCTGACGATTTTCTCGGCGGGGATTGATGAAGCACTGAATGAGCACGGCTTTATTGTGCCGGGTCTAGGAGATGCAGGCGATCGCACCTTTGCGACATGAACCTGTGCCCTGCGGATCTAGAGCCGCAATTGAGTAAGCTATTGCGCTAGCCACCATCCCCCGCAAACAGGTAAGCTTTGAACAAGATCACAGTTGGATCTTTTGCAGCATCCTAGAGCAAGGGTGCCGCCAAGCGTCGCCAAATTCAGCCTCCCCAATCTTGAACAAGCGAGTGAATTATGAGTCAGCAAGATAACTTTTTCGGTGGGTTTTTGCTGGGCACCCTGGTGGGCGGTGTGGTCGGCGGTGTGGTTGGCGTGTTGGCAACCACCAAACTCAACAAGCAGCAAGACGCAGACGAAGGCAAAGCCCCCTTTTCTCGGCTAGAGGGCAAGTCCAGCAAGAAAAAGCGGCTCTCGGCAAATCCCCAAAATATGGAAGTGGCCCGGCGCAGCCTAGAAGATAAGATTGCCCAGCTAAACGATGCTATTGATGATGTGCGCCAAAATCTAGGCGGCAGCAATGGCAATGCCGATGCCAGCGCGGGGAATCCAGTGGGCGATCGCCGCTCCTAAATTCAGTCCCCAGCACTGGCTGAGCGGCAACCATCAGTTCATCAAAAACCCCTGAGATGCTGTGCGCCTCGCACACAACATCTCAGGGGCTTCAACTTATCCCGAACTTAGATTTTATGATGTGACCGTGAGTTGAATAGCGTTCTCTCACCCCTCTACTGCAGGCTGAAAGAACGCAAAACTGCCATAAGTGCATCGCAGGCAAGCCGACTTTAGGCATTTGCCGAAACGGATGCGGGGTGACTAAATTTCCGCGTAGGCCCGTTCTGTCAGCCGCCGTGCCAAAGTTTGCACTCCTGTGTGCCGATAGTACTTTACTGTCACATCTAACAACGCACCCAGATAGTCGAGCTTGTCGGATGAAAACTCAACAAACCGCGACAGATGGTCCAGCACATTGGCCTGGGTCAGTCCTTTCGAGGCCACAAACCCATCCATCCATCCCTTCGTCGCACCAAAGCTCTCGGTGATAAAACTGTGCTTCTGCTTGGCATCCTTTCCGGGAATCAAATCGCGTACGCCCTTGAAGGTCTGGTTGCTTTCAATATCGGATGGGCTGGTTCCCTGAATCACAGAGAGAGCCTTGTCTGTAAACCCTGCCCCGAGGGGAATCAACCCATCAAAGCAGGTGAGCGCCGCCATCCGCATCAGAGATTCGCCGCTGTAGTCGCCTAAAGAGGCCACGAAGTCGCCTACGCTGTCGCCAGGGATGCCATTAATTTGGCAAAAGGCCACCAGCTCCGTAACCAGCTTGACGCAAAGATCAAGGCTTTGCGCCTTTTCTGGCTTCGGCGTCACATGCTTTAGAAACCCCAGAAACGTATCTTGTCCAATGCGGTTCATCATGGCGGCTGCGCCCAGCATGCCAGATGCAGAATCCACCGTTTCGTAGAGCCACAGCGCCCGCTGATAGCCCTGAGACTTATCGTTATAAAGCGCTACTGCGCGCTCCCCAATTTGCTGCACCAGCGCCGGGTCGGTTTCCCCTGTGACGGTTTTGATCGTGTTGTCAAACCCCACTAAGTTATCCCACTGCCCGGGCACGGCAAAGTCTAACGACCGCAATGCCATCACCGTAGGCCCCCCCTTGGGTAAGCTATCTACGATTTCAAATATTGGTTTACTCACAGTAAGCTCCTTAAAAACGAGTGCGATGGATAGTGCAGAATGGCCGGCAGGAATTACATGGCTGGCTGCGGCAGCAATCGTCGCAGGGGAGAAGACTTGGGCTGCTCACTGGGGACGACCTCAGGCAGGGTTGCTTTTGCAGTATTGGGAGACAGGCTTGCTAACCCGTTGAGATCGAACCGCTGCAACCAAGCCACTCGCTCTTCCTGGGTAAAGCTGGGGTCTCGCGCGATGACTTTGACCTGATAGCGATCGCCCACCAGAATGCCTGTCGTTGTGGTGCCTTGCTCAACTGAGGGATAGCCTGCGACGGTGGACGTGCTGCTCTTATACTTCAAGGCTGCAGCAGGAAGGCTTGTAGTGTCGTTGATGCTGAGCATCGCGACTGTTTTACCGTCTTTGTTGACCTTATATTCAGCAAAGCCCTTCTTCTCTTGAGACGGAATCACGCTGTAGCCTTTGCTATCGGGGAAGAAGCGGTTAAACGAGCTGCCTTGTTCTGCTGATTTGGCGACAGCTTTGGGCGCACCCCGCCCCGTGGTTTCGTCTTGAATCTGAGAGTAGGGAGACGACGGTGCTTTGGAGCAGGCGGTCACAAACAGCAACACGCTCAGGCAGAGCGCCGTCCAGACTTTGAGCCATCGAGCAGTCATCATGGGTGTCTCCTAAACCTGGGGACGGGTCTCAAACGGGTGTAACGGGCGCGGCGCTGGG
>JBGTOF010000398.1:0-8702 GCA_041742695.1 Elainellales cyanobacterium | reverse complement strand
TTATGCCCCAGCAGCCGCATCGGCTGGGCCAGGGGCCAGCGAGGCATTGTATTAGTGCTAAAGCGGCGGTGGTAAATCGCGAACACGCTCTCATAGGCGGGGCTTTGCAAATCTAGATAAAAGCTGCCTAGCACCGCTGAGCGCACCATGCCCTTATACACCAGGGTGCGGTTCGAGAATGAGCAGACGTAAAAGTCTTGAGCGGCGAGTTGATGCGCCTCAGATTGGCCAGCCTCTGCCGCTAGCGTATGCAAAATACGACGACGCACGAGGTAAAAGAGGCGCTCTAGCTCATCGCCTGTGAGAGGCGACTGCACTAGCACTTGCTCGATATGGGGCTGGTTTTCGCGGGCGAGGATGCCCAAGACAGAGGACTTAACGGGTACGGTGCGCCAGCCGAGCAGCTTCAAACCACTCTCAGCAAAGACGCGGCTGGCAGTGTCACGGGCGATCGCCACTGCAGCCTCATCTTGAGGCAAAAACAGCATCCCCAACCCAACATGAGGCATGGCATCTGTTAACGCAACCCCACGGTCGGACAGCCAGGGCTGCAGCAGCCCCCAGGGAATCGCTGTCATTAGGCCAGCGCCATCGCCAGAGTCTTGATCTGCACTGCAGGCTCCGCGGTGCTCCAAACAACTCAGGGCCGAGAGCGCCTTTTGCACCAAATCATGGCTAGCACGCCCTTGCTGGTCGACTAAGAAGCCAACGCCACATGCGTCTCGCTCCTCCACCAACCAACGCTGACCTGCATACCCCGGATCCTGTGCTTGACTGGCCTGATTGACTTGATTCACGCGTGTTTCACCCATACATTACATCTCTTGACTCTGCGCTAGCCGATCTTTGTCCGTTCGATCGGAATTCGTGGTTAGATGTCGGACGTTTGCTGTCTACTTATGCATTATCTGCATTTCAGCTTTTCTACCCCGTGCCGACAGGTTTTGCGATCAATCTTTTTTGCTAAATCTGTGTTTTTGTTGCCCAACGTCGTGACTCAACCTCTAAGCCTCCAGTTGTTTAGCCTCTGCTAGATCTGACTGGTTACTTGAGCTGGCCTGAATTGCTGTGTTTTGAAGGGTCATCGACATAACGCTCAATTTCTGTCTTTACCTTTGAGAACCGGTAGGCAGAGACGGCGATCGCCCTGACCAACGCTAATCCATCGATTAGAGAATTCGTTGACCAAGATGTTCAGTAGGTGCCTCTGTTAAACAACCACTCTAGTTGACACTATACAGTTTCAGGAAAAACCGTATAAATAAATACCTACCGCTCAGCTTAGGTTAGCGTCAGATCACGTCCAATCTATTAAGCCCTCTTTAGGCTAACAATCTAAGTTAACTACTACTGTACGCAGGAGAACTGAAGTTGATTGGATAAATACGTCACAGTTTGCCGCACCACGCGCTCAAAAGCAGAGAGGCAGAGTTCCACTTAGGAACATATGTGAAGTATGAAAGTCAGATCCAGAATCATATTAGAAACTGCACGGGGAGCGCAATCCCCCAACCAGTAGCTACCGCAACTTGCCCAGGGATGTGGTGACCCCAATGATTTGGCCCCCTCTCTCCCGTTAGGTGCCTTAAATGGATGGGACTGGATCTTTGAGCCCAACCCTGCAAGAACACGTCAATGGATTAAGTCCACCTACGTGTCTAGCCAGAATATCTCGGCGCTAGTTCCTCTTCTTCTATTTTGCCATGTGGCTAAATTCTTTGAAGATTAACCGGAGCAACGACGGTGATTATTGGGGAACCTAGTAGAGATAGTTGTGAGCTGTTGGGTGCAGCCTCTGTCGACCTAAAAAGAGAGCATCTCACGGTTGCAAGTGGTCTACAAAGGTGGGATGCCCTCAACCCAAAAGGCTTGCCATTAATTTAGGATGCGGTCTTCTCAATCAACCTCTTACCTCGTCTGCTTAGCGCGCAGTTGTTAAATTTCCTGTGTTGTCATCGTCACGTTATGGGTTTTGATTTTATGGTTCGTGGGTTTCGCAGTGCGCCTCGAGGCGTTTGGGTTGGGCTGTTGGCGTCGCTGGTAAGTTTGTCAGGTGGCAATGCCACAGAGGCTACAAATGTCAGAGACTCTATAAACGCCACAGATTCTACTACGGCATCTGCCTCAGAGCTTGTAGAGTCCTTATCTGATGCAAAAACCGTAGAGGGGGCCAGCAGTCTTGCGGCTGAGAATCTTGCGGCTGAGAATGCGCTATCGGACGCCCCTCAAGAGTTTCAAAATTTATTGCAAGCTTCTGCAGAATCTGATCTGTTAGGTGCAGATACAGACGCGTCCATGGGGCGATCGCCTGCACAGGCTTTGAATTCTGCTGGGGAGACGGGGGCGATCGCTCCCACAGATTTGCCAACCGCTACGTTCACAGGGGCGAACAATGGGGAACTGATCGCCTATAATCTGCCCGACCAACAGGGCACCCAGTTGTTGCTCAACGGTGTAGTGCACAATGCCCGATGGCAGATGTGGCAACAGCGCCTCTACGTCGTAGATCACGACCTAGTGCAGCGATTAGGGGCGGAATTGTTGGACACAGCCGTAGTGGGGCAGCAGCCCATTCGCTGGTTTTCTGACCCCGATGCGTCACCGCTGGTGTTGCCTGCGGCTCTTAACCCCCAAGCAAGGCTCTTAGATATCACAGAGTGGGCTCAGCGTGCGGGCTGGCAAGTGAGTACAGAATCGGGTCGGCTTGTCGTTCGCACAGCCCCGTCCCAGGTTACGGCGGTGCGGCAGGGGGTGCAATCGTGGGGCGATCGCCTTGTGATTGACTTGACCCAGGCTACCCCTTGGCAAGTGGAGGAACGTGGTGATCAGGTGACGATTACGCTTGACGCAGCGGTATCGCCCGTGGCGGTGCGGTCCTTTGCCCCCCGCACTGGGGCGCGACTGCAAAACGTGGCAGTGACCTCGCAGGGCGATCGCACTCAGCTGCAACTCCAGATTCCTCCAACGCAGCCGTACCGCGTTACCACCCTGCCTGCGCCCAATCGATTGGTGATCGATATTGGCTCTAATCTGTTACCGACTCAATCGATTCAATGGGCTCCGGGGATTCGTTGGCAGCAGCGCCATGTGGCCGTAGGGGCAGCGCGGTTTCCCGTCACGCTGCTAGAGCTAGATTTGCGCCAGCCCGGGTTAAGCCTGCGCCCCATCTGGAGTAGCCCCGACGGCATGCCAGGGACAGCTCCCCTCATTCCCACCGCCGAGCGGATGCAGGTGATTGGCGCAATCAATGCAGGCTTCTTTAATCGCAATAATCTGTTGCCTTTGGGGGCAATTCGCAACAGTGGCAGTTGGCACTCGGGCTCTATGCTCAATCGAGGGGCGATCGCCTGGGATGATCAGGGCAATGTTCAGATGGGACGGCTCGATTTGCAAGGTCAAATCCTTACAGAACAAGGGTTGGCGGTGCCCCTCTTTTCGATGAACAGTGGCTATGTGGGCAATGGATTGGCCATGTATACCCCCGCATGGGGCCGGGTGTATACCCCCATAGGGGAAGCCGAAACCGTCATTACAGTAATGGGCGATCGCATCGTTGATCAGCGTTTGGGGGGAACCCCCGGTCAAACGCCCCATCCGATTCCAACGGATGGATATCTGTTGGTCGCACAAGCAGGGTATGGGTCGCTGCATCACCTCCCCATCGGCTCAGTGCTACAACACCGCGCTACTGCTCTTCCCAACACCTTTGATGCGTTTCCCCATGTAGTTGGGGCGGGGCCTTTGCTACTGCTCAATCGTCAAATTGTCCTAAATGGTGAAGCGGAGGGGTTTTCCCAAGCCTTTAACCAACAAGCGGCTACCCGCAGCGTCGTGGGCAAATTGCCTGATGGACGGTTGTTGTGGGTTACCCTGCACAGCAGAGTCGGAGCACGAGGGCCAACCCTGGCAGAAACTGCCCAAATCATGTTGCAGTTGGGTGCAACTGACGCGCTGAATTTAGACGGCGGCAGTTCCACTTCTCTCTATTTGGGGGGACGCCTGCTCAACCGTGCTCCGCAATCTGCCGCCCGTGTGCACAATGCCATTGGCCTGTTTTTGCAGCCACTCGCTTCTCCTTAGCACTTTTCCCATAGGTGGCTTTATTTTCAATAAAATGCAGTCAAAGCTCTTCGTTGAGGAAACCCATACACAACGGCCCTAAGTTTTATTCCCCTGCCTAACGGATGAAAGAATTGCTCAAATCAAGTGCCGCCATTGTGTCTAACGTGCTGCTTGGCGCTTGTCTTTTTGCGAGAATGTTGCGGTACTCCGTAAAGTCTCTGTAAACCCAAGATAAAGTTGAGGCAAAGAAGCCAACAAGAACTGGAATTTGCGGATGACATCAACCTAGCAGGGTTTGCTATGGTTGCGTAGGTTTGATGAATCAGTCTTGAGCTTTGTGCCCAAGACGGGCGATCGCCCACCTAAACGCAAACCATAGCAAGGCAATATCATTAACCTCCCTAACAGCACCAGAGTTCTGAATAGTTTCCAAATAGTCAAAACACTGCTGCGTATTCAGGACTCCTGTATCTAGGACTATAGTTATCCGAATTGCTCTATGCAACGCTGCACTTAAATCTGAATCACGCAGCAAACTCACTGGGACGCCGCACACCGTGCATAAGCCCATACGTACTGCAGCCACTTTCGTTCATGACCACTCAACTCAACTCACTCAACCCAGGAGAAAGACCGTGACTCAAGCTAAAGAGATCTCACAACCAACCGTCTCTTCCTTGCCGTCTTCTGTCAGCGTCAAAGGCATCGCAGCTACAGAACTCCGCCCCTGGGGCTCATTCACTGTGCTAGAAGAAGGAAACGGCTACAAAATCAAGCGTATTGAAGTGAAATCGGGCCACCGCTTAAGCCTGCAGATGCACCACCACCGGAGTGAACATTGGATCGTAGTCTCGGGAACAGCTCGAGTTGTATGTGGCGATGACGAGAAGCTATTGTTCAGCAATCAATCCACCTACGTTCCTCCCTGCACCCGTCACCGTCTAGAGAATCCTGGCGTGATCCCTTTAGTGCTGATCGAGGTGCAAAACGGCGAATACCTGGGTGAAGACGACATCATTCGGTTTCAGGATGACTACGCCCGCACCGAGGCATAGCATTCAATTGCGCTGGAACCCAACAGTAAAGGGGGCAACATTGTTGCCCCCTTTACTGTACGAAATAAATTCGCTGAGTTCAGCTAGCATAAATTGACTCGATCGCTATGCAAAGCAATGAAGTCAATCTAGAGATGCTTCTCTAGTGTGCTGGCCAGTGTGGACTTAGGTACAGCGCCCACGACCATATCTACTCGTTGGCCACCTTTGAAGATCATCAATGTCGGAATGCTGCGAATCCCATATTGACTAGCAATGCTAGGGTTCTCGTCTGTGTTGACTTTAACAACCTTTACTTGACCGACATACTGGTCTGCAATCTCATCAACGACTGGCGCAACCATCCGGCAAGGGCCACACCAAGGAGCCCAAAAGTCCACTAGTACTGGAACGTCGTTGTCCAATACTTCTTGCTTAAATGTAGAGTCCGTAACCGATAAGGCTGCTGACATGCCCCGAAATCCTTATCAAACATTGTTCCTAGCAATCTTACCACAGTCAACACCCGGTATTATGATGCAACGATTTGTATCATGATGCATTCCGGCGTGCATAGATATTGCATCCATAGCAACTCAACAACTGCAGTCAAAAGCAAACTGAATTATGAACGAGCTGAAACCTTTGAAACTGCCGGGCTGGCAACGTACGCCATTCTCGGTATTTAGCCAACAGGTTTATAGAAAGCCACCCCATTGCCTCAAATCTGTTTCTACCCCAATGCTAAAATCAACCGGATCTGTATCATTTCAGGTTGAATTGAGCTTTAAGGATTGGCCCAAGATTATATAGCCGGCTTCGTGAGGCCGAAAAGAGGAACCGCCTGAACAAAGTCCAGGCGGAGTGTGGTGTGAGGAGTGAACGGAAACTTACGTCTCCGCTTCTTCAACCATTGTAAATGACATATTGCAATTTTCGGGAATACAACAGGCCGTAATCAGAGGAATTTATCATAACTTGCCTTGACAGGCGTAGCTATTTACCCATTCCTAACTGTTGTGCCTTTTGATAGACTTTGCCTTCTGTTAACAGAGATGGAGCCACAATCACTTCTACCTGTTGCATTTCGCGAATGGTTTTGGCTCCGAGCGTACCCATGCTGGTTTGCAGCGCACCCAACAAGTTGTGGGTACCATCGTCTAGCTTGGCTGGCCCTTGCAAAATATCTTTTAGCGTACCTGTGGTGCCTACTCGAATACGAGTGCCCCGTGGCAGCACAGGGCTAGGGGTGGCCATGCCCCAGTGATAACCCTTGCCTGGCGCTTCGGCTGCTCGGGCAAATGGTGACCCGATCATGACCGCATCTGCACCACAGGCGATGCATTTGCAGATGTCTCCGCCAGTCACAAGCCCACCATCTGCTATCACGGGAACATAACGCCCCGTCTGGTGATAAAACTCGTCGCGGGCTGCGGCGCAATCTGCGACAGCAGTAGCCTGGGGCACCCCAACACCCAACACCCCACGCGACGTGCAAGCGGCCCCGGGACCAATGCCCACCAAGATACCTGCGGCGCCTGCTTTGAGTAAATCAAGGGTAACCTCATAGGTCACGCAGTTGCCCAAGATGACTGGAATCGGCATGGCCTGACAGAATTCTGTGAGATCCAACGGCTGGATGTCATTGGGTGACAGGTGTGCGGTTGAAACGACTGTAGCCTGAATAAAAAACAAATCTGCGCCAGCTTCGGCAACGGTTTGACCATACTTTGCGGCCGCAGCGGGTGTGCTGCTGACTGCTGCAATGCCACCTCTAGCTTTAATGGCTTGGATTCGCTTTTGAATTAGTTCGGGCTTGATAGGCTCGGCATAGAGCTGCTGCATCAACGATACAAACTCTGTCTTGTCGACGGCTGCAATTTTGTCGAGAATTGGGTCAGGGTCATCGTAGCGTGTCTGAACGCCCTCCAGGTTTATCACGCCGAGCGCTCCCATTTCAGAAAGCAGAACCGCCATGTTCACATCCACAACTCCGTCCATGGCGCTAGCAATGATGGGAATAGCTCGGCGAATGCCGCCAATTTCCCAGGATGTATCTGCCAACGATGGATCGAGAGTGCGCTGTCCAGGTACAAGCGCGATTTCATCAATCCCATATGCTCTGCGAGCTGCCTTGCCCCTGCCAATTTGAATGTTCACGCTTCTTGTTTCTGTAGAACGAATAGGACTGACGAAACTGGATGCAGTTTACAAAGGGATTTGCATTGCATTATCCAGAACTTTTCCAGGGTGTGCCGCGCTGGGTGTAACCCTGGCTAATTAAAGCTAGACTATCAAATCTGTGCCCCTGATAACAGCAGTCATACGAAGTTGTGGAACGAGAAGCGTTGAGAGGCTTTGGCTATTCCTAGCTACTTTATGTCTGAAGATGCTTTGTTGAGACCTTAGTGAGACTAGTAAGACTCGATGCTGTTCGACAGATTCTAGCAAGGACATGGAAATGCAAAATTGCGACGTAGCGCATGATGCAAGTTGCATAACGTTTCGAAATGTAAATCGGGATGTGGCGATCGCCCCTCCTCCGCTCCTGATTTTGTCTGGCTTCTGCCTGAGATAGAAGCGCCTCGACTCTTGGGCCTTGGTGCTATCGTATCGTCCTGTTTTTGTTTATGGCCATCTAGACCAGCTGAGCCTAACATTACAAAATGTTGCAGTGAAACTAAGAATGACAACCAAATGCTGCAGAATATTTTCGGAAGGTAGCTGAGTCACAGCACTCCTGCATCGCTAGAAAGTTCACTATTTAGCGGATTTGTCTAGAGTGCGAAAGGCTTTTCAGTGTGCTGATTCGCGTCTCATAATTCTGCCAGTAAGAATCATCTCTAACTTGGCGCATTTATTGGGATAGCGGTGACGAGACTAGAGGCACGGGCTCAGTAGCTTAAACACGAATGCCAGTTTTGACACACCTGGTTACATCTTGCTTTTTGGAGGAATCCATCGATGAGTATTGTCACGAAATCAATCGTGAATGCTGATGCTGAGGCCCGCTATCTCAGCCCCGGCGAACTAGACCGCATTAAGGGTTTTGTTACATCTGGTGAGCGCCGTCTTCGGATTGCGCAAGTCCTGACTGAGTCACGTGAGCGTATTGTGAAGCAAGCGGGCGACCAACTGTTCCAAAAGCGCCCCGACGTGGTCTCCCCCGGCGGTAACGCCTATGGCGAAGAAATGACTGCAACCTGCTTGCGTGACCTCGACTACTACCTGCGTCTAGTGACCTATGGTGTTGTCGCGGGTGACATAACCCCCATCGAAGAAATCGGTATTGTGGGTGTTCGCGAGATGTACCGGTCTTTGGGTACTCCCATTGATGCCGTTGCGGAAGGCGTTCGTGCCATGAAGAGTGCAGCCACCTCACTGATGTCAGGAGAAGACGCTGGCGAAGCCGGTGCCTACTTTGACTACGTGATTGGTGCGATGCAATAAGAACGACATCGTGTCGTTTGATCTGTACGCTCACTAGTTTTCAACGATTGGATTTAAGGAAGCAACACCATGCAAGACGCAATTACCGCCGTAATCAACGCTTCTGATGTGCAAGGTAAGTACCTAGACACCGCTGCTCTGGAAAAGCTGAAAGGT
>JBGTOF010000378.1:0-23710 GCA_041742695.1 Elainellales cyanobacterium | reverse complement strand
CGATGAATTGCCGCCGACAGTCTTTGCAGAGGTAATTTTGTTTACCTCTTTGCTTCCCGTTCCTACTGATGTTAGTCGAGCCACATTCGGGACATTCCATGGATTTTACCCTGATTTCATATCCTCATTATGCAACGCCTCGTCAAGCTACTGGTTCACATTCTTGTTGTCTAATAGCCCTTTAGAAGGCTAGGGTTTTACCTTTCCTTACTCAACGCTTTATTGTCGTTGCTTTTCAAGCCCCAATTTCTAAGGGTTCTCTCAATAGGCAGGGTTACAGCCCCTCCAACCTCCCCTGTCTAGAGTCAGCAATTTTTGGTATGAGAACTCATCTCATGCCTAGGGCGTGTCATCAATTCTGACCAAACGCCTTGTGCCATGAGCGTTGCCACGCCCGACCCAAAAAACAGGCTAGGGGCTGTAACCGTTGATTTCTGGGTCATCAGCGGCTAATTGATGACAGCCCCTAGTTCCGTCATGAGCGTTTTCAAGCGCATTTCTTTATGCGAGAGAGGCAATACTAAGCGGCTTTGATATTCGGAAAGTAGCACAGATATATAAAAACTAGAATTGCTGACTTTATAGGTTTCTCTATTGAGGAACTTTGACTGGATGCTTGATTTTGCAAAATCCTGGTAAAGAGTGCGATTGTCGGTACGTCTTATAGGGATAACTTGGGTATCAATGAGGAGTAAAGAGTATGCTCGCGGTCACACCCTAAGGCTATAGATACTCCTGCCAAGCCTGTCAGGTCAGATTTATGTCAAAAAAAGAGCTAGGCGAAGCCGATATTTGTGATCAATACATCACCCCGGCTCTGCACCAGGCGGGCTGGAAACGGTCTCAGATCCGTCGGGAGTATTCCTTTACGGATGGGCAGATGATTGTGCGGGGGCCAGTTGCGGTTAGGGGAGCCCAGAAGCGAGCGGATTACGTGCTTTTTCACCACACAAATCATCCTATCGCAGTGATTGAGGCTAAAGACAGCAGGCACAGCGTCAACGCAGGTATTCAGCAGGCTCTAGGCTACGCCGACACTCTGGGTACCCCCTTCGTATTTTCCTCCAATGGAGATGCCTTTCTGCTGCATGACCGCACTGGCACTTACGGATCAATCGAACAAGAAATTTCCCTAGAGTCGTTTCCCTCGCCAGAGGAGTTGTGGCAACGGTATCTCCAGTGGCAGCAGGTTTCCTCAGAAAAAGAAGACCTTTTGACCTCCCAGTTCTATACCAAGGTCGGGGGAAAGAATCCCCGCTACTACCAGCAGCTTGCTGTCAACCGCACAATTGAAGCCGTTGCCAGAGGTCAACAGCGCTGCCTGCTGGTTATGGCTACCGGCGCGGGCAAAACCTATACGGTGTTCAATATCATCTGGCGGTTGTGGAAGACGGGAACAGTGAAACGGGTGTTGTTTCTGGCTGATCGCAATTCCCTCGTGGATCAGACCATTACCAACGATTTTGAACCCTTTGGCGACAAGAAAACCAAGCTGACCCGCAAACTGGTGGATGAGAATGGCCGCATCAACACCTCCTACGAAGTGTATCTGGGGCTATACCAGGCCATCATCGGCAATGAAGGGCAGGACAATCTCTACGAAAAGTTTGACCGCGACTTCTTTGACTTAGTGGTAATCGATGAGTGTCACCGGGGCAGCGCTGCGGATGACTCTAGCTGGCGACAGGTGTTGGACTATTTTTCAACCGCGATTCAGGTGGGGTTGACGGCGACGCCCAAGGAGACCAAGTATGTCTCTAACATCGACTATTTTGGGGAGCCGGTGTATACCTACTCCCTGCGCCAGGGCATTGAAGACGGATTCTTGGCACCCTTTAAGGTGGTGCGGGTGAGCCTGGATAAGGATTTAGATGGCTGGCAGCCGGAGGCCGGAGAGGTAGATGACCACGGCCAGCTGATCGAAGAACGGGTCTACAATCTGCGAGACTTTGATCGCACGATTAAATTCAATGGTCGTACCGAACTGGTGGCCCAGTACGTCAGCGAGTTTTTGCACGATGGCGACCCGATGCGTAAAACAATTATTTTTTGCGAAGATATCGATCACGCCAGCCGGATGCGCCAGTCCTTGATGAATGTGGATGCCAACCGCGAGCTGGTGCAGAAAGATCGTCGCTACGTGATGCAAATTACTGGGGATGAGAAAGAGGGCAAAGCCCAGCTCGACCACTTCATTAATCCCAATGAAACCTACCCGGTGATTGCGACGACGTCTAGGCTGATGACCACCGGAGTCGATGCTCAGACTTGCCAGGTGATTGTGCTGGAGCGGCGCATTCAGTCAATGACAGAATTTAAGCAGATCATTGGGCGGGGAACGCGCCTGCGGCCCGACTACGGCAAAAACTACTTCACCATCATTGATTTTCGGGGGGCAACCAGCCTTTTTAAGGATGAGGACTGGGATGGGCCACCGTTTCAGGATGAGGACTTTGGCCAAGGGCAGGGGGATGACTCCGACAGCAGCGCAGATTCAGAAGGTAGTGATCCGAGGAATGCTGACCCTCTAGAACCCAGCGATCCGGGTGATCCCTCAGTTGCTGGGGAGCGAGTTAAATACACCGTCAGCCATCAAGCGTTTCAGGTGGTGCGAGAACAGGTCAGCTATTACGACAAAAATGGCGAGCTGACTACCGAATCGCTACGCGACTACACCCGCCGTACCGTGACCGAAGCCTATACCTCGCTGAACCAATTTTTGACCAAGTGGAATGAGGCCGATCGCAAGGTAGCGATTCTCCAAGAGCTTCAGGAGCAGGGGGTATTGCTAGAGGCTTTAGAGACTATGGTGGGGCCGGGCTACGACCCCTTTGACATGGTCTGCCATGTAGCCTTTAACCAGCCGCCTCTAACCCGGCGAGAACGGGCTGAGCAAGTCAAGAAGCGCGATGTGTTTACCAAATATGGAGAAACGGCGCAACTGGTCTTAGAAGGGCTGCTAGAGAAGTATGCTGACCAGGGCATTACCTCCATTGAAAGCACTCAGATCTTGCAGCTTGACCCGTTTGCCACCCTGGGCACTACGGTAGAGCTGGTGCGTAGCTTTGGCGGTAGGCAGCAGTATCAGGCGGCACTCACCGAGCTAGAGCAGTTGCTCTACGACGACCAGAGCGCTTGATGCATTTGCCACCTTAGGGTACAACTGTATTCCAGTCCTTTTAGTCCAGCTATCTATGTCTCTTAGCGCCACGATCAAGTCGATTCAAGACATCATGCGGAAGGATGTGGGGGTCGATGGTGACGCCCAGCGGATTGGGCAGATGGGTTGGCTGCTGTTCTTCAAGATTTTTAGCGATCAGGATGCTGAGCTAGAACTCAACGATGACACCTACGAATCGCCGATTCCGATGTCGATGCGCTGGGATCAGTGGGCTGACAGCAAAACCCTGGGTAAAGACGCACCAACCGGGGATGCCCTGCTAAAGTTTGTTGAAACCGAGCTGTTTCAGACCTTTCAGAACCTAGACCCCGAGGAGCTTAGCGGACAGGGGCGCGAGCGGGCACTGCTGCTGCGCGGCGTGTTTGAGGATGCCTACAACTACATGAAGTCGGGCACCCTGCTGCGTCAGGTGATCGACAAGATCAACGACAGCATCGACCTCAACCAGCGCCAAACGCGGGATGTGTTTGGCGACATCTACGAGCAAATTCTCAAAGACCTGCAAAGTGCGGGCAATGCTGGTGAGTTTTACACCCCCAGGGCAGTCACCCAATTTGCCGTGGATATGACCAACCCCCAACTGGGCGAAACGGTGCTCGACCCGGCCTGTGGCACGGGTGGCTTTTTGACCTGTGCCTACGAGCACCTGAAGGCCCAGGCAAACACCTCCCAAGAGCTGGAGACGGCGAAGCGCTGCATTCAGGGGATAGAGAAAAAGCAACTGCCCCACCTGCTCTGTGTGACCAACATGATGGTGCATGGCATTGCAGTGCCGACGAACATTCGCCATGACAACACCCTGCGGCGATCGCTGCGCGACTATGGCCCTAAGGACTGGGTGGATGTGGTGGTGACGAATCCACCCTTTGGGGGCATGGAGGAGGATGGCATTGAGGGAGGCTTTCCCACAGAGTTTCGCACGCGGGAGACGGCGGATCTGTTCTTGGTGCTGGTGATGGAGCTGCTGAAGCCGGGGGGGCGGGCGGCGATTGTGTTGCCCGATGGCACCCTGTTTGGCGAGGGCATTAAGACACGGGTAAAGGAAAAGCTGCTGCGCGACTGCAACCTGCACACCATTGTGCGCCTGCCCAACGGCGTGTTTAACCCCTACACCAGCATTCGCACCAATGTGCTGTTTTTCACGAAGGGGGAGCCGACAAAGGCGGTGTGGTATTACGAGCACCCCTACCCGGCAAGCTATAAGTCGTACTCGAAAACGAAGCCAATGCGGGTGGAGGAGTTTGCCCCGGAGAAAGCCTGGTGGCAGCACCGGAAAGAGACCGAGCAAGCCTGGCAGGTGCCCGTGGCAGACATCATCGCCAATGGCTATAACCTGGACATTAAAAACCCCAACGCGCCGGAGAATACCCATGAAGACCCACTGGTGCTGCTGGGGCAATATCAGGAGGCAGTGGCGGCGGCAGACGAGGCCCGGAATGCGCTGAAGGCGAGTTTGATGGCGGCGCTGGAGCGGACTGAACCGTGACTGGGGCGATCGCCCCCGACTCTCAACGGGGGTAAGGGCATAATGAAGACTAGGGCCGCAAGCAGGATGGCAAGCCATGGCAGACCCGGTGACTATTGATGATATCTATGCGCTGTTTCAACGATCGCAGGCTGAAGCCGATCGCTGTTTTGCCGAGGCCGATCGCCGCTCTGTGGAGGCCGATCGCCGCGCTGCCGAACTCGATCGCCAGATGGTAGACCTCAAGCGCATTGCTGCCAACACTAGCCGCGAGGTGGCGGGGCTGACCACCCGCTGGGGACAGTTTGTCGAAAACCTGGTAGAACCGGCGGTGGTGCGCCTTTTTCGGGAGCGGGGCATTGATGTGCAGGAGACGGCCCGCCGGATGACCTCTAGACGCCCTGGGGCCGAGATGGAGGTGGATATTTTTGCGGTGGATGGCGATGTGGCGGTGGTAGTGGAGGTGAAGTCGCGGCTGTCTAGGCAAGATGTGGATGATGTGCTGGCCCGCATGGGGCGTTTTCGCCAGGCGTTTCCTCACTATGGCGGCTATCGCCTCTACGGAGCGGTGGCGGCGATCGAAATTGACCAGGGGGCCGATCGCTATGCTTACCAAAATGGACTGTTTGTGATTCGACAAAATGGCGATGCGGTGGAAATTGCCAACGATGCTGCCTTTGCCCCCACGGCCTGGTAAGTAAAACGCTAGACAACTGCACTGGGCAAAAACTAGATGATCGCTGAGCAGAACCGCATGGATCTAAGTACGTTTTTTAAACATTTTGACACGCTGGCGGAAGCACCCAACGGTATTCAGCGATTGCGGGAACTGATTTTGGATATGGCCGTGCGGGGGAAATTGGTGCCGCAAGATCCAGAGGATGAACCTGCCGAAAAGCTGCTTAAAAAAATACTCTTGAACAAGACGGAAATAAATAAAAAAGAAAAGCCACTGCCTGACGTAAATGCTGAAGAGATTTTACATCAGATACCAGATAATTGGATTTGGACTCGCCTTGGTGAAATAGTTAACTATACAGTAGCCGAAAAAGTTCCATCGTCAGACATTTCTGACGATGCATGGCTTCTTGACCTAGAGGATATTGAGAAAGATACGTCAAGGTTGGTTCAGCGAAAGAAATTCAAGGAAAGCCCGTCAAAAAGCACTAAATCTTGCTTTCGTGCTGGAGATATTCTTTATGGGAAGCTGCGTCCATATCTAAATAAAGTAATTGTTGCCGACTCAGAAGGTTATTGCACAACGGAAATCATTCCTATCAGAATCTATTCAGACTTAATACCTGAATATGTGAAATATATACTTAAGCGTCGTGAATTTCTTCAGTATGTTAATTCCAAAACCTACGGCATTAATTTGCCTAGATTGAGCACTGATGATGCTAGAAAAGCAGTTTTTCCCCTACCGCCACTGGCAGAACAGAAGCGGATTGTGGGGAAGGTGGATGAGTTGATGGCGCTGTGCGATGCGCTGGAAGCGGCGCAGAAAGCCCGCAACACTCTGCGCCAAAACCTGCGCGCCTCTGCTCTAGATGCGCTGATGAATGCCGCTCGCGACAGCGATCTAGAAACTGCCTGGGTTTTTGTGAGAGATAACTGGGGGCTGATGTGCGATCGGGCTGAAGATGTGGAGAGGTTGCGAAAAGTTGTTCTAGAAGTGGCTTCACGAGGCTGTCTTGCCCACCAAATTATCGCTGAAGGAGAAGGGAAAGGCACACTAACTGAAAGTATCCGAGAAAGAAAAGAATTGGCTCAACAAGACCTTGCTCAAAAACCTAAGTTAAGTATACCTGTGAGTAGCAATGAATATCCTTTTCCCCTTCCAAAAACTTGGGTTTGGGCAAGAATAGAAGACGTTTGCACTCACATTGTCGACTGTCTTCATAGTACTCCAAAATATCAGCTAAAGGGTTATCCAGCGATTCGCACTTCAGAAATGCAGCCGGGTCGCATTCTATATGAACAAGCAAAATGCGTAGGAGAAGAAGAGTACAAAAAGCAAACCCAAAGATTAGTCCCTAAAGCAGGAGATGTTTTTTATTCTAGAGAGGGAAGCTATGGAATAGCTGCGGTTGTTCCTTCCGGCATTGAAATGTGTTTATCTCAAAGGATGATGCAGTTTAGACTGGTGTCAAACATTTATCCTGACTTTTTTTCTTGGATGATGAATGCTTCAGTTGTATTCGACCAAGCAGAAGCAGATGCTGCCGGAATGACCGTTCCACACATAAATATTCGAGCACTGCGAAAGTTTATTTTCCCCCTTCCCCCCCTCGCAGAACAAAAACGCATCGTCGCCAAGGTCGATGAGTTGATGAAGCTGTGCGACCAGCTCGAAGACAGCCTGCGAGAGCAGCAGCAAAAAGCACAGGCTTTAGCCGCGTCGGCCATTAGCCACCTAGCGGCCTAGAACGCCGATACAGAAACCCGGTTTCTTGGTCAGAGTGCAAGTCTTGCTGATGGGGTAGCGATGCAGAAACGGGGTTTTTAAGCTGGTGTTCTAGCTGGGGTCTTCGGGTTCTCTGAGGTCTTTGGGTGAGTTAAACAGGTAGTTCGCCACAATCACAAACAGACCCAACACGTTGATTGTTGTGCCGCCGATCAACGCCAGCAGCACTGCATCAGACAGTTGAAAACTGGGCTTAAACTCTAGTCGCTTTGCTACTGGCAAATCGCTCATATCAAAGCGCATCGTGGTTGCACCAAATCCGCTGAACATTATGATTGAGTAAATGCCTAACAGCCAGACGCAGATTAACTTGAACAAGTACTTGGCGTATTTCTGGCGCTCTTGCCGATCTTGCTGTAGGATTTTTACTCTTTCTTCTTCCCGATCAGCTTTCGCTTGATTAATTCTGTCTTCATAATACTTTTCAGATTCTTTTTCGGCTAAGACTTTTGACTCAGTAATACCCTCAGTTTCCACCTTGAAAGGCGTTGAGGAAATATCGTCAATACTGGGCGTCTCTTCGGAGGGGCTATTCACATTAACGGCAAACCAAGACTACTAAACAGCACTTACCTGAGTTTTTGCAAACTGCTCAATAAAATATTGCCTAATTTGCTGATCGTCAATAGTAACGTTAAACTTTTCTTCAGGTACTTTATCTCGTGTTTCTGCCCAGGGTGACTCGGGCAAATGAGTCATCGTAGATAACTCTATAGCGTCGTAGCCCTTGTAAACATCCCAAACTTTTTGCAGGAGCTGAACAGTTTCCCCCTTTTGCCTGAGAGTCTTTAGCCTACTAAAGTCTTGAGGTTCAATATCTAGCTCATCGAATCGAACAGGTTGTGAGCCAAACTTTCTCAGCCAGTAATATATGTTGCTAATCACTGGCCCATATCGCCACGCTTCGATGCTCTCTTCTATGAGCAGTGAACCCGTAATAGCCAAGCACCAACCGTGGGCAAAATAGATCAGCTTTTGTATTTTCATCGGGGAAATATCAAGCTTCTCTTTTTCCCCAAGTTCTAAAAAGAAAAGAGCTATCGTCTTCGCCCTATATGGCAACCCCATAACTCCTTGCTCCAAGTCCACTTACTACCCCAGCCCAGCCCATCTAAGGAGACTATGGCTGGCTTGACCAGCATTTACTCAGATCAATACATCAAACATCCAGCCCTGGTGGCTTCAGCACATAGATTATACAGTGATACCCCAATCTGACTCATCTACCAGCCGTGACTTTGTTAAGGCTTCAAAACTTTACAAATTGGATGCGGTCATTAAGATGGGCACCCAGACTCAGCTAAATCTGCTTGTTGCTGCTGCCATCAGGAACGCTATGTCTAACCTCGGTTCCACCAAAACCCCTCTCACCGATCTCCTTAAAGGCTTTGTGGAACGACGACTCCATTCGCGCCTTATTGGTTAGCATCGCCCCATCCTTCCCCATTAGAGCCGTTTTACGGTGACTTGCTATCTGTCACCGTCTATCCGTCCCTGTACCGTCGTTTACCGGTATGGAATGACCATTCTTGACCACTTGAGAAGACACACAACGGAAGTACGCAGGCCTAGAAGTAGAAAAGCAAAATACTCTACTGCTTCACTATTACGTCTTTAGCACTCCCTTTTTATGGAAAATGCAGCGGTTTTTCAGGCTATAGACAGAGTGAGGAGTTTGATGCGTGACAGGTATGTTGTTTCTCATCTTCTGTATAGGTGACTTTTAGAGGTTAAGTTTGCTGAACTAGTAGAGCAATACAGAGCAATACAAAGAAGCAACTTTGAAATGTGATTAATGCAGATCTAATAATGCTCTATCCAAAGACATAGATGCTGGGGAATCTAGGTCAACATTTAACGAAAAAACTATTCAAGAATTTAAGCCGTTATCGCAGTGCTTAGAGGCCAGACCGCGCCCTGTGAGGTGTAGGGCGATCGCCCATCTTAGATCTTAGTGGCTAGAAATATCGACTACCCTTATGCAGTTTTCATGGGTGTTGAGAATTGTTCGCCATTACTGTTTAGGCTTCGTTGACGACGTTCCACAAAATCATCTAGATTGAACCTATGGCGCTAGTTTAAGCCTAGGACGGGTCTCTGAGATCTGTTCCCTAAACTCGGCTGGTCAGGCTGCCATAACGATCACCAACGGTCAATGAAGGGTTAAGCGTAGAACTCACATAGCCCTGTCGTGAAGGTTGACTGTTACATAAACTTGTCCAGTTGACTGTTCAGTTAATGCCGCCTAATTAAATATCTTGCGTTTGGCTGGCGCGTTCGATATGCTTCTATTCACCCTTCTATCACAGTAAAGTCCAGCTATTTAATCTGCAGCACTTGGTCAAGTTTATAGCACTCGATCTCATCACTTCACTATTTATTTCATAGGAGAACACATCTCATGGCTACTACCGATACATTGCTGCAACCGTTTGGAGAAGTGGCAGAAAACCCAATTGGGTTAGAGACGAATGTTACTGCTGCCATTTGTGAAGGTTTCAACATCACGCTCTCTAGTTTTCAGGCGTTGTATTTGCAATATCAAAAGCACCATTTTGTGGTGGAAGGGGCTGAATTTTACTCACTGCACGAGTTCTTTCAAGAGGCTTATGGTGAAGTTAGCGAGCATGTGCATGAGATTGGGGAGCGCCTCAATGGGTTGGGGGGCATTCCGGCGGCAGGGTTTGCTAAGCTCGCTGAGCTGTGCTGCTTCACGCCCGAGCCAGATGGCCGCTACTCTTGCCGTCAAATGGTGCAGCATGATCTGATTGCAGAGCAGGCCATCATTCAGGTATTACGCCGCCAAGCTGGACAGGCAGAGAGCTTGGGCGATCGCGCCACCCGATATCTTTACGAAAAAATCCTGCTTGAAACCGAGGATCGCGCCTTCCACTTGGCCCATTTCCTTGCGCATGACAGCCTTACCCCGGCATTTACGCTAGCAAACGGCAGCAACTAGCCGCCGTCGGTTTTACGATTCCCATACGCGCTCGCGTGGAGAGGTCACTACACCATCTCTCCACGCATTGTTGCGTGAGCCTTCTTGTTTCCTTTTGTTGTTGGATGACACGCATGTCTAATCCTGCTTATCTCCTCATTTCTCACGGCAGCCGTGATCCAAGACCCGACGCCGCGATGGCAACGCTGGCCCAGCAGTTAGCGCAGCGGTTGGCAACCTTGAATCGGGCTCTAGCCTCCCACGCGCTCTATAGTGGCGTGGCAAAGGGCGATCGCCCTGCCCCATCTACATCCGCAACGCCGCTCGTTGAAACGGCCGTGTTGGAACTGCACCCGCTGCCGCTGCATCAGCAAATCATGCAGATGGCCGAGCGGGCGATCGCCCGCCAGCATGATGAGGTGCGGCTGGTGCCCATCTTTCTGTTGCCCGGGGTTCATGTCAAAGAAGATATTCCCGCTGAAGTGGCGATCGCTCGTCAGCAGCTAACCGAGTCTTTGCCAATTACGGTCTACCCCCACCTCGGCAGTCATCCCAACGTCTCGCGCTTGCTGGTGCCGCCTGCGGAAGCCCCGACCACGGCTGCTCGGTTGGTTATTTCCCACGGTAGCCGCAGACCCGGTGGTAATGAGGCGCTAGAGCAGTTGGCTGCGAACCTAGGCGCATCGGTGGCGTTTTGGTCGGTGTCGCCTAGCATTGAAGACCAACTGACCCAGCTGATGCAGTCGGGCCATCGGGCGATCGCCCTGATGCCCTTCATGCTATTCCCCGGCGGCATTCTAGATGCGATCGCCCAACAGGTAGAGATACTGGCTCAGCAGCATCCTGAGGTGACCGTTTACTGGGCTGAGCCCATGGGTACTGCACCAGCCCTAGTTGACCTGCTGGCTGCCTGGCTGACCTAGATGTGCAGTTCTTGCATCGCCAGCGCATTTTTTTTGCATTACAGGTCTGCTTTGGTGATGAGCGATACAATTTCTGCCTCAAACTTATTGAAAATTCATAGTATGGAGATTCAAGGCGATCGCTCACCGATTCCCCCGCGACTCAGCAGATTATCCGCAGTAGATTCAAAGTCTATAGAGCAAAAGCCTACAGAGTAAACGGTAGGTAGTCCATCCTTCTGCATTTCACCACACTGCACCCATGAGGGTAGCCCGCGACCATGTTTGAACCGAGTCTGCACATTGCGGTCGGATAGAGCGCGTTCACCGGCACGGTTCATCATCCACGGTTCCTTTCGCATTTACCCTTGAGCGCACCCACCCATTCGCGCATTTACTTCAATTCTCTATGCAGCATTCTATTGGCAAAGTGTATCTGGTCGGCGCAGGCCCGGGCGATCCGGGGTTGTTTACGCTGAAGGGCAAGACCCTGCTCGAACATGCGGATGTGGTGGTGTATGACGCGCTGGTGAGCCCGCAGATTCTGGCGATGGTTAACCCCCAGGCCGAGTGCATCAATGCAGGCAAACGTCGGGGACGCCACTCGCTGCAGCAAACCGACACAACCCAGCTATTGATTGATAAGGCCCATCACCATGCGGTCGTGGTGCGGCTCAAAGGCGGCGATCCCTTTGTGTTTGGGCGTGGCGGCGAAGAAATGCAGGATCTGGTCAATGCCGGAATTGCAGTAGAAGTGGTGCCCGGCATTACCTCAGGAATTGCCGCCCCAGCCTATGCCGGAATTCCCCTTACCCATCGGGCCTATAGCTCCTCGGTCACGTTTGTGACGGGGCATGAGTCGGCAGGGAAGTATCGCCCCGAGGTGAACTGGGGGGCGATCGCCCAAGGCAGTGAAACCATCGTCGTGTATATGGGCGTGCACAACCTGCCCTATATCGTGCAGCAGCTTCAGCAGGGAGGTCTGGCAGCCGATACCCCCATCGCACTCGTGCGATGGGGCACCTGCCCCCAGCAGCAAGAGCTGTTGGGCACCTTAAGCACCATTGCTCAGCAGGTGGCAGACACTGAATTTGAGGCTCCGGCGATCGCCGTCATTGGCAACGTGGTCAACCTCCACAGCATCCTGGCTCAGTGCCGTCCGGCAATCTAGGGCAAGCAGATGTTGCGATGAGGTAAACTTGCGAGCCTAATTATTCCAAAGCCCTGTTACAGAACGTAACCCTCCGGCTCTAGTATCACTCCTGCGAACGGTTTAGACTTTTTAGTATTGCATCGCTCGGCCAGATCATTGAAGTAGCGATGTGGAACCTGCAGGACACGCAGATTCCACCACCTTGCCGATTCTGACCCCGTTGAAGTCTACCCATTCCGCGTTTTTAGGCTTAACGCACCTTATATATCTGCCATGTTCCCAGTACAGCGTCCCCGCCGCCTTCGCAGCCATCCCCAGCTTCGTCGCATGGTTCGCGAGACCGTGCTCACCCCTAACGACCTGATCTACCCGCTGTTTGCCGTGCCAGGGACTGGCGTCGCCAATGAAGTGCGCTCTATGCCTGGGGTCTACCAGCTTTCAGTCGATAAAATTGTAGAAGATGCAAAAGAGGTCTACGACCTGGGCATTCCTGCCATCATTCTGTTTGGTATTCCAGAAGACAAAGATACAGAAGCTACTGGCGCTTGGCATGACTGTGGCATTGTGCAAAAAGCGACTGAAGCCGTCAAGGCGGCGATTCCCGACCTGATTGTAGTGGTAGACACCTGCCTCTGTGAATACACCGCCCACGGGCATTGCGGCTACTTAGAAGTGGGCGATCTGTCAGGTCGGGTATTGAACGACCCCACGTTGGATTTGCTGAAGAAAACCGCTGTGTCTCAGGCGTCTGCCGGGGCCGATATTATTGCACCCTCTGGCATGATGGATGGCTTCGTTCAGGCGATCCGTCAAGGGCTAGATGAGGCCAATTTTGAAGATATCCCCATCATGTCCTATGCGGCTAAGTATGCATCGGCTTACTATGGTCCATTTCGCGATGCGGCTGATTCTGCGCCTCAATTTGGCGATCGCCGCACCTACCAGATGGATCCCAGCAACAGCCGCGAAGCCCTTAAAGAAATCTACCTCGACATTGCTGAGGGAGCAGACATGCTGATGGTCAAACCTGCTTTGTCCTATATGGATATCATCTGGCAGGTAAAGCAAGCCTCCAATCTGCCTGTTGCGGCTTACAACGTGTCTGGCGAATACTCAATGGTCAAAGCCGCTGCCCTCAATGGCTGGATTGATGAAGAAAAAGTTGTGATGGAAACGCTCACCAGCTTCAAACGGGCCGGAGCTGATTTGATTCTGACTTACCATGCCAAAGATGCCGCACGTTGGATGACATCTGCTCTATAAAGAAAAACCGGGAAACTACGCAAAAGTCCTGTAGTAAGTTAAAGATTCGATGATCTTAGAATAAGGATTGCCCCTTTTATTCTTCATGTCATCACTATAGAAGTACTGCTCTACTTGTCTTGCGGTAAAAATCCTCAAGACCGCAGAGTCAACTTACCCCCTGTTGATTCTACTGACATGAAATACTCCCTCACTCGCTCCAAGTCGGACTGGCGCTTGCATATCTGGGAACCTGCTCCAGTCAATCCCAATCGCGTCTCTCCCTTTCTCTATAAAATTAACTTGCGCTTTAGTACTGAATATGAAGCGCGAGAAGCATTAAGCCATTTTTTGCAGATGCAGCAGCAAGAGTGTAACGGACAGTGTGAACTCATCTCAGCCTAGCTGTCTGCGCTATGGCACTCGTAGCAACGGATTGCCTACTAAGCAAGCCAGCGCTAAGACAATGTGTCAGATGCCCCAACCTGCTCGACAGGTGTAGTATTCCAAAACGAAATTTTGACATAAATGGGGATACTGCGACGTCGCAGTATCCCCATTTATGTCTTTCAAACAGTTCAATAGTGCAACCAATAGGTTGCGGTTAGTGCAGTTGTTTTTGTGAACCTCCTGCGCTACAAGGGGTTCATAACAATAAATACTCAAACCGGCGCGTTGAGCGCTGGAGCGCATTAACTTACTAAAGACCTAGCTCTCTCTATGCAGATCTTGCCCTGCAAGAGGAGTGACATGCGCTGCCTGGCGGTATAGAACCTGTTGCCTAGTAGGCGTCTTGCAGCTCGTAAAAATCTGGCGAGATGTAATCTTTTCGGAGTGGAAAGCCAACCCAGTCTTCTGGCATTAAAATGCGCTTTAGATTAGGGTGGCCTTCGTACACAATGCCATACATGTCATAGCTTTCTCGCTCTTGCCAATCGGCTCCTTTCCAAATCCAGTAAACGGAAGGCACGCGAGCATCTTCGCGGGGGACTGATACCTTGATCCGCACTTCTTCTGAACGAGTTACATCGTCTGCGATTTTGATCAGATGATAGGTGCTTACTAAATCTGCGCCTGGGCCCACATCGTAGGCAGCCTGACACTGCAAGCAGTTGAAGCCGTAAGCAAATAGGGCCGTAGCAAACGGGAGTAAAAACTCGCGGTCTACTTGGAGCACTTCCACACCTTGGTGGTCAGCTTCTAAGATTTCGTGGTCAAACCCATTCTCGGTTAGCCACTGAGATACTTTCCCTGCTTCTACCAGAGAGGTCTCATTGCTGTCTGATACGGATTCAGCAGTTTTAGAGGCTTGCGATTCATCAGTCACGCTCAACAGTCTCCTTCTCAGTTTGCTCCAGTTCTGGTGCGACTGGCATGCCCATAGCCTGCATCAGTTCCTTCGACGGGGCCTTTCGGCTGCTTAACGACAGGTATTTACCGTCGTGAATTGGATCAGAGGGTTTCATCGAATGAGCGATCGTGTAATAACGATGGCTGGGGGCAATAATGCCGCGCTCAGCTGCCGCTTCGCTTCCAATCTTCTTCCGCAGCTTGATGATGGCATCCATAATGGCTTCGGGGCGGGGCGGGCACCCCGGGATATACACATCCACGGGAATCAACTTGTCCACTCCCCGCACTGCCGAGGGAGAGTCCATACTGAACATGCCTCCTGTGATGGTGCAAGCGCCCATCGCAATGACATATTTGGGATCGGGCATTTGCTCATACAGCCGCACTAGGGCTGGAGCCATCTTCATGGTGAGAGTGCCAGCGGTGATGATGAGGTCGGCCTGACGCGGGGTAGACCGAGGCAACAACCCAAAGCGGTCAAAGTCAAATCGGGAGCCAATCAGCGCGGCAAACTCAATGAAGCAGCAGGCAGTGCCATAGAGCAAGGGCCATAGGCTCGACAGGCGGGCCCAGTTATAGAGATCATCGACCGTGGTGAGGATGACGTTTTCAGATAAATCTTGGGTGACCTGGGGCTTACCCGCTGGGTTGAGCATTTGCTCGGTCGGATCGTAATTCGTGATGATTTTGGGATTCATGACCATTCCAATGCTCCTTTTCGCCAGGCGTATACTAGACCGATCACGAGGATTGCAATGAAGACTAGCGCTTCTGCAAAGGCTAACAACCCAAGTTGATTAAAGGCCACGGCCCAGGGATACAAAAATACGGTTTCTACGTCAAAGATAACGAAGACGAGAGCAAACATGTAGTAGCGGATGTTGAACTGAATCCAGGCTCCCCCAATGGGTTCCATGCCTGACTCATAGGTGGTGCGGCGCTCAACCCCTTGCCGCTTGGGGCGCAGCAGTTGAGAAGCGATGATCGCGATGGCGGGCACAGCGCTACAGACGAGCAAAAAGCCCAGGAAGTATTCGTAGCCACTCAGAACAAACACAATGACACTCGCTGCTTTCGACTGGGTCAATCACTAAACATGGTACTCTCTTTTTCATTTTGTTTCAGAATTAGTGAGTGTTCAATGCATTTCTTTTTTTAAGGGCTAGCATTAGGGTTTGTGCGTTGTCTAAGGGGTAGGAAGGAGGGGCGATCGCCCGTTCTATCCTCCCATCTGCGGGTCTGAGGCTGGCTCTATGCCCTCATTGGATGTGGTGATTGTGGCGGTATACCTGTTTACGCTGGTGTATATTGCCTATCGCGCGATCGACAGTTTAGAAGACCAGGCTGTGGTGTATCTAGACCAAGCCACCCTGCGGGCACAACTTGAGGAAGCCGATCTTCAAGATCGTCTGGCGATTAAGGTATTGCTGAAAGGGCGCTATCGCTTTGAGCCTATTCCTGATTTGTCGCTGATGATCACTAATGCCTCGGAGTTCCCCATCTATGTCGATTGGGATCGCTCAACATTGACGAACTTTGCCGGGCGATCGCGCCGAGTCGTGCGCGTTACCCCCAGCATGAACTTTGATCTGTCGCAGCCGCAAATCTTCAGCGTGATTGCTCCGGGGAAGGTGCTGAGCGAGCGCATTGTGGCAGAAGACATGCTTAAACGCACGCCTGAAGGCATTATGCAGGTGGCGAGTCCCTTAGTGGATTTGGCGCCGGTGCAGATGCTACCAGAAGACAAACAGCTTGAGTTTGCGCTACGGCTGGTGGTTCGCATCGTCGAACCCGGTCGAGAGCTAGATCATGACATGGTGACCTATTCGGTGGTGTGCCGCTTTATTGCCCAGCGCGTGCCATGGGATGCGGGCTATCCCTGGAAGCGCAAAAAAGAGACGTAGGCTGTTTCTCGAAAAGAACGCCACTACAGTGGGCGAACAGCCGTTTGCTTCCACAGGACTACTACGGGTTGAAGTGAGACTTTCTGTAGCCTTGCAGCAGGCACCGTGACGTAGCTCAGTTAGCGTATGCCCTGAGCGAAGCCGCCTCAGAAGGACGAGGGTTAAAATCTTTTTTGAGAAATCACCTTGGGAAACAATAGAGGATTGATCGCCCTGACCTTATTTTTGCGCTCTATCCTCATCGTCTCCGATGCTTCCGTAGGCAATAGTGAGCCATTTGTGGCGTGATATCTCGTGATACTGATTGAGGGGCTTCAGCTAAGGGGCAACCGCTATAGATACACTGAATAGAGGGAAGAGGCAGCGAGGCGGCTGCAAACCTGAATCAAGGTTTGAGGAAAGTCCGGGCTCCCGAAAGACCAGACTTGCTTGGTAACGCCAAGTGCGCGCGAGCGTGAGGATAGTGCCACAGAAACATACCGCCCGTGTGGGGATCCAGCGGTAGGGATTGGGCATTGGGATTTATTCCACCTGTTCAAGTCATATCGAATTCTCAGATGTGGTAAGGGTGCAAAGGTGCGGTAAGAGCGCACCAGCAACGATCGTGAGGCGTTGGCTCGGTAAACCCCGGTTGGGAGCAAGGTCGAAGGAGCAACGGTTGGTCTTTTACCGGCTCCGAAAGACAGAAACCCTGTCTTTGCCAATCCGCTAGAGGTGTCTGGTGACAGGCATCCCAGATAGATAGCTGCCCATTCAGCGTTTACGTTGGGTGAACAGAACCCGGCTTATGTCTGCCTCTTCCCACCCAATTTGCGAGCTTGTCGGCGTGATGGGTCAATGCACTGGGTCGGCCTCCCGACTGTTCGAACCTCTGTCGCAAGGGCAGCGGAAGATTTGGCGGCGGAGCAAACGGCATCAGTGACCCGTTGCACGACACGTTGACGCCTGGATGCAGTTTGTCTTAATGTTCTGTGCTCATGTTCTTTAGTTCCCCCTATCGAGAAACGCAGCTACGTCAGTTGATCCAAAAGCTCGGATTGCCGGAGAGCAGTCCGGTGTTATGGGATCTGTTAGACGTAGCGCTCACGCATCCTACAGCGGGTGTCGCTGTAAACTACGAACGACTGGAATTTGTAGGGGACGCCGTGGTGCGTTTGGTAGCGGCAGAATTTTTGTATGAAACCTATCCAGCTCTGCCTGAGGGCGAGATGTCGGCTATGCGAAGCGGGCTAGTGAGCGATCGCACTCTGGCAATGATTGGCGATCGCTACGGATTGGAACGCTATCTGATTATGGGTCCCAGCGCTGCGGCCGACCCTACCGGGCACGACACACGGGTAGCGGCGGCGTTCGAAGCGGTGCTAGCCGTGCTGTACTTGAGCCAGCGATCGCTGGCCTTGATTCGTCCCTGGCTTGACCCCCACTTTCAGGAAATGGCCACAATCATTTGGAATGACCCTGCGCGACTCAACTATAAAGGGGCGCTGCAGGGGCTAACCCAAGGCCGCTTTGGTGTGTTACCCACTTACCGCATCACAGAGGTGGGCCATAGCCATGGCCATGCTGAGCGGTTTTTGGCGCAGGTGTTTGTGCAAGACCAGTGCTACGGCGAAGGCAAAGGGCAGTCTAAGAAAGCAGCAGAGCAGGTCGCAGCTCGGGTCGCGTTTGAAGCCCTCCACCAGCTGAGTGATTCCGACGCTTAGCGGAACGAATCATGGCTCACACCCACGTCTTATGCCCTCGACCATTGGTTTGCCATTCTGGTCGGAGTTGTAGATAATGAAATGAATGTGAAACTGCGTGCGATCGCCCATGTCTCTAATTCCTGACTTCCAGACGCTAACCGATGAACCTGTGTTTGTTGTAATGGCGTCTAGTCCGCAGAAGTTTAGTAGTGACAGCGACTCAAGCGCTAGTTCAACCGATGGAGCCGAAACCTCATTACCAGCAGACTTAGACTCATCAGGCTCAACTGGCAGTGAATCCCCTGTTCACCCCGATGAACAGTCGCTGAGCCGACGGGCTGAAGTCAGTATTTTTCTTTCAACCTTTGCGACTATTTTTTTGGCTGAAATTGGCGACAAGACCCAGTTCACCGTTCTATTGATGAGTGCAGAATCGGGTTCTCCGTGGACGGTGTTTGCTGGAGCCGCAACTGCACTCGTAGCGACAAGTCTCTGTGGTGTCTTGCTAGGTCGATGGTTATATACCCGTATTGCGCCCGCAGTGCTAGAACGCGCCGCAGGTGGATTGCTGCTGAGCATTGCCGCACTGCTACTGCTAGACGTGGTGCGGCATTAAGCCACCCCCGTTTTAACGACTGACAGACACGTGTGAAGAATTTTTGATTCAGTGGTCATGCCGCTAGTGTGGGGATATAAGGATGGATTGGAAACTACTGGGGCTCACGTTTGTAACGGTGTTTGTGTCGGAGTTAGGGGATAAAAGCCAACTCGCGGCGATCGCCCTTGGAGGTAGCAGCAAATCGGTTCGAGCCGTTTTTTGGGGCGCATCCGCAGCACTGGTGCTAGCCTGTTTTTTGGGCGTTTGGTTGGGCGGCGGTGTCGGGCAACTGTTTCCTGAACGCTGGGTTAAGGCGATCGCTGCTGCAGGGTTTGCCATCATGGGGATGCGGCTTCTTCTGTCCTCACCCGAGCCAGCCACCGAGACCAACCTGAAGTAGCAGGCTAGTCCCTTAGTATCCGTGAATATGTCATGCGCGTTGCGCAAGGCATAGTAAGAGTTTGAGCGTATCCCAAACTCCTAAAAAATGAATCTATGGATAAGGCTGCAACCCTTAGTGGTTAGTCCTTTTGTTGCTTTGCACCGTTCTGCCCCTAGCACTGGGGACTCAGGTTATAGAAGTGACAAGCGCCCGCAATCCCAGCAAATAGCTCTCCATGCCAAACCCACTGATTTGCCCAATGGCGACTGGCGCGATGTAGGAGTGATGGCGAAACGACTCCCGTTTATAGACATTGCTCAGATGCACTTCTACGGTTGGTAATGCTACAGCGGCGATCGCATCGCGTAGCGCCACGCTGGTATGCGTGTAAGCACCCGGATTAATCAAAATGCCATCTTGCACGCCCAAGGCCTGATGAATCCAATCAATCAGCTCGCCTTCATGATTGGACTGAGCCATCTTGACTGTGCAGCTTAGAGACTCGGCCAGAGTGTGTAGTGCCACCTCAATCTCTGCCAACGTCAGGGTTCCATAGGTTTCAGGTTCGCGCTTTCCCAACAGATTGAGATTAGGGCCATTCAAAACCAAGATGCGCGTCGGGCATGTTACCTTGCTCAACCGTCTTTACCTACATTCTTCAAACATCACAAGCACATCGCTCAAACGGGCTGAACTGAACGGCGTTCGTGCTGCGTCCGTAAAAGCGTTGACATGAGAAAAATCGCTTGCGCTAGGTGAAGCTGCTCACAACCCAGTCAGCACAAGCGATCCTTAACACTATTTACCTTTCTGAAGCACCAAGCTATACCTAATCGAGCAGATTAGCGCTTCTCACGCCTTTATCGACGACGTTGAGGATCTCTGACCGGAACTGGAATCGGCTCCGGTTCGGGCTGAACGTCTGGACCAAGGAGCGCTTCCACCACTTTCTGCGCCCATTCTTTCAGCTTTTCCAGAACCTTTTCGATGTATTCCATCGGTAAGTAACTCCTTCGGTTACAGACATCCCTGCTAGGGCGGAAAGCTACAGAAGTTCCGCTCGTCATGTAGCAGATACCTTATGACTTTAGATCATAACGAATTCAAGAAAATGATCAACCCTTTTATTAAGCGGCTGTTAAGTAAATGCCCGTTTTAGAGGGCGATCGCCCGTACCCAATTAGGCAAGAAGTCAATCGTATAGAGCGTTACAGGCTGCTGGACTAAATCGGGAAATTTTATGAGTAATTTTTTTAGATAACTGGACAGCGAGCAGGCAGAAAAAGTCTAATGAGTGGTACTGGTTGCGCCGGTCACCCCCTGGCAACCCTAGCCTGTACTCCAGCAACACCCAAGAGTAACCCCAAGCAATCCGAGCAGCCCGATACCTAACCATTCTATCGGACTGCTTCTCCGCCACAGCAAGCACGAACGACGTGAACTGTAAATGCAGCGGCAGCGAGCACATTGTGCAGAAGCACGGGGCAACCAGGATGCATCCCTGTGTTGCAAGTCGTCTCACCCTGCGGGAAGAGCGTCGCTCTACATCCCCAGCCTCTTCTCCCCAAAAGGAGGGCCGGATTCAAAGTCCCGTCTTGGGAGAGGGATTTAGGAGCAAAGCTATAAACAGGGAATGCACCCATCCGCCCAGTTATCATCCCTCCATGCTATCTACATCGCTGATTTGTGGAATGCTGACCACATAACGATATCCGGTTTCTGTAGACCCCTGGATGCTGATGCGCCCGCCATGCATTTCTGCCAATTGCCGACTCAGCGTTAAACCCAAGTTTTGCCGCGACGGCAACCCAATCGAGTCTTCGCCAGATGACAGAGACTCAGCACTTGCGCCATCTGAGTACGATTCAGCACGCGGCGACTGGATCTCGACCAGAGGAGGAAGGATAGCTGCATCTAACGATGCGGCTGGCGACCACCCAACCGGACTATTTTCTGGTTCTAGATGTACGAGACCGTCGCCCAACCAAGGATGCGAAGCAGAGATAGTTACGTTTAGGTGATTCTGCCGTCGGGAGATATGAATTCGAATGGTGCTATCGTTGCTAGCCAGTTGGATGATGCCAAAGACTAGGTGATACATCATCTGGCGGGTTTTGTCTTTATCCAGCAGCCAGATGCGATTTCCGGGCTCTAGAGTGAGGCGAAGCTGCTGCTGGCGACGGGCGGCAACTTGCTCTAGGGCACTGAGTGCCTGTTGCCCGAGCATCTCCACATCCACCGGGCTGAGGTTGAGGGAGTAGTTATGCTCGCTCAGAGCTCCTAGATCGAGCATTTCTGTCAGCACGGTTAGCAGGTGCTGACCACTGTTGTGAATGATGTCAAGGTATTCCTTTTGCTTACCCGTTAGAGGGCCGTAAATCTCCCGAATGAGAACGCTAGCCATGCCTAAAATTGATGTCAGGGGGGTTCGCAGTTCTTGCGCCATCTGACTCATAAGACTCGCCTTTACGGTACTGACTGGAGCAATTTGCGTTGTGGCACCAGCCTGCAGACTGCTAGCACCCAAGCCTTGTTTTCGCAAGTGGTTGCGCTCGTATTCACTCATGCACCACCGGGCAATTAACTCCAGAATTTCGATATCCTTATAGGAAAAGTTACAGGGAACTAGATCCATAATTGCCAGCGTGCCAATGCAAAAGCCAGCTGACGTAATCAACGGTGCACCCATATAAGCGCGGATGCCATAGCGCTGAACCAGAACTGACTCAGCATAGATTGGATCGGCGGCAGCATCGTTGATTACCAGCACCCGATGGGCTGCAACAACGCTGGCACAAAAGGTATCTTGGCGCGGCAGTTGACGCGATGCCGCGAGATCATTCATCAATCCGATGCGCGATAGCCCGATTGCGGATTTGAACCACTGCCGTTCGTGATCCATCAAACCCAAAATGCAGATCGGCGCATTGAGCAGGTGGGCGGCAGTTTGCGTCGCCTCCTCAAAAATAGGGATGCTTTCAACATCCATCAAGCCCAGCTCAGCCATGGCTTTAAGACGCTGTTTCTCATGCCTGCCAGACTCTTGCGAGCTGTCTACTGGGCAGGTCACTTTGCGGTCTGGGCTCAACATCGCGACCCTCTCGTTCAACATAACCTTCTGCAAACCTCTGTAATATTTTGGGGAGGTTGTTCAATATACTCAGAGTTCCCTACTAGAGTTCATCAAGAACATATTTTCTTGGAAGATTCAATGTCTTTGATAGCACTTGGTTTCAAAGGTTCTGCAAGGCGGCGTTTTTTATTGGTGGAAGAGTTTTTTCAGTAGAAATACAGGTTGTGGAACTACGGGTGACAACGCCAGTCTTCCACAGTATGGGTGCGGTGAAAGATCTGATGAGGACGCGACCTGGGAGTCGCTCTATGGGGACTGAAATGCAGATGCTACGCCATAATGGTGAGTGATTTAAGCAGGCTATCTGGAATTGCAGGGGTTAGTGCTGTAGATAGTAGATTGATCCAGTGGAACGAATTTAATCCAGAATCCTGTGCTGTTTAGGCATCACTGAGTAGCTTTACTTGATGCAAGGTGGGTCAGTGCGTCTAACGGTGTTGTAGTGAGTGTCGGTTGTAGTGAGTGCCGGTTGTATTGAATGCCGGTGATATTAGCGATTTGTATAAGGGATGACTGTGCCACAAACTCCCCCTCCATCTCCAAATCCTTCGCCATCGCGCACTTTTTTAGGGTCTCTGACGCAGGCGATGCAGTCAGCGCGGGTCAATTTCTCGAAGCTGAAGCTGAAACCTCATGCTCGGGTTCCCGAACTCTGGATTGAAGATACCGATAGCCAGAATAAGGAAGTTTATCCGCTGTTGGGCGATCGCTATCTATTGGGTCGCAGTTCGCGTTCTTGCGATATTGTGGTTCGCAACCCGGTCGTTAGCCAGGTGCATTTGTCGCTTAACCGGGATAGCCGAAAGCCTGGCGCTCCCTTTGTGATGCGGGATGAGGAGTCGACTAATGGCATTTATCGGGGCAAGCGCCGACTGGCGAAGCTGCCGTTGCGACATGGCGATCGCCTTACCCTAGGGCCACCCGAACTGGCGACTGCGGTGCAGGTGCAGTATGTCGATCCGCCACCGTGGTATGTGCGTGCGGCAAAGTACACCATGTATGGCTTTACCGGCCTGACAGCGCTCACGGCGGCATGGATTGCCACCGAGTGGACAAAAATCCCCGTGCGTCCGCTGCCTCCCTCTGTGGGTGGGCCTGTGGTGGTTTACGCCCGTGACAATGCGACGGTGGATTCGATCACCGTGACGCTGGCCGACCGCACCGAATACAAGGCGACCGTCGTTGGTCGCGATCCGCTGACCGACATGGCGCTGCTGAAGATCGACGCCAAGAACCTGCCGTTTGTCGATTTCACCCCGCAGGACGATGTTCGCGTCGGCGATTGGGCGATCGCCATCGGCAACCCG
>JBGTOF010000308.1:0-11948 GCA_041742695.1 Elainellales cyanobacterium | reverse complement strand
ACTTTGCCGCGGCATAAATCAAGGACAGCGAGTAACAACCTGTGATTTTTTGATGGAAGGAACAACCATGAAACTCTCTTTAACTTCAATTGCTGCTTTGATCGGTTTGGCTGCGGCACCTCTGCTGCTAACGGCAAACTCTGCATCCGCGCAGTCTTTGCTTCCTGGCATGAATGGCAACTACATCGGTGTGGGTGTGTCTGCTGGGGTCAGCAATGACAGCAACACGGGCGTGGGTGTTCAAGGCCGCTTCGACGTGCCTTTGGCCCCTGTATCGGTACGTGGCGCAGCTCTGTTTGGTGGCAACTCCGCAGCGCTGATTCCGACCGTAACCTATGATGCGGCGATCGCTCCGAGCACCAACCTATACGTGGGCGGTGGCTACTCCTTTGTCACCAATGAAGGCCGCTCTACCCCACTCGGCGACAAAAACTCCCCCGTGCTAACCGCTGGCGTAGAAACAGGTGTGCTAGAGAACTTAGTAATCTTTGGTGATGCCAAAGTTGGGTTCGACGCATTCCAGGGCCGCAACGATGCTGCTGTCAGCCTGCAAGTGGGTGCTGGTCTCCGCTTCTAATGTCTGAGTTCAATGTTGGATAACGATCCCTTAGCTAGCGGCAAAGCTAGGCTTCAGCAACTCGCTAAGGGTGAGTCACGATGACTGATTTAGTCTAAATACAGCTAATTCTGGAGAATCTATCAAGAGGAGGGCGATCGCCCTCCTCTTTTTTATTTATCGCTAGTTTGGGATAACAGGGTTGTGGGCTCTGCGCGAGGCTCACCGCGCGTTGAGGGTTCGAACGTATCTCGGACTCAGAGTAATTATTTGCGTTACCTACTTACATCATTGGATGCAGCGGCTAGGCGATAGACCCTCAGCCCCGATTCACCGCGTAGGTAAGCCTGAACAGTTTGAGAATAGGACTTACCATAAGATTGAAAAGGCTGAGCGGCCTCACCCAAGATCCCACGTCCCCTTAGCAAAATCCGTTGAACTGTGGGTCTATCCCGATAGGAGCTACGCAGTTGGGGGATTGTAGAGGGGCTTGATCTCCCCATAATCCCCCCAAAACTCCCTGAACGCTGCACGAAGTGCGCCAGGCCTGCTCAATCTTGAATGATAAAAATGATAAAATGGTGAACAAATTCCCTAAATCCCGATAGGGATAGTGTTATTCTCCAAATTCACCCCAAATCCAACGAAGCACAGCCACTGTCACATCCTATGTCTCCTACCTCTGCGCTCCCCACCACCAAGCCTTCAAAAGTTGAGCGGCTCAAGGAACAAAGCCACCAACTGCGAGAGCCAGTTGCCACTGAGCTTCTGCAAGATACCACCCACTTCACCGAAGACAGCACTCAAATCCTCAAATTTCACGGCTCTTACCAGCAAGACAACCGCGACAATCGGATTAAAGGGCAGGAAAAAGACTACTCCTTTATGCTGCGCACGCGGAATCCGGGCGGGTTTATTCCCCCACAACTCTACATTACGCTAGATGACCTAGCAGATCAGTATGGCAGTGGTACCCTACGCGCCACCACCCGCCAAGGGTTTCAGCTCCACGGTGTGCTAAAGAAGAATCTTAAAACGGTCATTGCCGCCATTGTTAAAAACTTAGGATCTACGTTGGGGGCCTGCGGCGACCTAAACCGCAACGTCATGGCTCCGCCTGCGCCCTATTGCAACCGCAAAGACTACGCCTACGCGTGGGACTATGCCGCTCGAATTGCTGACTTGCTAACCCCCCAAACCGGGGCTTACTACGAAATTTGGCTAGATGGCGAAAAAGTAATTTCTGGGGAAGAGCATCCTGATGTGGTTGCTGCGCGCCAGTCGGCTAACGGCAACGGCGCACAAAATAGCGCCGTGATTTCACATCCTGAAGAGCCGCTCTATGGCACCCACTACATGCCGCGAAAGTTTAAGTGTGCGGTCACGGTTCCCGGAGACAACTCGGTCGACTTATTCTCTCAAGATGTGGGGTTGGTTGTAATTGCCAACGACGACGGCGAACTTCAGGGCTTCAATATCTACGCAGGCGGCGGTCTAGGGCGTACTCATAACAAGGAAGAAACTTTTGCCCGCGTAGCAGATGCCATTGGCTATGTGGACCAAGCCGATATTTATGATTTAGTGAAGGCAATTGTGGCGACTCAGCGCGATTATGGCGATCGCGCCAATCGACGCCACGCCCGCATGAAATACCTCATTCACGACTGGGGCGTTGAAAAGTTTCGCACCACGGTAGAAAGCTACTTCGGCAAGACCCTTCAGCCACTCAAGCCGCTGCCTCCGTTTCGCTACGAAGATTTTTTAGGCTGGCATGAGCAAGGGGATGGGCAGCTATTTCTCGGCATCTCAGTCCAGAATGGGCGCGTGAAGGACGACGGCAATTTTCGCTTAAAAACGGCATTACGTCAGATTGTGGAGCAGTACCAACTGCCCATGCGCATTACGCCCCATCAAAATGTGCTGCTTTACAACATTGCGCCAGCTTACAAATTAGTCATTCAAACCATCCTGGCCGATCATGGCGTTGCATCAGTGGAGATGCTAGATCCGCTAGAACGGCTCTCGATGGCGTGCCCAGCTCTGCCCACCTGTGGCCTAGCTGTCACCGAATCAGAGCGCGTCTTGCCCAGCATTTTGACTCGCATCCGCACCCTGCTGAAAACCGTAGGCTTGCCCGACGAGCAGTTTGTAATTCGCATGACAGGGTGCCCCAATGGCTGTGCCCGCCCTTATTTAGCAGAATTGGGCTTTGTTGGGCAGTCGCCCGAGGCCTATCAAATCTGGTTAGGGGCTGACCCCCATCAAACTCGCCTAGCGCAACCCTTTGCCGAGCGGGTTCATGTGAATGATTTGGATACGGTGCTGACACCGCTGTTTGTCAACTTTCGGCAGAACCGTAAGCCAGGCGAAAGCTTTGGGGATTTCTGCAATCGGGTTGGGTTCGATGCGCTGCGTCAATTTTCGATGGATGCAGTGCCTGTGGTTGTATCATCAGGCAAGGCAAAATACCGGATTGGCGTGCGGGATGAGGTGTATACCCGACTAAAGGCGATCGCCGCTCAGAAGGGACTCTCTATGACCGATATCGCCACCCAGGCAATCGACGCGTATCTCACCCAAGAAGAATAAGTAACCCGTTGTAACCCGAACGGAGGTTCCATAGCGTTGTTTTAGCCCTGCGCTGTGAGGCTAAAACAACCCAAAACCGTGCTGATCGCATCGCGATCAGCACGGTTTTGCTCATTTGCCGGACTCAGAAGAGGGGTTAAACACAGCCTGGCATACCCGATAGCTCCCAATTAGCCCGCATCTTCTGGCAGATTGTGGATGAAAGCAACGGGTTGGGGCACAGTTTACCCCGGCTCAACCAGCAGGGTGAATTCTTGCCGATGGCGAATCTCGTCAAACGACATATCTGTCTGCGCCATGACGCGGTATAGGTTGGGACTCAAGACGATAGCGCGGTGCAGGCTTTTGATGGCTTGCTCCACATTGCCCTGCATGCCGTGGGCGCAGGCCTTGCCATACCAAGCTTCAGGATTATCTTCCTTACATTTCAGAGATTTCTCAAAGCTGCTAATGCTCTCGGCGTAGCGACTGAGTTTCGTCAGCACTATACCCCGATAGTTCCATGCATAGTAGCAGTTACGCTTGATGGCGATCGCCGTATCCAAACTGCTGAGGGCTTCGTCATAGCGGCGCATAGAGGCTAGCGCATAGCCCCGGTTATACCAGGCGCGATAGTTTTCGGGACGGATATCGACCACCCGATCAAAGCACTCTACCGCTTCGCGATAGCGAAACAGGCAGTTATAGGCATAGCCCTTGTTATACCAGAGCTTGCTGTCAGATGGGTTGAGCTTGAGCGCCTGATCAAAACTGGCGATCGCCGTTTCATACCGCTCCAACTTAGCCGAGGCAATCCCTTTACCATGCCACGCTAGCCCATATTTAGAATCAAGCTTGAGCGCCTGATCAAAACTGGCGATCGCCTCCTCATACATCGCCATTTCATGCAGCGCATAGCCACGCTTGCTCCAGGCTTCAACATGACGGGGCTGCACCTTCAATAACTTGTCAAATCGCGTCACTGCCCCTTGATAGCGCCCAATGACAAACAGCGCTGTTCCCTGGCTCAGCCAGGTATAGATGTCAGTTTCTGAATTCATAGACTCTTGACGATTCAGGATAGAGCCGGAACTTGCCGCAATTACATTAACCATGACAACCATGTTTCAACATGTTTCAAAATGAGCAACTATTCCACAAAACCCAGATGTGTAATCTGAGGAGGGGGAGAGTGCCGGAATGCAAACCTGCGTGCGATCGCCATCGAACACTGCATACAAGCCAGCTCTAATCTGAGCTTATACAATTCCACACAATGAGCGGGTAAAATTCCTAAATTCTTTTGGTAAGGATTTTAGGAAAGGCGGGGGGAGCGATCGCCCTACGCCATACGATTCCCGGCTTAATCCGGCAGATCGCTACCCATACGGGTGCCCTAGAGACAGTGAAAGCCCGTACGGTAAGCAAAGGTAGCGAGAGCAGAAAGGAGCAGCTCAAGTCTTTACACCTACGCAGACTGTTGAATTCAGCAACAGGAAGTGATGCGAGCAGAAACAACTGTTGGGATGAATATTGGAGCTATGTATGGGCCTATTTACTGAGTATTCCCCTCTTAGTAGTCTTCTCAACTGTTCGTAACATTACGGATAATCCAGCTAGTCGTGAGTGGGTTTTGAACCAGAGAACCTAATACCCTGGGTTAAGGTAGCCCCTGAGACGACAAAGGCTCTGGCTTTTTCCTCTAGCTCTCGGGGGATAGCGGTTGCTATACTACCCAGACGATCCCCTCCCGGCATTCTCAAATACTCTCTATTTTAAAGTCAGAAATTCCCTCTAGAAAAAACCTATGAGCGATCGCTCCATGCGCACCGAACGAGACTCAATGGGGGAGCGGCAACTTCCCGATGATGTGTATTACGGCATTCAAACCCTACGCGCGGTAGAAAACTTCCCCATCAGCGGGCTGAAGCCTCTGCCCATCTACATTGATGCCTGCATGTTGCTCAAAAAAGCCACGGCGATCGCCAACGGGGAACTAGGCTGCATTTCCCCTGAACTGAGTCAGGCGATCGCGCAGGCGGCAGATGAAGTGCTGCAAGGGAACTGGCGGGATCAGTTTGTCGTGGATGTGTATCAGGCGGGCGCAGGCACCTCTCACCACATGAATGTGAATGAGGTATTGGCTAACCGGGCGCTAGAGCTGTTGGGGCATGCCAAGGGCGACTATCACCATGTAAATCCCAACGATCATGTGAATTATGGGCAATCAACCAACGACGTAATCCCCACGGCGATTCGGCTAGGGGGGCTGCTGGCGCTAGAGCATACACTGCTTCCGGCGATCGCTCAAGCCGTATCCACCCTCGATACCAAAGCCGACGAATATCAAGCTATCGTACGCTCCGGTCGCACCCATTTGCAAGATGCCGTGCCCGTGCGGTTAGGCGAAACCTTTCGCGCTTGGGCCCAAATTCTGGCTGATCACCTCGTGCGGATTGAAACCGCCTCCTTAGATCTGATGGTGTTGGGCATTGGGGGCAGTGCCGCAGGCACTGGGCTCAACACCCACCCCGACTATCGGCATCGGGTAGTTGCCGTGCTGTCTGAGTTGCTCCAAAAGCCGCTAAAGCCTGCACCGCACCTCATGGCTGCAATGCAGAGCATGGCTCCGTTTGTGAATGTATCCGGGGCGTTGCGTAACCTGGCACAAGATCTCGTCAAAGTGTCTCACGATCTGCGCCTGCTCGACTCTGGCCCTAACACTGGTTTTAAGGAAATTCAGCTGCCGCCTGTGCAGCCTGGTTCCTCCATCATGCCAGGCAAGTATAATCCCGTGATGGCCGAGATGACCTCAATGGTTTGCTTTCAGGTGATGGGGTATGACGGGGCGATCGCCCTTGCTGCACAAGCCGGGCAGTTAGAGCTCAACGTGATGATGCCGCTCATCGCCTACAACTTGATCCACAGCATTGAGCTATTGGGCAATACCCTCACCGCCCTCACCGAGAAAGGGTTGAAAGGCATCACCGCCAATGCTGAACGCTGCCATGCCTATGCCGAAGGCAGCCTTGCCTTAGTGACAGCGCTCAACCCCCACATTGGCTATCTCAACGCCGCCGCCGTCGCAAAAGAATCCTTAGAAACGGGGCGATCGCTCCGTCAAATTGTGTTAGACAAAGGGTTGATGAGCGAGGCTGACCTTGCCACGGTTCTCGATCTCGATCAGATGAGCACCATGCCGCCGCTAGAGTAAATCTGGCGTAGGTTTAGGTTGCGCGCGCTTGCCTAATGCTTCGTTCTGTTGATGCTCTGCTTTACCTGTTACCGCCAAATCCATGAACCCAACGGTTAGCCTAATCCGTGCCACCTCTTATGAACATCAGGCCCTGCGCGCCGCTGTGACCGAACTGCTAGAGCCGCTGGGCAGCATGGCAGCGTTCGTCAAGCCAGGCGATCGCGTGCTGCTGAAACCTAACTTGTTAACGGGATCACGGCCCACCAAGGAATGCACCACCCGGCATGAACTGGTCTATGTGGTGGCGCAACTGGTGATAGAAGCAGGCGGCAAGCCGTTTTTAGGCGACAGTCCCGCATTTGGGAGTGCTCGAGGGGTGGCGATCGCCAACGGATATCAGCCGTTGCTCGACGAGTTACAGATCCCGGTGGTGGAATTTAGCGGCAGCCGCTACGAAACCGCCAGTGCCGACTTCAACCACCTGCTGCTGTCAAAAGAGGCGATGAACGCCGATGTGGTCATCAACCTACCCAAGGTAAAGTCCCATGTGCAGCTCACGCTAACGATGGGGGTAAAAAACCTGTTTGGCTGCGTTCCTGGCAAGATGAAAGCCTGGTGGCATATGGAAGCAGGCCAAGACCGGATGCGGTTTGGGCGAATGTTGGTAGAAACGGCACGGGCGATCGCCCCCAGCCTCACCATTGCCGACGGCATCATTGGGCATGAAGGCAAGGGGCCGAGCGGCGGCGAGCCCAAGTTTTTGGGCGTCTTGGCTGCGTCTGATAATGTGTTTGCTCTAGACCGCGCCTTAGTCGATATTCTAAATGCCGACCCCGCAAGCATTCCCACTGTTGCCGCTTCACAGGAGTTGGGACTTTGCCCCACTATAGAAGAGATTCAGTTTCCAGGGCGATCGCCCCACGACCTGCGCATCCTCGATTGGAAGCTGCCCGCTCATCTCGTGCCTATTGATTTTGGCCTCCCGCGCGTGATCAAATCCACCTTCCGGCACCTCTATATTCGCTTCATCAAAGAACCTCTGCGAGCCTATGCCAATCGCGGATAGTCAGCAGCACACCTAGCCTTACCCCCAGCACCGCAGAGCCAAACCTACCGAGGCTCACCTTGCGTTCGCTAGTCAAGGGATCGCAATTCAGGCAGGTGTCTTGAACAACTTGATGACGCGACTGATAAAAGACACGACCTGAAATAGACAGACCTGAAATAGACATAATGTGGCCTTGAGGCTATTCTGCTGGTGTCAGTCAAGCCCATGCGGTGTCTGGGTGCCCCGAGAAGCGGAGAGCTCCCTACCCGGCTGGCGCAGCAGAAATGAGGGCAAAGGGGCAATGATCATCATCGTCATGGGCGTATCGGGCTCGGGCAAAACCACCGTAGGCAACCTGTTAGCACATGAGCTGGGGTGGGAATTTGTAGATGCCGATGCGTTTCACTCCGATGCCAACGTTAGCAAAATGCAGCGGGGAATTTCCCTTGATGAAGCCGATCGGTTGCCTTGGCTAGAGGCACTGCAAACTGCCCTCCAACAGTGGATCCAAGATGAGAAAAATGTGGTGCTGGCTTGTTCTGCCTTACGGGCTAGCTATCGGCAGTATTTCGTGGTGGATGGCGATCGCACCCAATTAGTCTTTCTCAGGGGCTCCTACGATTTGATTCAAGAACGATTGGAGCAGCGGCAAAATCACTACATGCCTCCCGCATTGCTCGCTAGTCAGCTCCAAACCTTAGAAGAACCCACGAATGCGCTATCCGTGGAGGTTGACCAAGCTCCCCAAGAAATTGTGCAAGACATCCGCGCAGGCTTAAATCTTTAAGCGCTGCCAGGACATTTGTCCTATAAAAGGTGACGTCTCTCTACCCCAGGGCTGATGTGACTTGAGAGGATATTTCAGTAGAATCACGCAAAGCAGTGTTAAACCCTATCAAAAAGCCGTCAACACCTTGCGTTAAGCGTGTTTTCGAACTCGATAGGAGACCCGATCTGCAGTTTTTTTTTTAATTTCTTGCTCAATGTTCAGTATAGAAAACTACTTAATCTACTGGCCACACAAACACTTCATAAAACCTACCCTATTTCCATACTGAATCTTCATAGTTCACTGCATTAATGTGAGTAATTCCTGAAACCTATATCTAGCATGCTTTTCGCAGATTTAAGCCATGGTTTTGAATGTGATCTAAAGAACAGTGACTGGCAGTTTATCCAAAGTAGGGTGGTCAAAAACAGCGGTATTGCTCTGCATCATTGATCACTCTGCTTAAGAAAGGCTAGATCCCCTCGTGATTTTACGTAGCCACCCGCCAGTCTTGGCGGTTATGGGGTCGGAATTGAGTGCTGGAGTTCCTGAAAGTCTGTGAGAGTTTGGGCATGCAAATCATGGCATCACCTGCGTATAGCAGGGAAAACCCTTATATCGAGTCGCTCTATGGCAGCCTTCGTGAGTTGGGTCATACGGTCGATCATTTCTCAGTTGCGGGTGTAGTGCGGGGTCATTACGCGATATGGCATTTTCACTGGCCAGAGCGCACCCTGAATGATCCCAATTGGCTGCGGGCGATCGCCAAAACCGTCATTATCCTGCTGCTTATGGCGATCGCCCGACTGCGCCGCATTCAAACCGTATGGACAGTGCATAACCTGGGTTCCCACGAACGGTTTTATCCCCAGCTAGAGTCGTGGTTTTGGGCCGTGTTTACACGCCAGTTGTCGGGCTATATCAGCCTTAGCCAAGTGGGATTAGACGTGGCACAGGAGCGGTTTCCGGCGATCGCCCATCTGCCGGGGTTTGTAGTGCCTCACGCCCACTACCGAGGCGAATATCCCGATACCCTGACCCGAGAGCAAGCGAGACGATACCTGAATATTCCTGACGATGACCCTGTGGCGCTGTTAATTGGCCGACTGCGCCGCTACAAAAATGCGCCCCAACTGATCCGCTGCTTCCGCCAACTGCCTGACACCCATAGCCGCCTTTACATCGTCGGCAGTCCCGAGTTCGAAGACATTCGCGCTAAAATCGAAGCCGCTGCCGCCGACGATGCGCGAGTGCAGCTGCAGCTTGACTTTATCCCCCCTGACAAAATGCAGCTTTATTTGCGGGCCGCCGATCTCGTCGTTCTGCCCTACCGCGAAATTCTCAACTCGGGCAGTGCGGTGCTCGCCCTTTCATTTGACTGCCCTGTGCTGGTGCCTATGGCGGGCTCACTCGGCGAGTTGCAGACCGTCGCTGGGGCCGACTGGGTTAACACCTATACCGATGACCTCACGCCAGCAGCGCTTGCTCATGCGATGGATTGGGCATGCCACACCCCCCGCGCCCAATCGCCGCCGTTAGACCAGCTAGACCAACGGGCGATCGCCCAGCAAACGCTCGAGGCTTATCGGGCGATCGTCTCTCACTAGCCTCACGTGGGTTCTAGCTCGATGGCTTATTCTTCAGTAGATTCTTCACCGTTGTTCACTTCTAGTGTCATGTCAGCCCACGGTTCGCGCACCTACCCCCATCTCCTGAAGATTTGTCATGCATCCCCACGTCACCGTCATCATTCCCACCTACAACGACTTTGATAGCCTGACGCTCTGCCTCAATGCGCTAGAGCAGCAAACCTATCCCGCCGATCGATACGATGTGATTGCTATAGACAATAATTCCTCCTATGACCTAACACAGCGGCTTGCAGACTTTCCCCACGCTACGGCGGTTGTAGAGCGCCAGCGCGGGTCCTATGCAGCCCGCAACACCGGAATTCAGCACGCCAAAGGAACCGTTTTGGCCTTTACAGACGCCGACTGCATCCCTGCACCTCAATGGTTAGAAAAAGGTGTGAACAGTTTAATCACTCATCCAGGCTGTGGTCTGGTCGGCGGCGAAGTGAGCATGTTCTTTCAAGATCCGGATAACCCCACTGCCGCTGAACTATTCGACAGCGTCTCGGGATTGCCCCAGCGGCGATTTGTGGAACACTATAAGTTCGCCATTACCGCCAATCTATTTACCTACAAGGCTATGTTTGATGCAGTAGGGCTGTTTGATGCAGACCTGAAGTCAGGCGGGGATTATGAATGGGGCACCCGAGTACACCAACTCGGATACCCCCTCGTGTTTGCAGAAGATACGATCATTCACCATCCAGGACGCACCACCTTGGCAGAGCTAAGGAAAAAACATCGCCGAGTAGTGCAAGGGCATTATGGACTAATGCAGCGAGGCGTGTATTCTCGCCAAAAGTTTTTTTTAGCGGCGATCGCCGAATCTCTTATTCCCTTTGCGTTTTTAGCCTCCGTGATGCTGCATCCCTCATTCAAATCATGGCCCCATCGGCTCAAGGCTACTTGGGCAGCGCTAAATATCCGCTATGTGCGCGGTTGGGAACGAGTGCAGTTAATCATGACCGAGATCTCCACCCTGCATCCTAAGTCAAGTGCTGTTAATGCACCTGATCCACTTAATTAAACGTGAATTAGAGATAACCACAGCCCCTGATGTCTCTACACTTCAAGATCTGTGGTGTATCACGCGTCATACACTGCCCCATGACCGGAACCCGAACCGACTGCATTTAGCGCGGTTCTACTACAGAGATAGAGCCAGTTCTCTCTTTAACGTTAGTTCGGGTTAAGAGGATTTTGGAGCAGACTAAGGACTTGAGGTTATCTCAGGCTTATTGGTGTATTGATCTATATTTCTATAGCTCTGGAACCTTTGCTGCCGAGGGTTCCGCAACCATAATGGGTTTAGCCGATATAGCAAGGTAGCCTCAACATGTAAGACTTTCAGCATTTACCAAGAAAACTATCCGGATTCTTGTTGTGCTGACTGGAAAAAATTAGTACCTAGATGTATCTCGCAGAGCAAAACAACAGCCTAGTCAGTCTCACAATCCTAATTTCAGCTCTGCCTCTAAATGTAGCTCAAATAACAAAATCATTGCGGAACTGGGACTACCGAGACCTAGATGCAACATGAGTTCAGCAGTGCTACCCGCAACGCAGCCAGCACGGTTTTAGGCATTTACCGAATCAGGGTAAACGCAAATCGCTCTGAGCAGATAGGCTTGTGAACACTTTGCTTTGCTCAAGTGAGAGCATCTGAACTGAGAAAAATGTATTCCTTTAGATATAGATCTCTAGTGTAAGCCTCTCTCTTTAGACATACTCTTGAATATCTCAAGGAATAAAAAAGCTGAGCTTTACCGTAACTACACCTAGAAACTCTTATTGCTTATAAGAAACTTTATAGGACTTGTGTTTGGATAGGTATGAATCACTGGGTCGAGATTGATTCAAATCCATAAGGGTGTTCCATACGAAATCGTCCGCTATTGTCAACCCTTTTAATATTGTTCAAGAGGCGAATCAATGGCTCAATCACAGAGCTTGGTGGCACAGATCCCTTTAGTTTTGGCTCATAAAATCGACCGGCTTCGATATTTTCTGAGTAATCCACTGTGGTTGGTTATGCGCCAGGTTTGCAAGTTTGAGTTAGGGCGAATGCTCTATCGAATTGGCATTCCCAAGACTACAGATATTCCTACCTCATGCAATACCAGTACTTCGGTTTTTGAGGCGGTTCCAACCGTAACATCGGCAGTAGAAGTCCTTAAGCA
>JBGTOF010000364.1:0-1678 GCA_041742695.1 Elainellales cyanobacterium | reverse complement strand
ACCTGGATTGAGATGCTGGGCCACCGTAACGGCACCCAACTTGCCTTCGAGACCGGCACCCTGAACTCAGTCAAATCGACCTCCAAGTTTCCGGGCTTTTGGGAGTCGTTTGAGAAAGCGGCCAATGCGGCGGGGGTGTCAGTCACAGAGTACGACGTGCTGCTGAGGGCGCTGGAGACAGGGCAGACGCAGCAGTATTCAGTGGCCAAGGGAACGGCAGTTGATTTCTCGGCGGCGATCGCCCAGGTGGAAGCGGCATATCTGGCCAGCCTGGAATCCCACTTTACCGACCACCTGCTGCCGAGTCTGGCGACGGGCAAGGGCGATGTGGTGCTGGCAGGTGGGGCCGCTTACCTGATGCAGGAACCCTTGCGACAGTTCTTTGAAGAGCGCGGATTCGCACCTCGTCTGTCATTTGCATGGGAGCACCATGAGGCGTTGACCCAACTGGTCAGGGCTCAACTGCCAGAAGCGGTAGAACTACCCTCGCTGCCGATGCGGATGACCGATGGCTTTGGTTTGTTCCAAGCGCTGCTTGGCGACGTCAATCGACTGCGGGGGGCGTCATGAGTCAGGACGGTCAACCCCATTCGGATCGGGTCAAGTTTATCTACAACGCCCAGTTCCCGGCGGCGACAGCGGTCGTGCTGAATTATCTGCTGAACAATCCGCATTTCACCGGGCGTCAGGGCCGACAACAGGGGATGGATGCCATGATGGCCTTCTACCGTCCTCTGGCGGAGGAGGTTCACGGCGAGTTGTCGGTCTCAGAGATTCAGGAAATGGCGCGGCATTGTGTGGAGCGCTTGGCGAAGCAGATTGCTGATTTGTGCGATCGCTACCACATTGCCAATCCAGTCATGGCTAATGTCGGTGCTTCGGCTCCATTGGGCAGCACGACTCGATTAGAGACAATTTTGGAGGAGTTAGTAATGGCAGTTAGGGAAGGAGGGGCGATGGCCCTTCCGGGCCGGTCTTTGACCATCGCGCCCCAAGCCCCCGCACTAGCATTTGTGGATATTGAGCAGGGGGTAGCGATGAATGGCAATGAGCTAGGCGACCTTGGAGACATCCTCAATGAATAAAGAGAGGCTAATCCGGGGTTAGCGGCTGGATGCTGATCCCGCATCTCTATTCCACCCCTATCGCTACTGTTGAGCGACAGGGGTGAATTCCCATGACCAAAAAATAGTCATGCTGAGGCAATATTAAGAATTGCAAACTAATCAGCACAACGTCAGCTAGCGTATTATTGGTTCCTCTAGAATGGCAACATCAGGACGGCGCAACATCGAATAATAGTCACAAGCTGCGCCACGACGCTCTACCAACTCTGTTTCAGGCTTTATCCCTGTCGTTAACCCAAGAGTTGGGTACTATGCTTCTTTTTGTCAATAAACGAACAGCCTCAGAACGTCTCAACCTCAGTGGCTCTACGCTGAAGAAATATCGCCTTCAGGGCGAATGGATTGAGGGCATTCACTGGGTGCGGATCAACAGCCCCTGTGTCCGCTACAACCTGGAGCTGATTCAGGATTGGCTCCATAACCGAGGCAATCCAGCAGCTCACATACAGGCTATTGAAACCTACCAGAGGGGGCTGTTGAGTAATCAGCCCCCCCGGCGCAAGTCTTAGTCTTTTGGTCGAAGCTGAGAGAGCTTCAATTTATCCGCATAG
>JBGTOF010000286.1:0-30925 GCA_041742695.1 Elainellales cyanobacterium | reverse complement strand
GACTGGGCTATTTAATCGTTATTACCTGAATGAAACCCTACCTAAAGAACTACAGCAAGCCAGGCAATCTAACTCTTCTGTAGTGTTCATCATGCTGGATATTGATCACTTTAAACATATCAATGACACCTTTGGACACCGGGTTGGCGATCTAGTGCTTAAAGCCTTTAGCCAAATTCTTTTTCAGAATATGCGAGTTGGCGATATTCCTTTCCGGCTGGGTGGAGAAGAGTTTTTGTTGGTTTTTCCAGGCATGACATTGGAGGCAGGTCGTCAACGGGCCGAATACCTTCGTCAATCATTTGAAGCCTCGGCAGTGCACTGGGCCGGCAGTGAAGTCAAAGCCACCGTTTCGGGGGGCATCGCTATTTTCCCAAACCACGGCACCAACGACGACGATTTACTCCACGCGGCCGATCTCGCGCTATACACAGCCAAGACAACAGGACGCAATCAAATTGTCTGCTTCCATAGCCCACAGCCACAGCCCATTCTCTAAACGTTAATTGCTGGGCAGTGAAAAGCACTGGTTTTCTTTCCCCTTAAAGATCTCTTCTAAAGGGCTTTCAACCTTTCTTACAGGGGACGCATAAACAACTGGGTGAAGTAGTAGGTGCTATCCCTTTGCCAGACCCCAACCCCTGTTTCAGTAAAGCTCGATCGCAAAACATTCTCTCGGTGCCCAGGGCTATCCATCCAGCCCTGCACTGCTAGAGGGGCAGGCTCGGGGGCATTGGTGCTGGTAAACAAGTTTTCTCCCACGATCCAGTAGGAGATGCTAGCGGCTGACACCCTTTGGGCGGGCGAATCTCCGGCGGGGCTAATATGACCAAAAAAGTCTTCCTCCGCCATGCGTTGGCTGTACTGGCGTGCTACCTCAGCCAGTGGCCCATTGGGCTGCAACGGATTGAGGCCTTCCTCTTGCCGGATTTGGTTAATGCGCTCGTATACCAAAGCTTCCATTTCGGCGGTGGTAGCCGACTGGGCACTGGCGTCGCCAACCGACGGCATCTCCCGACCAATGCGGGTGACAGAGGGAATGCGTTCGATCAGCCGCTCTAGCGATGGGGCCTGGCAACCGACCAACCCTAAGACGACGGTGGCCCCCACAGCCCAGCGCCTTAGGTAGGACGTAATGTTTACAGGGTCTGGGTCTTTGTCTAGGTCAGACACGCCCATAGGACAGGTGTGTCTATGGGCGTAGATATTTCCTACTTTTGTTCGATTCGCTACCATTTTTGACCTTGACTCTCAAGCCATCGCGGGAACGGGGGCGTTGATTTGAGCGGCCGCCGCTGCTGACTCACCTGGAAGCAAGTTGATAACCACTTGCAATCATCATGAACAATGCAGGTTAGGATTAGGGATGCCATTTGCTAGGGATAGAGATCAGGGCAAAGTAGGGCACCGTGCTGGGGTCAACCTCATGGATTGGCACAATGCGCTGGTTGGGCATGGTAGCCCGCTCGATGTAGTGGGCGCGGTCAGCCAGCCCTAGCTGTTGCAGCACCCCATACACTTTGGGGAAATGCCGCCACAATTTGAGAATGACCGCCGCATCCGCCACTGCCAGCCGCTTTGCCAGTTCTTCTGCGGGGAGAATGGCAGAGAGCACCATAAACGCATCGTTTCGATAGGTGAGCGGGGTACCCAACACCGAGGCATGGGCCATCACGCAAGAGACGCCCGGAACCACCTCAGTCGGAAAGCGATCGCTCAACCGCGTATATAGATACATAAATGTGCCAAAGAAAAAGGGATCGCCCTCGCACAGCACTACCACATCTCGACCGGCGCGGAGGTGATCAGCTAGCGCCTCAGCGGCTTCGTCATAATAGGGCTGAGACGACTGCTCAAGTTTGAAGGGGTACCACAGCGGCACTTCAATCTGCTCCGGGCGTAGATAGTCCGCCACAATCGAACGCGACAGGCTTTTTCCGCCGTCAGAGACAGGATAGGCCACTACAGGCGCGGCTTGCAGGTGACGCAGCGCTTTGACGGTAAGGAGTTCGGGGTCGCCAGGGCCAACACCGATGCCGTAGAGGTGGCCAGGTTGCGGGATTAGGGATTGCGTCATGGTTTTTAGAGATTAAGTAAGAGATTGAGAGTTGAAGAGAGTAGGGAAGGGTTAGGAGCGAGATGACGGCAGCGGGAAAGACTGATGAGATGAGGTCAAGCATTGGAACTGAGATGGGGAACGGTGAGACGCAGACCTGTCGCTTCGTCCCCCTTTTTCCAGTTCCTATTCCTACTGCTTAATCCCTAAATCTCGTGGGGCTGGGCGAGGGCGTTGATGGCGGCGGCGGCGAGGGCGCTCCCACCACGGCGACCCTGAAGGGTAATGAAAGGAACCCCGCGGCTGTCAGCAGCGAGGGCCGCCTTCGATTCGGCAGCACCAATAAAGCCGACAGGAAACCCTAAAATCAGCGCAGGTTTGGGCCAGCCATCATCCAGCAGTTCTAACAACCGGAACAGTGCGGTGGGGGCATTGCCGATGGCGACGACGGCTCCCCCTAGGTGCGATCGCCACAACTCGAGAGCAGCAGCAGATCGGGTATTGCCCAGCGCTTGGGCTAACGCAGGCACCTCAGGCGCATTCAGGGTACAGAGAATCGGATTTTGGGCAGGCAGACGGCGCTGGGTAATGCCTGCCGCGACCATCTGGGCATCGCAAAGGATGGGGCATCCGGCGGTGAGGGCCGCGCGTCCTAAGGTACCCGCTTGGTCGGATGCGACGAGATCATCCACTACATCCACCATGCCGCAGGTATGGATCAGTCGTACTGCCACCAGTTCCAAATCCGGTGGAATTTGCGCGAGGTTGGCCTCGGCGCGGATGGTGGCAAAGGAGCGGCGGTAAATTTCGCTGCCGTCGCGCAAGTACTCCAGCATAGGCTAGCGGCCTCCAGCGCTGGGGCGCGAGACTGCTGAGGTGCCACGGGGACTATCTCGACTCTGCTGTGCCCACTGCACCACCCGCTGCGGCGCATCGTTAGGAGAAAGCATGGTCTGCACCCGATGCCCCCATGCGGCGCGATCGCCCAAGCGTGCGGTTGACTCAACAGCCTGACGAGATGCCAGCTCAGGTGCCACATACAGCTCATACCCAGTGGGTGTGCCGATCAGCGTGACATCACTCGCGCTGTGATGGGCGCAGGATTTAGCGCAGCCACTCACATGCACGGTGAAAGGTCGGTCAAGCCCCCCTTGTGCTTGGAAGGCTCGGGCGATCGCCCGAGCATCGCGTTGCGTATCGGTAAACGACGCGGCGCAGCCTGTGGTGCCTGAACAGGCAATCAGACCCGCCCATACACTGTCAGCTTGAGCATCAAGCTGCAAAGCCATGAGCTGAGCTTGCACCCTGGAAACCTGATCTTGCGGCACATCCGGCAGCAGCAGCCCACGCCAAGGGGTCAGCCGCAGCGTGCCGCTGCCGACCGCATCGGCCAAGTCTGCCAAACCCCGGCCTTGCGCTGCCGTCAGCCGTCCCAGCGGCAGCGCTATCCCCAGATAAGCCAGAGTCGGTGGGGATTGAACCTGAAGACCCAGGAGGCGAGACGGAGTAGCGTGAACCGGGAGAGCCGGAGGTGGAGGAACAGGGAGAGGGATAGAGAAGGGGCGGAGGCACTCGCTTACCCGCTCATGGCCAAGGGCTTGGAGAATTGCTTTGAGGCGCGGGCGACGGGCAGTGGGGGCTAAATTGTCTAGGTTGTCTAGATAGAGGTGGGCGATCGCCCACACAACGGCCACACAATCGTGGGGTGCGATCCAAAATCCCAATGGGTCTTCTACTCCCGCTAATTGCAGCCACAGCGCAACATCGCCTGCTGAGCCCAGAGGAGCCCTGAGCCCCAGGGACGAACTCAAACGCACTGCCGAGAACCAAATGTCGTTAGGCAGTGATCGAATGGATACGTGCTCGCCACCGTCTAGACCAATGCTAAATTTTGGCGAGAGGTTCGCCAATTCTAAATGGGTTGAGATAAACGCATCGATCTCAGCCGCCAACGGCCGCATGTCCATCACCTGAGCAGGGTCAATGCCTGCAGTGGGGCTAGCCATCACATTCCGCAAGTGGTCAACGCGAGGGTGGGCTGCCAACCCTAGGGCCTGCATCTGTGCCAAATGCTTAGCAGAAAGCGGAGCTGCTAGACCGCGAAGCTGCACGTTAGCGCGGTTCGTAATGTCGATATGGGCATCCCCAATCGAGTCGCTCAGGCTCGCGAGCAGGCGCATCTGGGCGCTGTGCAATATGCCCGCAGGCACGCGCACCCGGGCCAGCAACCCATCTTGAGCAGAAGTAGGGCAAAACAACCCAGGACAGCGCGGCACAGCAGAACGCGAAGCGGGGCGTTCTGGAACCCGCTCAGGCCTGATTGAGTTCATTGGGTCAGGGTGTAACGGAACCTCTATTGCCGACGGCTGGCAATGCAGCCCATCGACACCATCTAAAACAGACACGTTGGCACTCCTTCCCTGTGCAACGCAGGGATGTGAGGGATTACAATTCCACACTCACGTCAGCGTTCTGACTAGAGACGCGGAGCGCCCCATCACAGTTGCGGCACAGTCCTGGTTTTGCACCAGAGTTTCCTGACATTGAGCCTATTGAGACTACCATATTGCGTTTATGGGCAGGGCGATCGCCCCATCATTCTTAGCATCTGCAGGTTGAATCACAGTTCACATTCACGGCTTGGATCATGCCCTAAGACGTAACTCTTCCGTCTATTAACCGTGCATCGGGTCGAGGGCGCCTCAGAGTCGGGGACTACTCTAAATTAAAGAGAACCCGCCTATGATGAGCTAGGCGCAGACGCAGGAGAAAAAGGAATGAATGGAGCACAGGTGACGGAATGGGTCATGGCGTTTGGGCGATCGCTGGTTAACTTTGTTTCTTCTCCCGTTACTGATCCAGTCGGGGTGTTTCTTGTCATCATGGCGATCATGCTGGTGGCTCCCCTCGTGTTCGAGCGGTTTCGACTACCGGGCATTGTGGGGCTGATTCTGGCAGGCGTGCTGGTGGGGCCAAACGGTCTGGGTGTGCTGCAGCGCGACAGCACCATTGAGCTACTGGGCACTGTTGGGCTCCTGTTCTTAATGTTTATGGCCGGGTTAGAAACGAGCCTAGATGACCTAAAACTGAATGCCGACAAAGCCATCATGTTTGGGGGGGCCACCTTTGGGATTCCCATGATTATGGGCATTGCCGCATTTTTGCTGTTGGGCTATGACTGGCTCGCGGCAATCTTGGTGGCGTCGTGTTTTGCGTCGCATACGCTGCTGGCGCTGCCCGTGGTGAGCAAACTGGGAATCATGCGATCGCGCGTCGTAACCGTAACCCTAGGCGGCACGCTGATTACTAACGTATTGGCATTGCTGGTGCTGGCCGTAGTGGTGAAGGCCCATCAAGGCGACCTAACGCTGAGCTTTTGGCTATTCTTGATTCCCTCACTGACGATTTATACCTTCGCCACCCTGTGGGGGGTGCCGCGAGTGGGGCGGTGGTTTTTTCGGCGGTTTGGGCATGACGAAGGAGCCGAGTTTTTGTTTGTAGTCGCTACTCTATTTGTGGTGTCCTACGCAGCCCGACAAATTGAAGTGGAGCCGATCATTGGCGCATTTTTGGCGGGTATTGCGATTACGCAGCTGATTCCCCAGCTCAGTCCGTTGATGAATCGGATTCAGTTTATTGGCAACACATTATTTGTGCCGTTCTTTTTGATCTCAGTCGGGATGTTGGTTAACCCTGCTGTCCTAATTCAAGAGCAACAATCGCTGTTGGTTGCTGGAGTGATGGTGGTGGTCGCCATTTTGGCCAAACTCATCCCCGCTTGGAGCTGCGGCAAGCTCTTTGGCTATGGGATGCCCAGTATTATGACGATGTTTGGTCTATCGGTAGCGCAAGCGGCTTCTACTCTGGCAGCGATTACAGTCGCCTACAACATTGAGCTGGTTGATCAGGCCACTGTGAACGGCACCATTGTCATGATTTTGGTGACGTGTCTGCTCTCCCCTTGGGTGACGGATCGCTGGGGACGCAAAGTGAAGACGACTGCTGCAGAACCGCAGAAGAACTCGCGCCAAATTGCAGACGGGCCAGATCAGCCAGCCAAGTATCGCATTTTGGTGCCTGTGGCAAACCCGAGCACCGAAGATAATCTCTTGCAGCTGGGCGTGCTGTTGGCCAAGCAAAGTGAAGGGATGCTGCTGCCGCTGCATGTGCTGATCGATCAGGCCGGGCCGATTTCTGCAGATGAGCAGTTGCGCCAAGAGCAACTGCTGGCAACTGCCGAAGATATTGCCCATGCAGCGGTGACCCCGGTTCATACGATTGGCCGGGTGGATGATTCCATTGACAAGGGCATTTTGCGCGCCGCTCAAGAAAACCATGCCAGTCTCATTATTTGTGGCTGGAAAGGGCATTCCAACTATCGCGATAACTTTTTTGGCAGCGTGATTGATAATGTGGTGCGGCGATCGCCCATGCCAGTGTTGGTGAGCCGATTTACCAACCCTCTCAAAACCACCAAACGGGTGCTGCTGGCGATCGCCGATACCGGCTATGACCATCGCCATATCAAGGAAACCTTGGCTCTCACCAATACCCTTGCCAACGAGCTAAAAGCGCCACTAGAACTGGTGCAGGTCACCCCCAGCAACTATCGCTCTCCCAGTTCTATCGATATTCCCGAACCCTTTGACGACATTGCGGTTCAGCAAGTGCGCGGCAACTTTGTCGGGCGCATTTTGCAAATGGTGGGCACCGATGACCTGCTAGTGCTGGTGGCCGAGTCTGATCGCGACTTTCCAGGCTTACCGGTTTTGGGTAGCATTCCCGAGGCGATCGCCCTAAACTCCAAAAAAGCCTCGATCCTGATCATTCACTATCCCCCGGTTTAGGCCACTTGAGATCGGAATATGCTCAGACCTTTGCTGATTAGTGCGTGTCCCCAGCTTTGTCAAGGTCAGCATCGGGAAAGTATTAACCTGCGTATCTAAATCTAAATGTACATTACAAAATCCGGGAGGACTGAGTGTCTTCTGCACTGCAAGTGATAGGTTGGTATGTATTGAATAGCACACAAACCTTACGTCACCGAGTTTAATACGCATGTACAAAAACACTGGTAAAGATTGGGTCGGCGCTGCTGTAACAGCCACCTTGGGCGCAGGCGCTGTCACCACATTTGCCATTAGTCAGGGCCAACATCCATTGATGGCGTTGGGCATTACCGCCTTTGCAGTATCAGCCGCTCTAATCGTTGATCACTTTGCCTAAATCGTTTTAGCGTCTGCGTTGCTGATGCGGGCATCGGTGCTATTGAAGGCACAAAAATGGTTTGATCCGTTGTGTTGTAGGGTTCTGTTTAGTTCCTTTACAGGTTTAAGTCTGTTCTCTGCTGCATTGTGGTGCTAAGTATATTTGCTTAGCACCACTTTTTTGTGGCAGTAGCTTCACTCATTGGCCTTCGGTATCTGACCTTCATTACACTGACTTCCATCAGAGATCTTCAAGGCGCTGCTTCCAGCGTCATACTAGAACTGGTGAATTCAGTAGTGGGCATATGGCAAGGCGCACAGTTTGGCTGAGCAGTTTGATTCTTTTAATCGTCGTGCTAACGGGATGCGGCCTCACTATGCTGACTCCCGTTCCGCCCTCGGCACCCTCGGCAACCCCCGATGCAGTTGCGAGGGGCGCCATCTCTAAGGCGGCAGCAGAATCAGCTCGACAATATGCTGCTGGGCAACTGGGCCTCTCACCGCAGGCGGTTGAAGTGACGAATATTGAACCCGCCCAGTGGAGTGACGCTTGCCTCGGTGCCGCCCAGCCCGGTGAAATGTGCGCCCAAATGGTCACGTCTGGCTATCGTGCGACCCTCAGCACCCCTCGAGGCCCTGTGCGAGTACATATGGATCAAACTGGGCGATCGCTCCGATTAGCCTCAACGCCCTAAGTACTGAAACCCCGAGACTTGGGGCTTAGCATTCAAGAGATAGAATTCGCTTCGAGGTCTGGGGCATCTGGGGCATCGTCTTGTGGACGGTCTGGGGCGTCCTCTGGTTTAATTCGAGGGCGCAGCGCTAGATACGCGATCGCCCCGAGGTAGGGCAACGCCGCCACCGCCCAAAACCGCCAGTCTGCTCTCATGCTACGCCGTGCCATATCGTCTGCCAACACTGCGGGAAACAGCAGCGCCAGGGCACAAAAATCCAAACTCATCACGTGGATAAACTTGCTGGTGCGCCATTGGACGATAAAGTCACTCCAGTCTCCAGCGGTGACGCCATACACCAAGAGGGCGAGACCCCCTAGGGCGATCGCTCCACCCGTCCATCGGCTATCGAGCCCCGCTAGCAGCGCCCCTTTCTCCCCCACGAAGGTAGGGTTAGAACGGCGCAGCCCCAAGTAGGGCAGCAGCGCAAAGGCCCCCACACCAAACGATGCCATCACAAACGACCAAGCGGGCAGGCGCTGCCCCCGGCCATCGACCAGCAGCACACTGGCATACACCAGTGGCCAAATGCCCATGATGTTAAACAGGGCCACAATCAACGGGTTAATGCCCTGCCACTGGCCCGTTGCCAATTGGCGAATCAGCGTCAGCGTGTTGGGATCATCTGGAGGCGCACCGAGAGCCGCATAGGCAATGAAACCGAGCCAGAGTAAAAAGAATGGCATGGGATTAAGGATTGGAGATTAAGGATTGAGCCGTCGAATCGGGGAGCGCTGTTTGGGTGCGGGCGATCGCAACCGCCAAGTCAATGCTGGGTTCAGTCAGCAAGCCTAGAACCGTATGGGGCAACTCCGGCGAGAGAACAGGAATTTGGTGCAGCCCGAGCGTGGTCATGCGGGCGATCGCCTCATGCAACGGTTCTTGAGGGTAGGCAAACACTAGCTTAGTAGTGCAGACAGACCCAATGGTCTGCATCAGCACGGCCTGCTCAGGATGGCTGCTCGCTTTTGCCAAGAACCGATTCATATCGTTTAGGGTGACAATGCCCAGCAGGTGCTGCTCATCATCCAGCACTAGGGCACAGTGGCTACGGTGCTGCACCATGCGCTGGCCCGTCGCCTCTACCGACAGCGTAGCAGGCACCATCAGCGGGTGGGACTGAATGGCATCGGCCACCTGCAGCGTCTCCGGCACATCGCGAGTTTCAGGCCGGTCTTGCTGCTCCCCATCCGAGTCCATCAGGGTCGGTTGCAGGGTCTCCACAGCCCAACTGCTGAGGCTCACCGCTGCCATCAGCGGCAGCACAATGCGATAGTCGTGGGTGAGCTCAAACAGCAGCAGTATGGCGGTGAGCGGCGCTCGCACACTGCCCGCCAGCACAGCCGCCATCCCCACCATGGCATAGGCTGGGGGCGAGGCTATCACGGGATGCAAGATGGGAAGGGCGATCGCCATCATCTTGCCATAGACAGAGCCCAACGCCGCGCCCAAAAAGAGCGCTGGCGCAAACACCCCACCCACAAAGCCGCTGCCAAAGCTGATGGCCGTCATTACCAGCTTAGCCACCAGCAGCGTAGCCACCAGCAACAGCGGAAACTTCACATCCTGCAGAATAGATTCGACCGTTTCATAGCCCACGCCCAAAATTTGGGGAAACTGAAGCGTCACTGCCCCTACCAGCACTCCGCCGATCACGGGATGCAGGGGATCGGGCACCCGACCCATCCAGGCAAATCCCGCCACCTGCCCCTGAAAAAACTGCTGGGCAAACCCCATTGCCCCTTTAAAGCCAATGGAGACTAGGCTTGCCAGCAGCCCTAACCCAATATATAGAGGCAGTTCTAGCAAACTGCGGACTTCATAAGCTGGCAACTCAAACGCTGGCTTCGACCCTAGGCCAATCTGGGCTATCCATGCGGCGATTACTGCTGCAGTCACCACAACGCTGACCGCTGACCGCACCATCTGCGACCGAATGACCACTTCAAGCGCAAAGAAGACCGCCGCGATAGGCGCGTTAAAGCCGGCTGCAACCCCCGCTGCCGCCCCGGCCCCCAGCAATAGCCGCTGGCGATCGCGCGACACCTGCATCACCCGCCCTACCAGCAAGCTCAAGTTCGCCCCAATTTCGACACTCGGCCCTTCTGGCCCGAGCGATGCGCCACTGCCCAGCGATATCGCCGCTGCCACCATCTTGGTGATGGGTTTGAGCGGCATCAATTCGCGACCGCCCTGCACTACCTCAATCAGAGCTGACAATCCTGGCCCAAAGTCTTTTACGGCCCAGCGCAACCCCCCAACAACCAGGCCCCCCAGCAAGGGAATCAGTGCTAGCGTCCAGTGCCCCCAAACGGAGAGCGCCCCCGACACATTCCCCAGCATAAACTGGCTGATGAGCTGAATCAGGTAGCGAAATAGCACCACCCCGGCCCCAGTACCTGCACCAATGCCCAGCGCTAACCCCAACAGAATAGTATCGGGGGCAGGCCGCAGCCATCCCAGAGGCGGGGTAGGGGAAGCCACTAGGTCTACCGTTGCAAGCGGGGGGGGCGTGAGTAAAGGCGACGAGTCAGACGACAGCGGCATGGGGAAATTTAGACCGATAGGAAACGAAACACAAACACAGAAACCAACACAGGCTAAAAAGGAAGATGCTTGAAGCGTGAGTTAATGCGTTCATTGGAGTGGAACGGGGGCGGAACCGAGTTTACCCGGCTGCTGAGCGCTGCCTCCATGAGTGCAAGCAAGGCGGTAAGACGGCGATCGCTCTTAAACAGATTCCGCTTGCATCCCCTTAATCTCATCGGCACGACTCGCATGCAAAGGTCAAAGCATGGGTTGAGCAAAAACTGAGGTGACGGCAGACAGTTTAGCCATTCGGTTTAGACATCGTTGGGGTGCCTAGTAACACTGACTGCTATCATCACATTGTCATTCATATAAAGTCGTTCTAACCCAAAGAACTGCTGCATTCTCTCAAGCTTGCAAGATGTATTGTTGAGCACTATGGGGTGTTGATATGGTCGGTGCGATCGCTTGCTTGCTTGTTAGCGTTATTTTGTGCTGGGCCGTAGGCATATTTTTAGTATTGCCTGCCGGATCAACAGGCTGGGCGATCGCCCTCCTCGTTGTTGCCTGGGTGGCAATCATTGGCTGGGTCGTTGCGGTGGAACGGGTAGGGCGATCGCTTTTAGGTTGGGCTGCAGGGCTCATTCTGTTTGCTACTGCCAGCCTCACAATTGCTTATCTGGTAGATCTCATCGATCTAGAAGCAGGCTACATTCCTTTTGCTGTGGGCAATACTCTCGCAGTACTGCTGGTAATGCTGGGGGAGGCTGAGATACGACTACTTCAACGAATCTCTTCAAATCGTGCCGTTGGGGTTGTTACAGGAGTGGCGATCGTCAGCCTAACTCTCGGATGGATTGTAGGATTTACCCATGCTATCCGTCGGTAAACAGGAGTAATGCACTATCATCCTGCACAAACCTACACAAAAACAATGTTTGGGGTGTTCGCCCTAAAGACTATTTTTGTGCAGGATGCTGATCCCATCCCGTTCTGGTCGTTAAAATGATGAGCCGGGTTGCTTTAGAAATTCTGCTTCTGCCATTGTGGTTTCGCGGTTGAGAATGCGATTGCGGTGGGGGAAGCGACCAAACTGCGCAATCACAACGCGATGGCGCAGCGCGTAGTCATACGCATCCGCAAGGTTGGGGTCTAGAGCCACCAGAGGCCGAATTAAGTCCACCGCCTGATGCTGGTGAGCAAGATTCTCGCTGTGTTCTAGCGGCAGGTAGAGGAACAGTCGCTCAGCGGGAGTAAGGGATTGATCCAAGCCATGAGTAATCGTGTGTTGGGCGATCGCCCGCGCGTGATCATCTGTCGCAAAGGCCCGAGGAGTGTCTCGAAACATGTTGCGGGGAAACTGATCGAGCAGCAGCACTAGCGCCAGCGATCCCTCTGCTGACGCGTGCCAATCGTCTAGATGGCTCTGAGCCGCCTGTTCATACAGTGATAAAAAGCGATCGCGAATGACGGCATCCGTCTCTGTGCTTTTGCAAAACCAGAGCGATCGCCGCTGCTCATAGACCCCATCATCAGCAGGATCATCCCCAAACCAAAACTGCAACACCGGGGCATACAGGGGTTGTGGAGAGTAGCTCACAGGTGCCTCGCGGTCAGAGTTAACGAGTTGGGAATGACTGAAATCGAGAAGAGCGGTCTATTGACTCTGACTTTGAGAATCATTTGAGAATCAAAGCACTGGGCCGAGAATCCCTCAGAACCCTAGAGGGCGTTTCTAAACAGACTCCTCTTCGTTGAGAGAGATTTAGCTACTCGCTGATAGTCGGTGCAGCATCAGAACTCGGCTGCGGTTCTGCCACAGGGGTTTGGCGCTGCTCTTGCAGTAAATCGAGCTGTTGCTGACGAAATAAATCTGCCTGGTTGCGAATGCCTTCGCGCTGGTCTTGCTGAAAATCGCTCAGAGTGCGTCCGTTAGAAGCTTGGATGCGGCGAAGCAACTCAAATAAGGAGCTGCTGTTGGCATTATTAGGCGAGAACAGATCGGAGCTACGGTCAGGATCGTTGAGCACAGCATTGGGATCGGCATCTGGCGAGGCGTAGATTTGTGCCGCCGCAGGACGAGCCTGTGTAGCCAGCAATAATCCGGCGATCGCCAATAGGCTCAATCCGCTACGCCAACGATGCAGTCCCAACCCTGAGTTCATTTGAGAGCCTGTTTTCTGATTCGTCATAATTACCTCACAATCTTTTTATTCATAAAGCGCTAATTAAATCAATGCGGCATTCAGTAGCAGCTATGGGCTCATCCCGATTTCTCTGTCCTCAGAGCACGCAATGCCACTTAACGGTGCAGTAAAAACTCTGTGCCTATGTTATCTGACAGCATCATTGCTAAACAAGCGTGATGTCCGAGTGAGCCCATTTACCTGACCATTGCAGGACGCCATTAACCACTACAGAATCCCACCAACCACCAGACCCTCATCATTAATGATTTTCTAAGCGGAAATTTGTTCCCGCTCCTAGGCCAGTGCGACAGTTAGGCAACGGTATAACTAGGCAAAGTTGCGGCGAAAGAGCGATCGCACTGCTAAAAGGGCGATCGCATCAAACATAATCAGCACCAACAGCGCCGTGCCCAATGTGATATTGGCGAACGGGGCCTGCATCACCACACTCCCTAGGGTCCAATCGCTGTGCAAATAGATATAGCGGATGGGCTCGATGGCATAGCTCAGAGGGTTGAGGCTAGCAATAGTCTGCAGCCACGTAGGCATAAAGCTCAGGGGAGCCAGCGCCGTACTCGCAAACAGCAGCGGCAAATTGGTGACAAAAATCACGGCAATTAGCTCAATGTGCCCCGGTAAGGCAAAGGCTAAGCCTAGGCTCAACGCTGTGACCCCAAGCACCAACGTCAACACGATGCCAAACACCACTGCTAGACCCAGCGGATCAGGCAACCCTGCGCCCAACACGGCACTGACGGCCACAATGGCAGCCGTTTGTAGCAGACTCAGCGTAGCAATGAAAATCGCCGAAGCCAGCACGATAGAAAAGCGCGATACCAAGGGTGCGACCAGCAGCCGATTCAAAAAACCAAACTCTCGGTCAAACATGACGGGCAGCCCTGCATTCAGTGCACCGCCAAAGGCCGTGAACACCATGACCCCTGCGCCAAGAAACTGACCATAGTTGGCACTCTCGCCAAACAACCCTTGGGGCACGTTTTGAAACAGCGCCCCGAACAGCACAAGCCACATCACAGGCTGAACCAACCCTGCAATGAGCGTAGTGGGACGCCGCTGAAGCTGAATAAATAAGCGCCGAGTAAGAGCGGTCGTTTCCTGCAAAAACTCACTAAAACCGAGTGAGTCTGAGGCGATCGCCCTAGCCTCTGGGGTTGTGAGCGTTGCCGGAGTGGGGGTCACAGTCTGGCTCATAAAAATCCTTATATGAAACTTTGGTCTGATAGTGGTTTTCAACTTGCTACGAGCGTTAGACGCGGTAGTTTACTATCTATCCAATACTTAGCCTAACGTATCTTATCCCGGGCGATCGCCCCTGCAAAAACGTACTACCATAGCTCTAGCAGGGATCTGAAAGCGGCATCCCTTAGGGCTTCGGTCTGGTAGAGATCCGAGCAAATAGGTGTGAGGAAATAGCTGATGGTACGAAACCACGTATGCACATCAGATATAGTCGCAGAACTATCGATACTGAGATGTACTCTCTAGATTGCTAGGGTAAAGGGCTACCAACCTGTTCTGGTTCGACTCTAATCATTCTTGTACATTAATCATTTCATTTACTTGGTTCACTGTGGCGCAAGTGTCTTCTCAGGTTTGGCAGTTGGTGAGTTGGCTAGAGACGGTGTCTCAAGACTCGTCTTACCGAAGCTTGCGCCGTCAATTGCATCGCTACACGCGCCCGAGTTGGTTGCTTAGTGGCACTGTCGTCCTGTCGCTGCTGCTACTAGATTGGCGTCTAGTGGTGACGTCGGGAATGGGCTTGGCCGCAGCATTCTGGCTCTATGCCCTCTATACCGGAACATGGCAACCGCCCAAACGCTGGCGATCGCTCACCACTCGTCCTCAGCGGCAAGGGCTGTTGGCGATCGCCGGAGGTGTGACGGCAGCCGTCTCTGGCGGATCTACGATCGCCCTCTGGGGGAGCGACCACAATGTGGCGTTGGTCGGAGGGGTGCTCCTTCAGGGCGCAATGGCGTTGCTGATATTGGGATGGGTGGGAACCCCTGCATCACCGCGCCCACGCGTCCGCCGCACCCGAGATGAAGACCTGCCCACAATCCTAAATGCCTTATCCCACCCAAATCCCCTAAAGCGCCGGGTAGCGCTGCACCAAGCCACATCGCTGGCCCTAACAGAGTCAGCCAATCCGCACCATCAAGCCATGCAGGATGTGGTAACTCACTGTCTACAGCTGATGCTGTCTCATGAGACAGAGCCGACTATCCGCGACGCCATTCTTTGCAGCCTGCATCAGCTTGAAAATGAAATGCTAGCGGGCGATCGCCCTATTCACCAGTTGCCTCCAGGGGCTAATCCGTTTGTTATGCCGCTGGGCAATCTGTGGCAGCCAGAGCCCCAATTAAGCCCACGCTTTGATGAATTTGCTAGCGCTGAGCATCATCAAGCCAGATCCAGCGCAAATGGTTAGTGCGAAACTACAGCCACCGCTGAGCCGAATGCCCCATCCTCTTTACACATTTAGAACCGCAAAACCCACATCGGCATAATCTAACTAGATCACTACTCAGATGCTCCATATTTTTGGAAAAACCTGCGAAAATTCAAGTATCCCAGTTTGCTAGTGTGCCATCGCCCCACGAATTTGGCTATATTCCATGCCTAAACCAGACCCTACCGACCTCGATAAGCAAGCCGAGAAAAACCTCGTCAAAATAGATGCCACAACAGTCGTTGTGATTGTGGTGGTGGCACTGCTGGTGCCGCTTCTGCTCGCCGGTTTTCTCTATCAGTAGACTTGTCTTAGTAGATTAATTGCTGGGGCGATCGCACGTCTAAGTTGAAACTACAGCATGTCAACTAAAGGCTGAACAGCTCGCTCTTAGCAAAAGAATTAGATCTTATCTCTATCTCTCGCATCTTTAAGAATGACCGCGCGGTTTGTCTCCATTACCGGACAGGTAGAAACTTTGACAATTAAGCCCATGATGAGGATTGAACTCATGACCTCACCCTTACCAAGGGTGTGCTCTACCACTGAGCTACACGGGCAAAAATAATATTAAACCTGTAGCTCTAGGTTGACAATTTCAGATGCAATTAACATCTAAAGTCATCAACCTAAAGCTATTGCATGGATGGGCCGGGCTGGATTCGAACCAGCGTAGGCGTAGCCAGCGGATTTACAGTCCGCCCCCATTAGCCACTCGGGCACCGACCCACTCATTCCACGATTAACAATCGTAGCATACCTAGAAGACCCTATTGCGATTTTGCTGAAGAAATTGCCGCAAGCGCGTTCTCAATAGCCTGCAATGCTTGGCGAATCTCGGCATCCGTCACAATTAGCGGGGGCACAAACCGCACCACTTTGGGGCCTGCGGGCACTAGAAGCAAGCCTTCTGCCATTGCAGCATTGACGACCTCTGGAGAGGTGATCTCAGCATCAGCATGGAGTTCCATGCCATTGATCAAGCCCCAACCCCGGACGTCGCAGATCCAAGTTGGATAGGCTTGGGCGATCGCCCACAACCCTGCCCGCAACTGCTCACCCCGAGCTTGCACATTCTCTAAAAAGCCAGGTTGGGCTAAGGTGCGACAGACGGATAGCGCCACACCACAGGCGAAGGGATTGCCGCCGTAGGTGCTGGCATGATCCCCCGGTTGGAAGATGTCGCAATTGGCTTTGCACAGCATGGCCCCAATGGGGATGCCCCCACCCAAGCCTTTGGCAGACGTAAACACATCTGGCTCAATGCCCAGGTTTTCGTACCCCCACAAGCGCCCAGAACGGCCCATCCCCACCTGCACCTCGTCCATTATCAGCAGCATGCCCTGCTCGTCGCAAAGCTGCCGCACGCGCTGGAAGTAGGGGCGATCGCCGGGACGTACGCCCCCTTCACCCTGTAGCCCTTCTAGCATGATTGCTGCCACCTGGCGAGTGGGGTGGTTGAGTGTGGCGATCGCCTGCTCTAGCGCCGCAATATCGTTATACGGTACATAGTGAAAGCCAGGAACCAGCGGACTAAAGCCCTTCTGATATTTAGGTTGCCCTGTAGCCGTAATCGTAGCCAGGGTGCGCCCGAGAAAGCTGGCATTTGCCGTAATTACGACGGGATTATCTATCTTCAATACGGTGTGGGCATACTTGCGCGCCAGCTTAATTGCCCCCTCATTAGCTTCTGCACCAGAGTTACAGAAAAACACCTTATCTGCACAAGAATGCTCAACCAGCCACTTTGCTAGCTCACCCTGCTCCCGGGTGTAGTATAAATTCGATACATGGTGCAGCTTGCTGATGTGCTGGGTCACTGCATCCACCATCGTAGGATGAGCATGACCCAACGTGCAGGTGGCAATTCCCGCTACAAAATCCAGATATTCGCGCCCTTCCACATCCCATACGCGACACCCGTCACCTCGCTCCAGCATCAATGGAAAGCGAGCATAGCTATGCACCACATAGTCATCAAACTCTGTCGAAGAAAATGACGCAGCGGGAGCGGTTTGAAGCAGCATTTCTGGACTCACAGCGACTCCTTAACAGTCTAATAGAATAAATTTATTCAAAGAAAGCTGAAGAACTTTGACGAGGTCCTTTGCAGCCTCCAAGTCAGCATTTCCACTTTCAAGCCATTGCAGAATTTCATCTCTACAATCTTGATACTCGACTATAAACCCAATCTCACCAAACCGGGTACTTCTGCAAGAACTTTGAAAGCTTAGAGAATTTTGAAAGCTTGGAGAATATGGGCTGCTTAGGTCGTGGGCCTACGACATCTAAATTGTGCTCACGTCTGTAACTCTTGCAGTGTCAGAGGCGAACGGCTCATCAAAACCTTTAGCCTTGAAGCAGAGCAGATAAAGCTGGACTGTCTTGATCTTACGGCAGGTTTTTCGAGAACGGCACATCACTATGTCATGAAACGTAGACATCGCTCTGGTTTGAGTGGCTTAATTCTTCGCCAAAGTGCAGCGGAGTCATCAAACGAAACTCGATTAGAGCAGCGGCTCTGTAATGCTGCTGGGCTGCTGGCCTGCATTGGTAAGGGGTTCCTCGCTTTTACAAGGGCTTTAGCAACTAAGGGGGATCACACACCGTGCAATCCCCCTTAGTTGCTAAAGCCCTTGCCCTGTTTGAGATACAAGCACAGCAACGAATGCTGCACCTGACTAGTTCACGCCATCCTTAAAACCTAGCGTCTGGCTAGCTTCTTATTCATCTTGCGCAAGCGAATCGATTCTGGCGTTACTTCTAGCAGCTCATCAGAACCAATATATTCCAATGCTCTCTCTAGGCTCATATCCATCGGAGCTTGGAGTTGAACTAATTCGTCGCCGCTGGCTGCTCGGTGGTTTGTTAGCTGCTTGGTCTTGCACACATTCAGCTCTAAATCTTGCTGACGATTGTGCTCGCCCACAATCATACCTTTATAGACCTTCGTACCCGGCGTGATGAAAAACACCCCTCGATCTTCTGCATTTTTCATCGCGTAGAATGTGGCGACACCTTCCTCAAACGCAATCAACACTCCATTGCGTCGCGTTTCGATATCGCCTGACAGAGGGCGGTAATCCAAAAAGCTATGATTCATGATGCCGTCGCCGCGTGTTAGTCGCATAAACTCACCCCGGAACCCAATCAACCCCCGAGCCGGAATTACAAACTCAATCTGGGTGCGTCCGCCGACGCGCATGTCTTGCATTTCTCCGCGACGCTGGCCCAGCCGCTCAATGCAGCCGCCGACAGCCTCTTCAGGAATATCCAGAACTAATAGCTCGTAGGGTTCGCACGGTTTGCTATTGACCTCACGGTAAATCACCTGAGGCTGCGACACTTGAAACTCATAGCCTTCTCGGCGCATAGTTTCAATCAAAATACCCAGGTGCAGTTCACCCCGACCTGATACTGCAAATTTGTCGGGAGAGCCGGTGTCTTCTACTCGCAAGGCTACGTTAGTTTCAAGCTCGCGCATAAGGCGATCGCGCACTTGACGAGAGGTCACCAGTTTCCCTTCTTGACCGGCAAAGGGCGAATCATTTACCCAAAACGTCATCTGAAGGGTTGGCTCATCGACTTTGATCAGCGGCAGAGCTTGGGGATCGTTGGGATCAGTGATTGTTTCACCAATGTTGGCATCAGAAAAACCGGCTACGGCAACAATATTACCGGCTGTCGCAGACTCTAGTTCCACCCGCTTCAGCCCTTCAAAGCCCATAAGCTTGCTGATTTTGCCTTTCACAATGGCACCTGTTTCGGTCACCAGTGCCGCTTGCTGCCCTGATTTGAGTGTGCCGTTGTGAATGCGCCCAATCACAATTCGCCCCAGATACTCGGAATAATCGAGGGTTGTGACCTGAAGCTGTACAGGTTTGTTGGGATCACCGACAGGCGCAGGCACATGTTCCAAAATCGCCTCAAACAGAGGCTTCATGTCTACGCCTTCATCTTCTAAATCGGCCTTGGCGTATCCCGACAGTCCAGAGGCAAACAGGTAAGGGAATTCACACTGGTCATCATCTGCGCCCAGTTCAATGAATAAATCCAAAACTTTGTCAATTGATCCAAATGGATCGGCCTGAGGGCGATCAATTTTGTTAACGACTACGATGGGACGCAGCCCTTTTTCTAGCGCTTTCTTGAGCACAAAGCGGGTTTGAGGCATTGGGCCTTCGTTGGCATCCACAATCAAGATGCAGCCATCAACCATCCCTAGCACTCGTTCTACTTCACCGCCAAAGTCGGCGTGGCCGGGGGTATCTACGATATTGATCAGCACATCGCCATAATGGACGGCTGTATTTTTCGACAGAATTGTGATCCCCCGCTCCCGCTCTAGCGTGTTGGAGTCCATCACGCAATTAGGAACCTCTTCACCTTCGCGAAACGTGCCGGACTGCCTAAGTAGAGCGTCCACAAGGGTTGTCTTGCCATGATCAACGTGAGCGATGATGGCGACGTTGCGAATCGGTGTAGTCATGATGCGGAGGTACCTGGAGTGAAATTTCTAATAAATACGGGCGATCGCACGCCCACTTTAGATAGCGCTAGAACGTTGAACCATACTCTGCAAGACGCCTAGAACAACAGAGTAAGCTGGCTTAGCTTGAATCTGCTTGGTCAAATACATGAGCCGTATGGAGCTATTCCATATCCAACTTGCTCAAGTACACAGGGCATGATTTTCTGTGAAGAAGCCGTAATAATTCTATCGCACTCACTACCCCAGCGTGTTATTCAATCCTGACTGCATTTTTAGAACTCTTATCCTCAATGCATTTGACTAATGGGCTAAAAGTTTGTTTGGTCAACAAACTACACTGGCTCAAATGTCAATAACGCTCGACGTTGATAAAGATAGATGCCCCACGAGAACCCTCTGCAAGCTTAGTCGCTGGCTCTTCTAACCGATGCGGCTTAGACAGCTGATTTTTAGAAAAGAAGATTCCTGCTTTATCCAGCGACTGTAGCCGCCGTAGCCGCCATAGGGTGGGCATTGCCCATCATTAGGGAGAAAGTTTCCCAGAAGTTACCTTAAGCGAGCGATCGCCGAAAATAAGCCACAACTCCAAACGCCACCTCCTGCTTATCACCCAAGGGTGCTGCTGCAACAAACTCCCAGCGGTCGCCGTGCATCGTCGTCAGGAACTCTGACCAGTCTCGTCCCTGCCAAGCCGGAACTTCTTGCCCTTGCATTCGCAACCAATGAATCTGTTTGGGTAATCCTCCACCTTGCCAACCATAGGCAACACTGCAATGTTCAATCATTGGATCAACCCCTTTGAAAATGACTTCTTCAGAACTCGAATAATGCACAACGTATTTGTCTACCACGCATTATCCAAAACCTTTAAGCCGAAACCTTTCCTTTTAGCAAAAGCTCTCATCCTAAAAACCATACTTAGACCGAGAGCGATTGCAGCGCCAATGCCTACAGTTTCAGCGAGAAATCAGCAGTCTGCGGAAGTATAATCCAAGGATCATGAAATCTTCACAAAACTTAAAAAACCTTGGTCAGATTGGATATTCTACAGACGTTTGGCATCTGTCTCACGACAGATCAAGTGCATCACGACAGTCTGAGCTTGGCAATGTTTTTTGTGCGACGTAAGTCCTGACAGTTCTAAACAAAAACCATTGCCTGAGGAACTCTACTCACGTTAATTTGAGCTGAAAAGGGTGTTGAAAAGATTGGGAGGTTTCACGATATGTCAATGTCCCGAATCTTTTGCTTTTGCTAACACACACAAAAAATTAGGACCCTAGATAATCTCAAGCTCGAGCTGAATAGCAAATAGTTAAAAAAGAAAGGGGCGATCGCCCCTAATTGTCTTAAAAACTAGCTGTCTTAAAAATTAAAAGCGAAACCTGCTATCTTGAATATTCGCTCGGCGCTCATAGGCAATAACCTGCGCTGTGTCTGCATTGATGCTTAACGTAAAAGCATCCTGATCAATCAGACCTGCCACAACCCAAAGCCGCTCACTCCAGGTATTGTGCTGAGAGATATTAGCAATGCGAATTGCGCTAGACCTTTGATTTAGATCGTACTCACATCTAAAAAAAGTACGTGCTGCATCATCTACATCACGACTGCTAATTAACCTGGACGTAGCCAATCTGATCGAAAAACAATTGGTATTTCGGCTGCGATCAATGGGTGTAGGCGAATAGATGGGCGATGTACGACGGGTATCGGGTTGATAAAACCATTCATCGTCCCAGCGATCACGCGAGGGCGTTGTTTGGCGAATCACTCGACCTCGGTTTCGGTCGCTGTCTCGTCGATCAGTCGTTCTGGGTCTGTTATCTCGAAACCACTGATCTCGGGGATCGCTTGACCCCTCGCCTTGCGAGTCGCTCTCCCAGTCCTCAATTCTTTGACGCTCAAAGTCGCGATCGCCATAGGTCTGAGCCAAATGTATCGGGCTCTCAGCCAACGGTGATCGAGCAGCCGCATCCCGCGAAGCGAGTGGAGATGCACCTGCTGGAACCTCCATAAACATACACAGACCTAAGAATAGACCCGCATTCAAGATAAATCTGGCGGCTAAGCACTTCATTGATTTTCTCTAAAAGACTGAATTTGCGATCGCACTATTCCCATTTAGATGTAGACGAATCAAATCCTAAAGAGTTTCCAATTCTCCAATTCAGCAAGCAGTTTTTCTGATTTTTTCTACCATTAATGATGGCTGAATTACCTTAGTAAGCGTTTAACATGCTGTCTTGAGGTTTGTTGGTGTGAATCCCCTGCGCAGCAGAGGATTCACACCAATAATTGTCCTAATCAACCTATTGGCTACGACATCTTCAAACCATTCAGATGCGCCTCAGGGCATTATCATGACTCACCCACGACAAAATTTACCAACTTTCCAGGAACCACAATTACTTTTTTAATGGATTTGCCGTCGATATACCGTTTCGCCAGATCAGACTCACGGGCAAAGTTCTCTAACTCTGCCTTGCTGGCTTGAGCCGGTACGGGAATCGTGCCCCGCGTTTTGCCCATCACCTGAATCACCAAGGGGATTTCATCTACGACCAGCGCGTTGGGATCAGCCTGCCGCCAGGGTTGATGATGCACTGACTCTTTATGCCCCAATAGGTGCCACAATTCCTCGGCGATATGGGGTGCGAAGGGAGCCAAGAGCGTCAGCAGCGTTTCGATGCCTTCGGCATAGACTGACGAGAATTGACAATCCGCATCGCTCAGGGCGTTGCTAAGCTTCATCAACTCCGATACTGCTGTGTTGAATTGGTAGTCCCCATCTAGGTCTTCGGTAACTGCATGAATTGCGGTGTGGATGGCGCGGCGCAGATCTTTCTCGGGTTTGGTGAGCGCATTTGAGTCTGCCACCGGAGAAGATGAGGCTTGTCCTCCTGAGGCAAACTCTGCCACCAGTCGCCACACTCGATTCAAGAAGCGGAACTGTCCTTCTACATCAGCATCGTCCCACTCCAAATCCTTCTCGGGTGGTGCTTTGAACAAGATGAACATTCGGGCGGTGTCGGCTCCATATTTGCCTAATACCTCCTTCGGGTCAATGCCGTTGTATTTGGACTTCGACATTTTTTCAAACACCACTTCCAGCCGTTCTCCTGTGGCGGGATCGCACGGATCGCTAAGATCAGCAATGGTGCTCGGCGTGATGTATTTTCCCGTAGTGGGATTTTTGTAAGCTGCAGCCTGCACCATGCCTTGGGTTAGCAGCCGTTTAAACGGCTCGTTGAAATTGAGGAGGGAGCGATCGCGCAACACTTTGGTGAAGAACCGCGAATATAGCAAGTGCAAAATAGCGTGCTCAATACCGCCGACATACTGATCCACCGGCATCCAATCATTGGCTTTGGCCGGGTCAAAGGCCTGCTGGTCGTTCCCGGCGTCGGGATAGCGCAGGTAATACCACGATGAACAAATAAAGGTGTCCATGGTGTCTGTCTCGCGCTGGGCCGGTTCGCCACAACTGGGGCAGGGCACGTTAATCCACGAGTCCAACTTAGATAGGGGGGATGGCCCTCGTCCTGAAAATTCCACATCTTCGGGCAACTGCACGGGAAGCTGCGCGGCAGGTACGGGCACCGTGCCACAACTGGGGCAGTGTACCACCGGAATAGGGCAACCCCAATACCGCTGCCGCGAAATTAGCCAGTCGCGCAGTCGGTAGGTAACGGTGCCTTGGCCTAGAGATTGGGCTTCTAAATGAGCGATCGCCCGTTCTACACTTTCACCCGTCCCCTTACCGGCAGGCACGCCATCGAGCGGCCCTGACTGCACCATGACACCGCCGCCTGCATGGGCTACGGTCATCGTTGCTCCATCTAGGGGATCGCCCTCGGGCTGCACTACCACCACCACCGGCAACTCATACGTGCGAGCAAACTCAAAGTCGCGCTGGTCGTGCGCCGGCACTGCCATAATGGCCCCCGTACCGTAACCCATCAGCACATAGTCTGCGATCCAGATGGGAATCTGCGCCTGATTAACAGGATTAATGGCATAGCTCCCTGTCCACACGCCGGTCTTTTCGCGGTCTTCGGCGGTGCGGTCTATCTCGCTCTTGGCAGCAGCAGCCTGGCAATAATCAGCCACCGCCTCTGCCTGAGCAGACGTGGTCAGCCCTGCCACCAGAGGATGCTCCGGTGACAGCACCATAAAGGTCGCACCCCACAGCGTATCAGGGCGGGTCGTGAAGACAGGTAGCTCATCTCCAGCCTCAGTCTTAAAAACCACCTGAGCCCCGGTAGATTTGCCAATCCAGTTCTCCTGCATGAGTCGTACCCGTTCGGGCCAACCCTCTAGCTGATCCAGGTCAGTAAGCAACTGCTCGGCATAGTCGGTAATTTTGAGGAACCACTGACGCAATAGACGCCGCTCAACCTTTGCGCCGGATCGCCACGACTTACCCTCGCTGTCTACTTGCTCATTTGCCAGAACGGTCTGGTCGATCGGGTCCCAATTCACCGCAGACTCTTTTTGGTACGCTAACCCTGCGTTAAAGAACTCCAAAAACAGCCCCTGCGTCCAGCGGTAGTAATCAGGCGAGCAGGTTGTGACTTCGCGATCCCAATCATAGGAGAGGCCTAGCTGCTTGAGTTGCTCCCGCATCTGCGCCACGTTTTGGTACGTCCACTGAGCCGGGTGAATCCCCCGATCAATGGCGGCGTTTTCTGCAGGCAGACCAAAGGCATCCCAGCCCATGGGGTGCAGCACCCGATATCCCTTCATACGATGCACTCGCGCAATCACATCGGTGATGGTGTAGTTGCGCACGTGCCCCATGTGGAGGGTGCCCGAGGGATAGGGAAACATCGACAGGGCATAAAACTTGGGCTTGCTAGCGTCATTAGAGGTCTGATCTAGCCCTTGTGCGGCCCAGGTTTGTTGCCACTTTTCCTCAATCGCTGCGGGATTGTATCGGGACTCCACGAACGCAACTCCTTGTTATCTGCTTGTTATCTGGGGGGTCGTAGTTATCTGGCGGAATGGCGCTAGGCGCGGTGATTGATGGTGGACGCTATGGGAGGCAGTGTATGCTGCCCCGCACGGGTCTTGATCCCAAGGCGGTTGGTCACCGCTGCAAAAGTCTAACTGTAGGAAGACATGAAATAGAAAGACGTGTTTCCTATTTTAGTGGGATGGCGGACATTGGGCTGACGGATTTTCCCAGCCACACACCGTCGACTGTGGGTAGCGGCCTGGTTAAAAAAATGGGGATGGCGATCGCACACCATCCCCACTCAAACCGGTGAAGTTTTGCCGTAACGCTTGCGTCGGCTAATTCACAGCGGAGTAGCGCTCTTGACTGTCATACATGGCACGTAGCACCATCGCTGGGTCTACCCAGTTATTGTTGAACTTTAGCCCCCAGTGCAGGTGTGGTCCTGTGGTGCGCCCAGTCATGCCCACGCGCCCGACACGCTGCCCAGCCGGAACTTCTTCGCCTTCAAAAATTTGGAGCCCGCCTGCCCGATCGATCATGTAGCGCCTGCCGCCAGACGATTCCACATGGCCTTCCATATGGCAGTAGATCGATAGCCAGTTGCCGGCTTCTACCACAACTGAAGTGCCGCAATTGGAATTATCGGTGACTTCTACCACGGTACCTGACCACCAATTGCGGATGTAGCTCCCGCGGGGCGCAGCCATATCTAAGCCGTAGTGAAATTCATTGAAATTGTAACCATCGACTGAGCGACGATAGCCAAACGGAGACGTATAGGCCTGAAATTGCTCCAATGGGAAAGAGGCCCCGTTCCATTCATCTTGAATGGCGGCAACCTGGTTAGAGCTGAGACTAGACAGCTCTTGGGGGCGATCGCCCGGTTCGCTGGTGCTGAGAGCCACCGTCTGAGAAGCGGTGGTTTCGTCTGTCGCGCTGGCCTCAGGAGCCGCCGCAGACGTTGCTGCTGCAGGCTGTGGCTCTTGGTCTGTGTCAATGGCTTGGGGTACACTAACGTCTGGCAAACGGTTCTCAGGAACGAGTTCAGCGGCAGAGCGCTGGGGCTGTGTCACCGCCGTCAAGTGGTTGAGCGACCGGGCTGAGCCTACGTTTTGGTGAGTTTCGATCACCACCAAAAACGATAGGATCGCGCCAATTGCTAGCAGGATTCTCCCAAAGTGAATGCCTTTTCTTGTCATAGCTGGGGGGTGGGGGTACAAACGTAGGTCGTCAACTTCCTCCGAAGGGTTAGATTCGGAATCCGCACAAAACGTTGATTTCACAGGGTAGCACTAAGTCAAACGCCCGGATCACTCACTCAATGCCTGATATGCCAGTTGTTTCAGCTGCTGTGAAGATTGGGTGAACTATCCCTAGCGTGATGGAGGGGCGATCGCCTCTATCCCATCCACACATTTGCCCATGCAGATGAAGTTGGAGGGAGCACGAAATTTTGCGCAGCCCACACCCATGCAGCATCTGCCAACACGGAAATCAACGCTACTATCCTAACGAGCTCGGTGGGTAAATTGTTCCCGCATGCTACGGCTTTGTAGAGGAGCGCTGCTCCTAAGTTTGACGCCTAGAAATGCTTAGAACGGGCTACGCTCTTTGCTACATTAGGGTGGCGGCTTGATGCGCTAGCGCACCTCAACATTTAGCACGTAGATCCCCATTCGGGTGCGCTGCATGGCATCCGGCGCATCGCCCCATAGCTCATATTCCACCCGCAGGTGGCGCGGTAGTGGATCTTGAGTCAGAGTGAGGGCACGAGTATAGTTTCGCAAGCGCAACTGGTCTGCAGGGGCTAGAGTGCCATCTTGCAGCCAGTAGCGACTCAGCCCCATCACACCTTGCTCCCAATAGTGGCGATAGCTCTGCTTGCCGCTACCTTGCATGGTCATGGTGGCGCGGTAGGGTGACAGCTCTAGCCAGATCAGGCGTGGCGTGGTTTCGGCAGGCTCGTCAGCATCTAACCCTTGCACAGGCGGCTCTGTCAAAACCAAGTGGTAGCGATCGCCCGCTTTTTCATACAGTGTAGCGGCGGTTTCAACAACCGATATCAGCGGCATATCCAACGACATCAGCGACAAGCAAACGGGCACATGGTGTTGAGTCAGCATGGTGTAAGGAGAAAAGTCCTGCGGGTCAAAGACATGTTGATCTGGAAGAGTTGGAATCTATATTTAAAGAACCTGGATCTAGATCTGGAATGCAGATTGAATAAGGGAAGCAGGTGCAACGCTAGCGCGACATCACAATAGCCATCAGTAGAGCGCAGGCAAGCGGCAAATCCTGTGGGATGATAGCGAATGGCGACGATGGCGTTCTTGACCTTGTTTCGAGAGTGCCCATTAGGGCGATCGCCACTATCATGATGCCGCGGGTCAGGATCCCAGAGCGTTATCACGCCCCACCCGTTTGGAATCTACTGGAATCTAAAAGGCCTGTATCAACTGTTGTTTAGCGCTTCTTCAACTTAACTCAATGGGAACGGTTTCCATCGCTCAACATCCATCCAAATCTCATCAAACCCTCACAATTCAACCCGGTGCTGAGCGGGGCTTGCAGGGAGCGATCGCCGTCCCAGGGGACAAGTCTATCTCTCACCGAGCGCTCATGCTGGGAGCATTGGCTACCGGAAAAACTGAAATTCGTGGCCTGCTGCTGGGTGAAGATCCGCGCAGTACCGCAGACTGCTTTCGAGCGATGGGGGCGCAGATCTCTGAGCTGAATTCCGATTGCGTGATGGTAGAAGGGATTGGGCTGGGTCAACTGCACGAACCGGAAGATGTTCTGAATGCAGGGAACTCAGGCACTACGATGCGCCTCATGCTGGGGCTGCTAGCGTCTCAGCCCCAGCGGTTTTTTACCGTCACGGGAGATGCGTCGTTGCGATCGCGCCCGATGAACCGAGTGATTCAGCCATTGCAGCAGATGGGCGCAACCATTGCCAGCCGACAAGGCGGCTATGCCCCGCTAGCCGTGCAGGGGCGCGAGCTGACGCCCATTCATTATCATTCCCCTATTGCGTCTGCCCAGGTCAAATCTTGCATTTTGATGGCGGGGCTGCTGACTCCTGGCAAAACTATCGTCATAGAGCCAGCCCTTTCCCGTGACCACAGCGAGCGGATGCTGAGGGCGTTTGGGGCGACGGTTGAGGTCGATCCCGAGAGGGTCAGCGCGGCGGTAGTAGGGCCAAGTCGGCTGATTGGGCAACCGGTGCAAGTGCCCGGTGACATTAGCTCAACGGCCTTTTGGCTCGTGGCGGGGGCGATCGCTCCCCATGCTGAACTCGTGCTCACCCAGGTAGGCGTCAACCCTACCCGCACCGGCATTTTAGATGTACTGCATCAAATGAACGCCGATATTACGCTAGAAAATCAGCGGGACGTTGCCGGAGAGCCCGTAGCAGATTTGCGAGTTCGGTCCTCAACGCTGCGCGCCTGCACCATCGCTGGAGATCTGATCCCCCGACTGATTGATGAAATCCCGATTTTGGCAGTGGCCGCAGCCTTTGCCCAAGGCACAACAGTCATCCGCGATGCGGCTGAACTGCGCGTCAAAGAGAGCGATCGCCTGACGGTGATGGCGACGCAACTGGCCCAAATGGGAGCGCAGATCACCGAGTTGCCCGATGGGCTAGAGATTACCGGCGGCGCGCCGCTGCACGGAGCCGAGCTGGATAGCTATACCGATCACCGCATTGCGATGAGCCTGGCGATCGCCGCCCTCAACGCGACTGGAACGACGACTATTCACCACGCCGAAGCTGTTGCCATTTCCTATCCCGATTTTGTGCCGACGCTTCAGCGATTGCTAGGTTAACCTTGCTCGCAGATGTGCAATGCAGCATGGTAGTACTTGATCACGATACCAACGCCGCACACCTAGCGGTTGGGGCATGGCATAGTCGAGGCGATAGGGGACATTGTGAAGAATCACGCCTTTGTCAAAATCGTTGCGGGCGATCGCCTCAAGTTAGTTCAGACGTCTCGCTTACCCAATGTTGCGGTTGACAACAGCCTCTTTATCCAAAGTTTACTGAGTCATACTTATTCACAAAAAAATGGTGACGAAAATTCTTATTTATACATTTCGCTTTAAACAACTCTAAAATGAAATAAGTAAAGGGTTTGCGTCGTTTCTCAGACAGAAAAGTTTTCTTGTTGACGTAGTAACTCCCTTGTTTTTGAAGGCGAGTAATATCTCGAGTCCTGCATAAGTAGGGCATCAATAGTGACCATCGCAATCTGTCATTTCTAGAATTTTAGAACTGTTAGCGATGGTATATGTGGCAAGTTCATGTGATGTGGTGCATCTTGCTACGCTGAACAATACTTCATAGCTTTGGCTGCTCATATTTATTGACTGCATCAACTTAGATTGATGCAGTCAAAAGACAATAAGCAACAGGCATTTGATGCCTGCCTATCGTCAATCTAAGCGCATTTGTTCACGGAAATTTCAGTTGCGATCGCCCATGCCCTACACAAAGGGTGTTTTGGGTAATCCATAGCTCAGATGTTGGCTTCTCTTCATTAACTAAGCAAAGATATGGAAACAACCAGTCACATGTTAGGCCTGTCTCTTCGGCAGGTCGCAAGCCTTGTGGGCTATTCCTCCCTGTATGAGTTCGAAGACTTTATTCAAGCTCACAGCCCCACTGCCCATCTACTTGAAATTTCGGACTACTCTGATTTTGAAACCGCTCGACGCGTTTATAAGGCGCTACAACGCTTGGATAAAACAGGATCCCTGGGTGATTTTGTCTCAAATCGGGTGCTTCCAAAGAGCAGTCAGTTTCAGATCAACGGCGACTACCTATTATTTCTGCCTACTTTCAACAATCCCTTTGAGCTATTTACTCTGAAAGCAGTAGATGGATGGCGAAGGCATTGCCAGTATGCTGCCTGCTATATTAACGAAGTGTGGGCTTCAGAGCTAACTTCTTGTCAATATTTGATGGAGCTGATCAAACAATTTGATCACATTTTTGTTGGACTTCACCACTGCGTGGAAGAAGTCGCAGCCATCACAGGAAAACCTTGCACGTATCTACCCATTGGAATTGATGCCCTCAAGTTTTCTCCCTATCCAGCTATGCCCGCCCGAAATATTGATGTATGCAACATTGGGCGTCGCTCGGATATTACTCATAATGCATTGCTGACGTTAGAGCAGCAGAGATCTTTCTATTACTACGACACCATTTCAAGTCGAAGTGTTGTCAATGCCGAGAAACAATCAACCTTTCATGTCAAAAGCCATCGTGAACATCGATTGCTATTGGCAAATTTACTCAAACGCAGTCGATACTTTATCGCCAATCGCGCTTTTGTCAATGATCCAAAGCGAACGGGAGGAAATGGAGAAATCCCCTCCCGTTTTTTTGAAGGAGCTGCCGCAGGGACAGTGATGCTAGGTGAACCTCCTAAAACCAACGTGTTCAAAGAATACTTTAGCTGGCCGGATGCCATCATTGAAATTCCTTTTGATGAACCATCGATTGCAGATGTGATCGCAGAGTTGGATGCAAATCCAGCTCGTGTTGAAGCCATTCGTAGGAACAACATGGTTCACGCCATTCAACAGCATGACTGGCTGCATCGTTTGCAGCTAATCTACAATGCGCTAGGGCTAGCTCCTACGGAAGCTATGTTACATCGGGCAGCGTTATTAGAAGAACTCGTTTATCAAGTCGAGAATGCAACCGTATTCTTGGCAGTTGCTAGCTAATCGGGTTTAGCCTCTATCTTCCTAAAGTAGTGGATTCACCACTCTAGGAAGATAGAAAGACGGTGCGTTTTCTCGGGCGTCAATCAGCGTGTGAACGCTAGAAAAACTAAAGCTATAAGCTTGGCGCGCTATCAATCGACTGTTTTAAAGAAACGGCGGTGAATGCTAGTTTTGTTTTGAGGTGATCGCGAGTGGAAGAGCGATTGTCAGAATCGTCACTATAGGATTTGCGGCATTGCTGATTTGGGATATGAAGCAAGGGCTAGACGTGTTGGGGACTCATTTAGAATTCCGCAACTTTATACTTCTATTCAGCAACGCCGGATTTTCCATAGTGTGGGTATCGAGACGTTTCTTATCTTGTCGTGAACCGCAGGTCTAGAACATCACCTGCTGGATTAACCCTGCTCGTAGATGGGCAATGCGTTATCCACCTTGAGGTAAATAGGCTGCTTGACTGACAAAACTAGGAAGCTGGGAAGCGAGATAGAACGGTGAATTCACGCTGCAAAGAATGATTCAACTGACGCTGAGAGGCCAGTGCAG
>JBGTOF010000280.1:0-15499 GCA_041742695.1 Elainellales cyanobacterium | reverse complement strand
GGTCTCGATTGAAGACTACACATCTTGGCAGAACCAATGGTCGACTCGAGAGATAGAGCCGGTTCCGGCTGATCTGGATGTGGGCTATGTGCCGTCTCCTAAAGACGCCCAGGGTGGCCTATGCCCTGACTGTGGCAGCTACCTTGCGCGGGCGCGCATCGGGGTAAAGCCGCAGTTTTATATAGAGCGCTGTGTGCAGTGTGGCGGGATTTGGTGCGATCGCGGCGAATGGGCGGTGCTGGAGCATCTGGGGCTGCATGTGGCGGTGGAGCACCTGTTTACCCCAGATTGGCAAATGCGATCGCGCGATCGCGAATATGCTGACCGAGAACGCCGGGCTACGGTCGAAAAACTAGGGGAAGAATTAGCGCATCAAGTGTTTGACTTAGCGGATCAGCTGGCGCAGCACCCCAATGGAGATTTTGGCGTGGCTTACTTAATGCGACGGTTTGAGCAATAGGCGCACAAGACGCTGAATGTTAAGCCCTCGAACCTTTAGAGCACTACGCGCCCATCATGTCCTAAACCTGCGGTGGTATTTGGGTGAGGATTTTGTGTAGGGCAGGTTGTGACCACCCACACAAAATCCTTACCCATTTGGGACGACCCAAAACTAACCTCACAAAAAACCTTAAAAGTATCACTATGTTACAAAAAAAGGCCTCTAACCTTAAGAGAGATTTAACCCCTGGTTAAATAGATTATGCTGGTAGGTTCTTACAACGTTCTTCTTGGCAACCGCTCTGGTGGGTGATGGCAACTATCAGTTCGGTAGCGATGAGGGGCATAGATCCTATCAAAGCCCATGAGTAAAAAACAACGCCACACTAAAGCTATACCTGCCTCAACCATCCAGCAGATGAATTTAGGTGAATTTGCCCATCGGACGATTGATGAGCAATTTCACTACATGGTGGAGCGAGAAGCGGCTGTTATGGCGGATCGCAATCCAGAGCATCTGCATCAAATGCGGGTCGGAAGCCGTCGCTTATATACTGCTCTGCAAGTATTTGCGGCTGCGATTGAGCTGCCCAAGGCTGCTAAAGCGCAACGCGTGCGCAAGCTCACCAAAGTTCTGGGCAAACTGCGTGACTTAGACGTGCAGATCGACGCATTGCAAACCGATTATCAGCCGCATTTAAAGGGGGCCGAGCAGCGCCACCTGACTGAGGCGATCGCCCAATTGCAGCAGCAGCGTCGCAAAGCCTTTGCCGGTTCTACTGAGGCGCTGTCCAAGTCTCGCTATCAAGATTTGAAGACGGCTTATCAAGACTGGCTAATGCATCCTCAGGTGACGGCGATCGCCCAAATGCCGATGCCAACGCTCTTACCCGATCTGCTGACGCCCTTAATGGCGCGATCGCTCCTGCATCCGGGCTGGCTGCTACCAGCGGCTGAGTTTTCCCAAACAACAGCGCCAGTTCTGCATGATCTGCGCAAAGCCTGTAAGCATGTGCGCTACCAGGCAGAATTTTTTGCCCCTTTCTATGGGACTGCGTTCAAAGTTTGGATGAAAGACTTAAAAACCTTGCAAGATGGCTTGGGGCATCTGCAAGATCTGCATGTCACGCGCAGCCTGATGAAGGACGTATTGCCCAAAGGCACTGCAATGACGCATTTCCTCCAGCTGGTGGGGGAAAAAGAGCAAGCAGTCTTGAGCGAATGGGACAGCACCCGACAGCTCTATCTTGATGCAGAGCGGCGCTACGACCTCTACCGTCAACTGTTGCAGCCTAACGAACTAGACGAGGAGCGGGCACCAGAGAACGGACAGTCTGTCAAACGGGACGCATCTGCCAAAGGAAGAAGGTCAGCTCGAACTCAACAATCCGCTGAACCAGAAGCTGCTGAGAAGTCTGCTGAGAACGGCACGGCAAATGACCAGAAAGCAGCAAAAGGTTTTAATGTCTGATTTTAGGGCTGAAACAACGCCAAACCGTGCTGAACACATTGCGTTCAGCACGGTTTAATATGTGCCGAACTCCTAAGAAACAAATTTTATGGGTAAGGCTGAAACCCTTGGGAGGCCAACCTTTTGTTTCTTTCCACCTTCCTACCCTCCGGCATTGGAGACTGACGTTGATCCGTTAATCCTGATTCCAAAAGCGATCGAGCTGATAGCGCCAAGCGTCGAGCACTTGTTCTCGCTCCTGCGCTGATGCATCTGTGCCCCCCATGACGCCTTCATCATAAAACCGCTGCAGGGTTTGCAGGGTGGAATCTAGACTTTGGCCCTGCTGCTTGGCCGCGCGGATGATCTGCCGAACTTGCCCCTCAGCTAGGCGATCGAAGCTGTCGTCTAGTCCCTGCTGTTGCAGCGTGATCAGGCGGGCGATCGCCCCATGAAAATCTGCCGGAGACAGACTCACCAGATTATGATGAAACACACCCCATAACACCCCTTCGTGGAGGGCATAGCGAACCTCTTGGGTCTCATCAAAATTGGCTTCTAGCAACTGCGCCAGATAGGGCTGGGCGGCTTCTGCGGGTGCAATAGAAACGAGCGATCGCACCCAGCTTTGATCTTCTGACAGCAGCACCAACAGCCGCAAATTTTCTAACTCGACCTGCCACGATTCAGGCGCTGCCACCTGCACCGCATCACCAAACATCGATTGCAGGGATTGTGTAATGTCTTCAGGCGTCATCGTGCTCTGCCGCGTCAGTCCTTATTTCCCTATCATGACACACTAGCTCGGCCCAAAAAAAAGCCCCCTGCCGCAGCAGGGAGCGAGGAGGTAAGGGAAACGAACGCGAGATGCGCCCAGTTACGTCATCGTTACGACAACCATTCCAGCACTGCGTCTTCTTTGGTGTTGGTGTTATTGTCAGGCGTTTCGCGCGTGAACTTCATATGGATGGAGCGGCTTTGCTCCCCGTCTGCCGCTACCGCCATGATGGGGTAGTCAATCAGGCCATCCTGGAACGACATCTGGAAGCGGAAGGTGCCGTCGGGACTGAGTTGAATCGGCTGCCCTCCCACGGTAACCGTGGCATCGGGTTCGGTAGCTCCATAAACGATCAGCTCAGCATCTGCAATCAGCCAAAACTTACGGGGACGCACGGGCGGTGCAGATCCCGAAAAGCCTGCCCCTGACATGGTAAGCCCCGACATAGTAGGCACGGCCCACAGTCCTGCCCCCGACGGGAAGACATAGGAACTCACGGCCTGCGCCCCTACCATCTGCGCCGCGCCGGACATCGATCCAGCGATAGGCTGCATAGAGCCATACATCGACCCGGCCACGCGTTGAGCCTCTGCCGTTTGCGCCATACCAAAGATTTCGCGATAGATCGCATCGCTGACGGCCGTCGTTTCGGCTGCGACCCGCTTGCTGGGGGGCACAAGCTCATACACTTGCTTGCCGCGCAGTTCTTCGGTCCAACTTACGGTCACAAACTGGTCTTCAACCCAGTCAGAGGGATAGACAGGCGGCACGTGAACCGAGGGCGATCGCGCTAAGAGCAGCCAGCGCCCATCTGCACAGAGGTAGCCAATTTCTGCCATATAGTCCCGATCGCTCACGGGCACCGGCAAATACCACTCCCGCGCTAGCTCATCGCATTCGTACTGCTGCAAGCTATGGGGCCGCTGAAAGGCGACGTCAATGTCCGTCACATCGTAGAATCGCAGCGCTAGCCGCATCCCACCTTGCTGCCGCAGTTCCTCTTTGTGTGAATTTGGCACATCCCAATAGGTATAGATCCACTGCGGATCGCGCGGCAGGAGCATAATGCGGCTCTCGCCATAGCCATCCGGCAGATCCGGCAGTCCCTCATCTACGGTCGCCAGTACTTCACTACTCAAATCCGACTGACCCACATTGAATTTGGCTGCTTCTACCGTTTCTTGAGCTTCAAGGCGACGAGGCTCTACCGCTAGCCCACGCAGTTGCTGTGCGGCCTTGATCGAGTCGATCAGCTGATCTTTCCGCATGCGGCTGTATTTTGAAACTTCAAATTCGCTAGCTACGCGTCGCAGCTGCCGCAGCGTCATTTCTTCTAAGGGAGGTCGTTCCTGTGCCATAAAAGTCACCAATAGAGTCACTACAGAGAAAATTTACAGATTTAATAGCCCGCTTTTTCTAGCCCCGACGTTAAGCCTTCGATTTCCCTCTCGCTCTGCCGACTGCATAAGCAGGATAAGCGTTGAGAGTTTGGGCGCAGTTCCCGTCGATCCCAAAAACATTTGGAAGTGACCAAGAAATGGGCGGAGGACGAGAACGAGAGGGCAGAGGGTTGATCCCTGGGTGGACTGGATGGGGATCAATTAACACCTACATACTGGGGAATAACTCTGAAATGATCAAGGGGTAGGCTGCCTGTATTTTCAGCAGTTTGACGAGTTTTCGGCATTCTAGGGATCGCAATGTCATGAAACCATGACATTGTTTTTTAGACGGGATCACTAGTGGGATCGATTGATGTAATGGGTCTATGACACGTTGATTATTCTAGACATGCTCTAGCGGGTAGGGCTCTGAACTTCTAAAGCTCTAAAGAAAAAATAATTAGATGCCAGAGTATTCCGGCTATAGGTTGCAATAGAACGAGATTGGAGGAAGAAAAGGACTGGACTTGCTCATTAGGAACGGTGCCCAGACTGCTAGACTTCTCTCTGTTCGTACCGTTTGGCTAGTCATCTCTTCGTAGGCTTTTGTAGGCCGTTGGGCGAGCTGACCTATGGGCTGGGCTGTTCGGAGGAACCCCTCTATGAGGAAAAAAATCTCCTAAATGGAAGATTGACGCCATGAAGGTTGCCCATCAGGCTAAGCATGTGATGTCTGGACGGGGGGCCGGAGTTTACCCAGGTCAAGACAGATAGATATTAGAAGGGGGCAGCATGCAAACGCAGCAGTTGGGTCAATCGGACTTGCAGATTACGCCCATTGGGTTTGGGGCGTGGGCCATCGGCGGTGGCGGTTGGGCGTTTGGCTGGGGGCCACAGGAGGATCAAGATTCTGTTGCGGCGATTCAGCGATCGCTCGATTTAGGCGTGAACTGGATTGATACGGCCGCCATTTATGGCTTGGGACATTCCGAAGAGATTGTGGCAAAGGCGCTAAAGGGACGGAGCGATCGCCCCTATATTTTCACCAAGTGCTCCATGATTTGGGATGAGACAGGTGAGATCAGCCGCAGCCTGAAGGCGGATTCTATTCGGCATGAAGTGGAGGAGAGCCTGCGTCGCTTGCAGGTAGACGTGATTGACCTTTACCAAATTCACTGGCCTGTGCCTGATGAGCAAATTGAAGAAGGCTGGGAGACCCTGGCAATACTCCAGAAAGAAGGCAAGGTGCGCCACATTGGGGTGTCGAACTTTAGCGTCGAGAAATTGAAGCGGGTTAAGGCGATCGCCCCCATTACGTCCCTTCAGCCGCCCTATTCTCTCGTGCGCCCCGATGTGCAGGACGATGTTTTGCCCTTTTGTCAGGAGAATGGCATTGGCGTGATCGTCTACTCACCGATGCAGTCGGGGCTATTGACAGGCAAGATGACGCCGGAGCGGGTCGCCGACATGCCCGATAACGATTGGCGCAAACGGAATGATGAATTCCAAGAACCACGCCTGTCGCGCAATCTGAAACTGGTTGAGGTGCTGCAACACATTGGAGAAACGCATGGGCGATCGCCCGGTGAAGTGGCGATCGCATGGACGCTCACTAACCTAGCCGTGACCGCAGCGATTGTGGGCGGGCGCAATCCCCAGCAGGTGGAGGGCATCATCGGCGCGGCAGATCTGCAGCTCACCGAATCTGACCTGCAGCAGCTCACCACCTTCCTGCAGCAAAATCCATGACCTGTGGGATTGCGTTAGATCCCTAAATGGTGATGATGGCGATCGCCCATTTAAGTGAGTCCTATCAACGATTGTCTCTAACCTGCGACGCCTTCACAAGATATTGATAGAATTCACGCTGAATGGTTCTATCGTCTGGTTGAGACAATCTATGCAGTCACTTCGTCGAATGTGGGGTGGGCTAGTGTTGACGCTGGCTGGGTTTTTGCTGGTGCTGAGCACCCGCCCTGCGGCCTCCCAAACCCCCGCATTTTCCCTGCAGATTTTGCACACGAACGATCACCACGCGCGCATTGAGCCTGCAGGCGATTTGGGTGGCGTGGCGCGTCGCAAAACCCTGTTCGACCAAGTGCGGGCAGAGGCGACCCTCCCCACGCTGACCCTGGATGCCGGGGATATTTTTCAAGGCACGCTGTATTTTACGCAGTTTCAGGGACGGGCGGATCTGGAGTTCTATAATGCGCTGGACTATGACGTGGTGACGGTGGGCAACCACGAGTTTGATGCGGGGGCACAAACCCTGGCAGACTTCATCGACGGGGCAGAATTTCCGATGATTTCTGCCAACCTTGTGGTGGATGAGCGATCGCCCCTGGTTGGCAAAATTCAGCCTTGGATTATTCAAGACATTGCGGGGCAGCGTGTGGGTTTGTTTGGGCTCACCCCAGAAGATACGGCAATTCTCTCAAGCCCGGGTGAAGGCGTCACCTTTGTGGATGCGGTAGAAGCAGCGCAGCAGGCTGTGGCCGATCTGCAAGCCGAGGGCGTCGATAAAATTATTGGCCTGACCCATGTGGGTCTGGTGCGCGATCGCCAGATTGCCCAAAGCGTCGAGGGCATTGATGTGATCGTCGGGGGGCATTCCCATACGCCGCTGGGTGAGATGCCTGGTGCCAGCGCGCCCTATCCCATTATCGAAACGTCGCCGAGTGGGAGGGATGTGGTGATCGTGACCGATTGGGAATGGGGCAAATATGTCGGCGTTCTAACAGTGGACTTTAACCCCGCTGGCGAGGTAATGAGTTGGGATGAGTCTCCCCAAGCGGTAGACGAAACCCTAGCAGAAGATGCGACGTTTCTAGAGCAGATTGCGGTGTATGCCGAGCCGCTGGAGGAGCTGAGACAGACGGTGATTGGGCAAAGCCTAGTGGATCTAGAGGGCGATCGCACCGTTGTTCGCATAGGCGAAACTAATTTGGCCAATTTGGTTGCCGATGCCATGCTAGAAAAAATGCGACCGGACGGAGCCGAGATGGTAATCACCAACGGCGGCGGCATTCGCGCCAGCATTCCGGCTGGAGAGATCACCATTGGGCAAGTGCTAGAGGTGCTGCCGTTTGGAAATACGCTGGCGATCGCCGATCTTACTGGGCTGCAGGTTGTAGAAGCGTTGGAGAGTGGGCTGAGTCAAGTCGAAGAAGGGGCCGGGCGCTTTCCCCAAGTGGCAGGGCTGCGCTTTACATTTGACCCCACTGCTGATGTCGGGCAACGAGTCACTACGCTCTGCTTTATCGATGCCGATGGCACATCCCAGTCCCTAGAAGCAGACACGATCTATCGCGTCGTCACCAACAACTTCATGCTCAACGGCGGCGACGGCTATGGGGTATTCACCGAGGCGCAAAACCCTTATGTCACCGGCTTCGATATGGCTGACAGCGTAATGGACTATATCCAAGCTAATTCCCCCATCACTCCAGAGGTTGATGGGCGCATTCAGCGGAGTTGATAGTCATTTACGTCCCCAGTCTTGAGTGAGGGTGATGGAGCGTCACCTAAGCATCTTGCTATTGAAGACCGATGCTGTTCGATATGCTTTCGTCTGAAAAATAAGACAATGACGGTGCCCATACTCCAAAGTTCAACATGAGTCATGTAGCTCCAATTGCCCGTCATCGTATAGAAAATATGTCCAGGAATAAGCAGCAGCAATAGATAGGTTAACCTATGAATTTTTTTCCACGCTGTCTTCAATTTTCGACGGGCCCAGTCTGGGGAAGTCACTGACAATATTGTTAAAATCAGCAAAATCGAGAATCCTGAGATGTAGTCGACATAGGTCTCAACCCTCAAAAGATTCAGCCCCCTCTGCATCATTATCACCACACCGTGACCTAGGCCAGCACCAAACGCAAAAAGCCCCATGAGACGACGGTGCCTGGTTAACCAAACGACTATTTTGTAGCGTTTGACTCGTGGAAAAACTACTCTCAGAATGCTAGGCAGCAATGTTGCAGCATAGGCAATGACTGCTAGGCAGCCCAGAAAATTACTCAGTTCCATTAGCAGGGAGGGCTCCAAATCGCCATGGCAATACTCAATGAGTACGACCCCTAGCTATATTTGGATTGCGCTCACATACCCCATTGGGGCCGCCAACTGCCTACCGAGGATATATATCTTAACCCGAGATTACCTAACGTTCAGATCACACCTTATTACTTATTCCCCTGCGTGCTGTTTGGCACGGCGGCTTTCAATCCAGATGGGAAGAGCGATCGCCCCCACAACCAGCACCAGTGCCACCACTCCAAACTGCGCTACCCACAGCACCAGCGTTTCTAGCGGCACGAGATGACCCACAAAGTAAGACAGCGTGACCATGACCGACGCCCAAGCAATCGCCCCGCCAAAGTTGCATAGCAAAAACTTAGGATACGGCATGCGCGCAATGCCGGCCAACGGACCTGCAAAAATCCGCAAGAGTGCTACAAAACGCCCCAGAAAAACTGCCTTTGCGGAATTCTCATAAAACTGAGTCCGCACCTTTTCCAGATTGGCTTCTTCAATCCGAAACAGCTTGCCCAGCCGCAGCATTAACGGCCAACCGCCCCAGTAGCCAATCCAATAGCCGATATTGTCGCCCAGCACCGCTCCCGCTGTGGCGCTGCCCAGCACGTACCAGTAGCGCAAATCACCGCTACCCGCCAAAAAACCGCCCACTAAGGTAATCGTCTCACCGGGAATGGGGATACCCGTGTTTTCTAGCAAAATGCCGCAGAAGATTGCCCAATAGCCATACTCATGCGCCAACTCTTGTAGCGTTTCTAGCGTGACCAGTTCCAACGTCATGAATGACAGCCTTCAGGGATTGCCTTTACAAAGATTTACGGAATTACTCATCTAATCTTGACGCAACGTTATAGAAGGTGTCAATTCGAAAATCTAGGGAGATTTCCGCCCCAGCACGTATACGTAGATGAACTGACAAACCCTGACACCCCAACCGCTGCTCGCGTTAGAGCTATAGGTATTGCGTGATCCCGTTGCCTGACTGTAGCACCCGAGACTGAGACATTGCTGAAAAACCTTACGCCTTCTCCGATTCGGGCTTGAGGGCGCGGTCGAGCACTGTGCGGGCATCCTCAGCTTGAGAACGCGCTTCGCGATAGCGCAGATTGGCCTGGGCAAAGGTTTTTAGCACCTTAAACCCCTCTTTAAGTTCAGTAATTTCGTCTTCGCTCACTGCTTCGTCGGTAAAGAGCTTGTCAATTTGGGAGCGAGTTTTCATTGCATCATCGCGAGACGCTTGCACCTTTAGCTTTAGTGATGCGAGGTGGCTGAGCACCTGCACGGCTTGCGTGATTGCGTCTTCATCATCTGGGTTAACCAACACAGGCTCCTTCACTTCTATAAACTGCTGGGGGCTAAACCCATCGGACAAATCGGTCGGCAGTTCCCCCGATTCCATTAGCTCAATCAGCTGATCCATTGCTTTTTCGCGGGCCTTAGGTGAATCTTTGCCCGGCACTGGCAGAATCACTTCGGGGCTTTGCATCAGAGTGTATTTCACCATAGGACGTCGTCATTATAAATAGTTCGCAAGTACTACTCTAGCGTATGGTGACAGGTTGAGAGTCACGGTTCAACCCGGATTGAGGCAGCTGATCGTGTCCCGAATCCTCCGTCATCATATCCTGCACAGGCCTGAGTGAAGTCGGGTTTAGGGAATTGGGAAGGGCGATCGCCCACGATGGCGCTTAACGCGCTGATTTGAGTGTTTCTTGTGGTGAAACCTCTACGCAGTAGGGGGTTCGCCACAAGAAGGGTCCTAATTAACCTATCGGTTGCGCTAGGCACAGTTGTCTCTAGGTTGAGTTGTTGTGGAAAAATAAGATAGGAAGGAAACCTATGTCTGTATGGCGCGCCCCCGCTACAGATTCAGGAAAAATTAGGGTGAAACGTGACGGTTTGACGCAGGTTTAGTTTTTCTGCTCTCTTCTTGTATTCAATTTTTATCCCAATTTTTGCCCGAAGCGGCTGACTCCAAAATTGTTATGGATTTGCTACGGACTTGCTATGGACTTATCGACCTGCGTAGACACGATTGCAGCCCACTGCCCGTTTGATAGCGAAGAAGCTCAATCTATTGATGCCAGCCTTGCATTTTTAGACGAGCATCTTCACTTTTGGCAACGGCATAACTATGTCGGTCACTTAACTGCTTCTGCTTGGGTTGTGAATGCCGCGCGATCGCATGTGCTATTAACCCACCACCGCAAGTTTGACTGTTGGTTGCAGCTTGGCGGACACCTCGAAGCCGAGGATGAATCGCTGTTAGCAGGCGCCCTGCGCGAAGCCGTCGAAGAGTCGGGAATCGTTGATATAGAGCCGGTGCAACCTGCAATTTTTGATGTAGGCCATCACCTGATTAGCACGCCTCACGAGCCGCCTCACATTCATTACGACATCCGGTTCTTGCTCTTGGCCCATGAGATGACCTTTGCCGTATCAGAAGAATCTCATGCGTTAAAGTGGTTTGCGCTGGATGAGATTGGCAGAACAAGTCATACGCCTGCTCTGCAACGGATGGCACAGAAGTGCAGGGAACAGGCGTCTATCAATCCACCTATAATGTAGCGATAAATCAAGTCAGGCTGCTTAGATTGAGACTACTCCACACTGTTTTTATTAGATGAAATGATTGAAATTATGAATGAAACAAACATAGAGAGACTAAACCTAAAATGACAGCATCTATACCATTGACGGAACAGAATTTGATAGTGAATGGCGATCGCCTGAACACCAACATTGAACGAATGGCGAAGGTCGGGCGGCAACCATCGGGTAGCATTTCGCGATTGGCATTTACACCCGAAGCGCTTCAGGCGCGCTATCTCATTCAACAATGGATGATTGATGCAGGCATGACCACCCGCATTGACGCAGCGGGGAACTTGATTGGCACCTATGCGGGAACTGACGAGCATGCCCCTGCCTTAGCGACCGGCTCGCACATTGACACAGTGCCCTCTGGCGGTAAGTTTGACGGAGTGCTGGGGGTGCTGGCGGGTATTGAGGTGGTGAAGACGCTATATGAGCAGAAACGCCGACTGCGGCATCCCCTACAGGTGATTGCCTTCACCGATGAAGAGAATACGATGATTGGCTGTCAGGCGATCGCCGGAACCGTTCTTGCTGACGATCCAGATCGCTACCGCTCTAAGGCGGGCATTCCCGTTCAAGACTGTCTCGAATCTATTGGCGGCAACTGGGATGCAATCGAGTCAGCCGAGCGATCACGCGCTAACCTCGCCGCCTTTGTGGAACTGCATGTCGAGCAGGGTGCAGTCTTAGAAACCACTGGAAAGACGATTGGCGTGGTGCAGGGGGTCGTCGGCATCCGTCGCAAGGCCATTACCATCACCGGCGAAGCCAACCATGCCGGAACCACACCCATGGGAATGCGGAAGGATGCTATGGTCGCCGCTGCACAGGTCATCCTGGCCGTGCAGGAGATTGCCCGCGCGTTGCCTACCCAACCCGTCGCTACGGTGGGCTATCTGCGGCTCACCCCAAACGCGGTCAACATTGTGCCCGGGCGAGTAGAGCTGTCTGTGGATATGCGCGACATCCATAAGGATTCGCTGGATGAGATGCTGCGTCTGTTAGAGGAACGCTTGAGGGCGATCGCCCAGCAGACCCAAACGACCATCACCACCAGTCCCTTACTGTGTGTGGAACCTACCCTGGCAGCAGACTTGGTTCAAGGGGCGATCGCTCAAGTTTGTGACCAGTTGGGTCTAAGCCATCACTCCATGCCTAGCCGCGCTGGGCACGATTCTCTAGAAGTAGGGCGCATTACTGATATGGGGATGATCTTCGTGCCAAGTCAAGCGGGCATCAGCCACAGCGATGATGAATATACCTCGCCAGAACAATGCACCCAAGGCGCTAACGTGCTGCTCCATACCCTGCTGCACCTTGACCAACAGTACACGTGATAGCCTCAGAGATGAACCCATATAAGAGTCTCATCAATCAACAGTATTTAATAGTCTTGAGAAGATAGTATTGCGAGAATGCCGAGCCCTGTTCACAACATCATTACCAATACCCTACGACTGATTCTTTTACGCATCATCTAGTGGTGAAAATAGACTCACGATCTGGAGGAAAAATGGATAGGAACACAGCTTTAATCAATACCCCATTTGAGCCTACGGCATTAGCAGCGGCTACCACAGACGCCTTGAAAGCCAGCTTGCTGCATCACGTAGAAAAGCGCGATACAGATCAGATGGCTAAAAAAGTCCGATTTGTAAACGAGACTCTTATGCCGCTCTTTAAGGAACTTGAAACCCGCAATCCTACCCCTGAATTGCCGCAACAGATTCCACTATTGAAAGGGATTTGGATTTCTGTTTGGTCTACGAATCCTTTTCAAGACATTTTGCCAGGGCGCGTGCATCATGAGTCGTACCAAATCTTTGATGACAACGGCTATTACGCTAATTTGGCTCGGTATAAACCGGGTCGAAAAGCCCCAGTTCTGAACTGGATTTCTCGCTGGCTCCTCAGCTATGACTTACTGATCATGCAAAGCTACTCTGTTCAAACTCAAATTCCTAACGACCCGCAGAACTTGTCCGCAGGCAGTCAAGAATATTGGGATATTCAAAATGTCTGCATTCAGCAAATTTTGCGCTTTGGCTCCCCTTCTTTCAATGCTGAAACTGCACAGGCTTGGTTTAATCGAACTGTAAAAAACTATCACGAAAAGACTGAATCTCAACAGCCAACGTCCACGCCTACCCAAGGGGCCAATCGCATTACCTCAAAGCAATATCAACAAATCTCTAAGGCTAGGCCCCAATTAGATAATCTTTATATTGACTCGGATTTTCGTCTCGTTAAAACCCAGCGAGAAAAGTCTCAACGCCCTTCATATACCGTAGCGACACGCTTGAATTAAATGGTTATGCAGTCTGTGAGAGAGTCGTAGTACACCGATGACAACTTTCTGCTGAACCTCGCTGTCTTCTAGGGGGCGATCGCCCCAGAGCGTTGACTCAGCAAAATCACAACGTAGACGGGACGGAGATCACGAACCAGTGGTGCTCACACCTAATCCTGATAACACGCATCAAAGCACAACCCACACCCGGCGTTGGTTCGATAAGATAAGCATTGCGCCGTTAATGTTTTATCTGGATTGCTATGCCGTTGAACTCTCCTCCCTCTACCGATTCTGGACGCTCTGGGGCAAAGCCGTTGTCCTCGCCTGCGACAGAGGAGGCCAAACCTGGGTTTTGGCGATCGCAGCGAGAAAATGTGCAAATTGTGGTGATTGCCTTAGGGCTGGCCCTATTGCTGCGGATATTTGTGGCGGAGCCGCGTTTCATTCCGTCAGACTCGATGGTGCCAACGCTGCAAGTGGGCGATCGCCTGGTGGTCGAAAAAGTCTCCTACCGGCTGCATACGCCAGAGCAAGGCGATATTATCGTCTTTGAGCCACCAGCTGTGCTGCAAGAATTTGGCTATGGCAAAGATCAAGCGTTTATTAAGCGGATTATTGGGTTGCCCGGGCAAACGGTAGAAGTGCGCGATCGCCAAGTATTCGTGAACCAAAAACCCTTGACAGAGCCCTATATTGTCGCTGCGCCGAGCTATACGATGCCCTCTGTGACGGTGCCTGCTGAGTCTTATTTTGTGATGGGCGACAACCGCAACAACAGCAACGATTCCCACGTGTGGGGGTTTCTGCCACGTCGCAATATTATTGGGCGCGCCGTGTTTCGCTTCTTTCCGCTCGATCAGTTTGGGGCTGTTTTGCCAACACGGGATGTAGCGACCTCTGCGCCCACGGCGTCCAGCTCAACCGCATTAGAAACAGAGGAAGTGCAGTAGGGCTGCGGTCTGCTGGGGTGAAAGCTGCAACCGCTGCTGCAACTGTGCCAAATTTTGGAAACGCCCGTGAGTCTTCCGATTTTGGGCGATCGCCCCGGCCAGATATAAATCTATTCCTGGTACCCGCGCTAGCATCTCAATCGAGGCCGTATTGGCATTGACCGGGCGAATGGTGGTTGGGCTAGCCGGGTCGTAATAGTTAAACTGCAAGACGGGTTCTAGTGGCTTGAGCCGTTGCACAGGTATGCCCAACGCGGCGGCTACATCCTCTAAACAATGCAGCGGTACGCCGGACTGGACGAGGGACACGAGCGATCGCGCTTGATGAATCGAAATCCCCGGAAGCCGCAACCAGTCATCAATGCCCGCCTGGTTTACATCAATGGCAACGCCAAGCTGAGCCGCAAGGCGGACTTCGTCGGGCGATCGCAGTCGATAGTAAGGATCAGTCAACAAAGGGGACTGACCCTGTAGCTCCACTATCTGTTTCGACAGCCAGTCTGCTAATCCCATCGCATCCTTAGATTCCAGCAGCGTTTATCGTCAACAGCCCACCTTGAAGTCACCGAGTAAGCCCTTCACTTCAAGCATTAAAGCATTCGATCAAGGAGCTGCCGTCGCTTTTGCTCAAACTCATATTCTGAGATCAGACCATCTTGTCGGAGCCGATCCAGCTGGCGCAGCGCATCCGCCACGGCGCCCACGTGAGCCGCATTGACGGGGGGCATTGGAGGCGCCACAGACACAGGGGAAATCGGCTGGGGGATTAGCGTCGTGCCCGAGTTGAAGTTCTGGTCAAACGTATGTTGCCCCTGCGTTAGATACCAAAGGGCCTCAATCATACTCGATATTCGAGGGATTACTCCCAATGGAGAAAAGCCAATCAGCAGGTACAGCACGCCCCAAGCAGGCTGCCGCAAATAAAACTTGTGGATCCCCGGCATCACGAATAAGCTGGCGATCGCCAGCCCGACTGCAACGGGTCGATTTTTATAGTTGATTAGCATAGCAGATCCATCAATGCTGGCAGGGGCACAAATGGTCTAAAGCACCCCTTTACGTTAGCTAAAAAGAGAGGGATTTATGCCTCCCTCTCTCTTAGAATATCGCTGGATTTAGATTTTGGGTTTGCACTTGAGGACGCTAAAGTTTAGTGCCACACTCGGTACAAAATTTGTGATCGACGGAATTGGTGGTGCCGCAGTTGACGCAAATCAGGTCATCGCGGGTTTGGGGCTGAGGTCGCTTAGGCAGCCCCAGCATTTGGGCGTTGCTCTTGCCAGGGGCCACCATAGGGTAGCAGTTTTCTTCGCGGGCTACCTTCACGTCTAACAACACAGGGCCGTTGTGGGCCAACATTTGGGCGATCGCCTCCTGCAGCTCAGTGCGATCGCGCACTACCATGCCCTTCACCCCAAACGCTTCTGCCAGCTTTACAAAGTCGGGCATCCCCGGCTGCATGTTTGACGATGAGTAGCGCTCTTCATAAAAAGCTTGCTGCCACTGGCGCACCATGCCTTGCCAGCCGTTGTTGACAATCACCGTTTTCACATTAATACCATACTG
>JBGTOF010000278.1:0-10443 GCA_041742695.1 Elainellales cyanobacterium | reverse complement strand
GCGATGAATGCATTAGGGCTGTTATGCCACATCATCATGATTGATTGCAAAACTTACATAAACTATGCTAAATCGAGAAGCCTGTAGATCTTTTGTACTAAAATGATATTCATAGCCAGTCTTTGAGGGTATATACTAGCGAAATGTCAAGCAGCAAAACTGGTATTGAATGGACTGACAAGACCTGGAACCCCACCACTGGTTGTAGCAAGGTGAGCCCAGGTTGTCGTTATTGCTATGCTGAGGCATTAACAGAAAGATTCCCTAAGAATTTTCCTCAAGGTTTCAAGCTGACACTTCACCCGGAACGGCTAGAGCAGCCAAGAAAATGGCGGACGCCTAGTCGAATCTTTGTGAACTCCATGAGTGATCTTTTCCATGAAGATGTTCCTTTTGCTTATTTGCAGAAGGTTTTTGCAGTGATGCGAGACACTCCTTGGCACATATACCAAATCTTGACTAAACGTGATCAGAACTTAGCAAAATTAGCATCTCAACTTGAATGGTCTGAAAATATTTGGGTTGGTGTGTCTGTAGAGAACCAACAGTACGTTCATAGAATTGATGCCTTAAGGAAAGTACCATCAAAAGTACGTTTTCTTTCTTGCGAACCTCTTTTAGGAGCACTTGACCTAAATTTAGAGGGAATTGAGTGGGTGATTGTTGGTGGTGAGTCTGGATATCAGCATCGCCCTATAGATCCAGAATGGGTAAGGGATATTCTACGCCAAACACGAGAAGCTAATGTTGCCTTCTTCTTCAAACAGTGGGGTGGACATCACTCGAAGGCTGGTGGCCGAACGATTGATGATCATGTTTGGGCCGAGATGCCACCTATTTGGTATGACCATGTCGATAAGTGGCCGAAGCAAAAAATTCTTAGGAATCACAGGCGCGATGGGTTAGAACAGAGATATTCAATCTCTGCGAAATGAAAAGAGGCTAACCATGAGTCGGCTTGGTAGCGAAGGTGAGGATATTATTGGGCGGTGGTCTGAGGAAAAGTTAGATTTGCTGGCGAAGTATCTCAAAGCTTACTCAGATATTATGAGCAACCAAAAGACCTCAAATAACCCAACAGGAAGGCCTTGGCTGCGAGCATATTACTATATTGATGCTTTTGCAGGTTCCGTTAGACCTAGAGCGAAAGAGGATGAGCAACGCTACATTAATGGATCTCCTTTACGTGCTCTACAGGTAGACCCTCGATTTGATGGTTACTGGTTTATAGATTTTTTCCCACAACGTGTAGAAAGAGTTGAAAGATTACGTACAGAGTTTCCAGATCATAATATCGAGACACGTTTGGGGAATTGCAATGAAGTTCTATGTAATGAGCTTATCCCGCAAATTCTCAACTCTAAAACACAAAGATCATTCGTTTTCCTAGATCCTTATGGTTTGCAAGTAAATTGGGAAACAGTGAGAGAACTAGCAAACACCAAAACGTGCGATATTTTCGTCAACTTCTCAGTCATGGGTGTTACTCGTCTTCTCCCCAGAGATCAGCTCCCAGAACCAGAGGTGAGAGAGCAGTTGAGCAAGGTTATGGGTAGTACAAACTGGATTACTGAGATCTATCGGGAACCGCCGGGGATTCAGCTAGACCTATTTGGAAACCCAACAGAACCTACATTAAGTCGTGACACAATTCAGGCTGAATGGCTGGCAAGTTTGTACACGGAACAACTACGCTCACTTTTTCAGCACGTTAGCAGACCTGTACTCATGCGTAACTCAACAAATTCAGTGCTGTATGCGTTATGTTTGGCAAGCCATAAGGAAGCAGCTATCAAGATTACGAACCAGATCTTTGATCGACACGAGAGATTGAGAGATCTAGGAAGATAGCTTTTTGCGCTTATCAGATAACCTATGACTGCGTCCTAATCTAGGACTAAGCGGGAACAACAAGATCATTCCGCGTTTGCAGGCGTGCAGCTTTCGACCAAGCAGACGACCAGCACCGACTCTAGCCGAGCATCATCCCGGTAGTCTTGCGTTTCGTTGTACTCACTTGCGGGTGTGCTGTAAACGCCCGCTGCATCCGTCGAGTCAGCGGTAACAGTCCCCGTGCCAAAGGCGATGCTAGTGGAGGGCTGCTGCTCAAACCGCGCATATTCGCGCGATTCGTTGTTGGTGCTATAGCTGAGCGTCACAGCGCCATAAGCCGCTTCTGCCTGCTGAATAGCGGTGCCTGCCCCGACCCCCTCTGCGGTTTGGTAGTCTGGGTTGGTGGTGAAGAGTCCTTGAATGGTATCGGCATCGGTGAAGGTCTCTCCGGCTAAATACAAAATGTAGAACTGTTCGACCCCGTTTTGCCGAACGGCGATCGCATCAAAATCCACAATAAATGGCGATCGCACCTCAAACTCAGCCTCGGGCAGTGCTTGCTTTAGACTGCCCAGCGTCATCCCCAGCTGTGCTGCCCCAATGCCGCCTGCCGAAATCAGCGACGCGTCTGCCACATCGTCAGACGGTGGAGCCATGCCGGGCTCGGGCGTGGCCTCGGGAGAGCCCTCTGCTACCGGAGCCGGACTTTCTGCCTCAACGGGCTGCTGGTCTCGGGGTGCATTGCAGCTCGACTGCAGCGCCAAACCCGCCAGCAACAGCCCCAAGGGCACCGAATAAAACGAAGATTTAACCATGGTGAGTGCAACAGTGCATCAAGCGTCAGAGCAATGGGTGGTGCGGCCATCTGATGAGGGCTAGAGCCAACCCGCCGTGGGTGAATAGGATTTGCGTCTACAAGCAACCGACGCAGCGCTTAGAAAATGAGTTCCCTAGCAACGAGTTCCCTAGCAATGAACTGCGGGCAATGAGTTCCCGGTCGATGAGTTCCCGATGATCATTCGTGTCGTGTTGAATAGCCAGGGCGTTCAGCAGCCCTCTCAGTGCCGCTCCTCTTTAAAGTAATGCCAGCGGATTTAGCCACATCAGGATAGCTTTCTTTAGCTGATTCAGATCGCGGGTGACTTCTTGGCGCACAAACTGCCCAATGGCATCAAAGGGGGTGAAGGTGCTGCCCGTCTGCCATTTCACATCTTGGCCTAGCGGCGTCAAATGATTGCCCTTGAGAATCTTGACGGTCGTCATGTCAGGAAATCGTGGCAGCAACACATCGTGGAGAGGGCGCGTTTGGTCGATATCATCTTTGGTGAACTTGAGCAGCAGATTTCGGGGAATAGGATAGCGATCGCCAATCATGGCGAAGGTTTCATCAGGAGAGGGCGTAAACTCCACCTCCAGATTGGGGGCGTTGGGGTAGAGCTGCAGCAGTTGCGAGGTAAATTCAGAAAACTGCGATGAGAATTGATAGACCTGCTCGGCAAAGGGTACCGCGCGCCGCGCCGAGTAGTTGTTAAACGCCATAAAGATATTTCCCGCGCGTTCTTGCTGGTATTGGCTGCCAATGAGCAGGTGCAGCTTGCAGCCCAAGCTGTGGCCCAGTCCGTAGATCGGCAGATAGGGACGAGACACCAATCGCGTCTGCACATAGTCCTGCGCCCGCCGAAACGAGCGCAATGCATTGAGGGCGATCGCCCCATGATCCAGCGTGTTCACAAACGGCGTGGCAATCACCACATAGCCCTGCTCAGCCAAAAACTCTAGCAGGGTGCGATAGGTCAGCTGCGGCGCAGTGGCCACAAACGCGCCGCCCAAAAAGTGAATAATGGCCTCGGGTTGAGACGGGATCAATACCCAGTTACCTGCAATCTCGCGCCATTCCATGAGTATCTCGATAGGGGGTTGGGGTTCACACGCAAAAGGCGCTGAACGCAGCGCCTTTCTTATCCTAACGAGATTGTCCGCAGTCCGCTTGAGCGGCTATCCGGCGATCGCCATTGCCAAAAACGCTGCCCCAATGCCACAGATGATCAGTGCCGGAGCCCGGAGCGATCGCTCTCCCACTTGAGCCAGCCACCGCCGCCCCAGGCCATAGGCCCCCAAGGCGATCGCCGCCTGTACCAATGTAAAGCCCAGCAGATAGCCGCTGATGGGTGTGGGCTCTGCCCCAATCACTGCTTCGCCATAGGCATAGCCGTGGAACACCCCAGCGATCGCCCCGGCCAGCAGAATGAAACCAGGGGCGATCGCCTGCCGTTGCAGCAGCAGCACCCCAAATACCAGCACCGACAGAGCAACCCACACCTCGAGCACGGGAATATCTACGGCAGACAGGTGCAGCACAGTGCCCCCGATGCTCGCCAGCAAAAAGCCGAGGGGAATCCACCCGCCGCGGGGATGCACCGCCGACAGCAGCCCCAGTGCCACAATAAACGCCAAGTGGTCGAGCCCAATCATGGGATGCCCGAGCCCCGACAGCAGCCCTTCGCCAAACGTGGTAGGCACCTCGCTCCCAAACGGATGGTGAGCCAGAGCCGGTGTCGCCACCCCTAGCAACCCTAGGACTGCGGCGATCGCGCTCCATTTTATTAGAGAAAAATTGTGTTGATCAATGCGGTGAGCTAGGACACGAATCCTTGCCATCCCTCTGTACCTCGCAGATGATAGGGTAACGAATCTTCATCGGCGAGCATTCTGACTGCTGGGTGCGATGCCCGATCGAATCGAGCGATCGGATCGAGGTCTCTCATCCAGTTCACAGTTGCGGGACAGCGGCAGATTTACACTGCACTTTCCTCAGCCGTTGGGGCCTTCTGGGGCTGATCCCCCCAGAATCCGATGAAGCTTCGCCATCATATCACCTCGCTTACCGCAGCACTTCCTCAAGCTTATGCTGCTCCCATAGGGTGACATAGAGCCCCGGTTGATTGACCAGTTCGTCGTGGGTGCCTGCCTGCACAATGGTGCCTCGATCCATCACCAGAATGCGATCGGCGATCGCCGCTGCCGACATTTGATGCGTAATAAAAAGAACCGTCTTGCGGCGGGTGCCTTCCTTTAGATTTTGCAGAATTTGGGTAGCGGTTTGGTTATCCACGCTAGAGAGTGAGTCATCCAAAATCAGAATCGGGGCATCAACCAGCAGCGCCCGCGATAGCGCTGTGCGCTGCCGCTGCCCGCCTGAGAGGGTAATGCCCCGCTCACCCACAATGGTTTTGAACTGCTGGGGGAAATTGAGGATTTCGGGATAGATTTGGGCCGCTTTGGCCGCCAACTCCACCTCATCCTGTTCGGCTAGGGGGTCGCCATAGCGCACGTTGTTTTTGATAGTAGTGCTGAATAGAAAGCTCTCTTGGGGCACATAGGCGATCGCCGCCCGCAAATCCCGTAGGTGAATCTGCGTGATGTCGATACCATCCACAAACAGCTGCCCCGGCGCCACATCCAGCAATCGGGGAATGGCGTTTGCCAACGTAGACTTGCCTGACCCAATCGGGCCGACAATGGAGACCGTTTCCCCCGGCTTTACGGTGAACTCAACCTGATGCAGCGCGGGTTCTGCGGCATCGCCATAGGTGTAGCTCAGGTTGTGGGCACTCAGCCAGCCACGCACATCGTCTCTGGGCAGGGGCAGGGCATTGGGCGCGTCTTGGATGTCAGGCTCTACCGACAGTACATACTCCACCCGGTCAACACTGACCTCACCCCGCTGATAGGCGGTAATGGTAAAGCCCAACAGCGCCGTCGGAAACACCAATCGTTCTACATAGAGCAGCATCGCCACAAAGTCGCCAATGCTAATTTGCCCATCAGCGATCGCCCCAGCACCCAGCCACAGCAGCACCAGCAGGCTAATGCTCGCCAGCCCCCCCAACAGCGGAAATAGCATATTGCGGGTGCGGGCCAAATCTAGGTTTGCCCCATACAGCCGTCGATTTCGATGACGAAACTCCCGCTGCTCGTTGGCCTCCTGCCCATAGATTTTGATCAGCGCCATGCCGCTCATGTCTTCTTGAATCAGGTCACTGAGGTCAGAGGTGCGCTGCTGCACCGTCAATTGCTGCTGGCGCAGACGATTGCTGAAAAAGTGCACAATCAAAAACATGACGGGATAGATGGCGATCGCCGCCAGCGTCAGCGGCACGCTAATGCCCAGCATCACCGGCAACGTTAGGGTATAGGCAAACAGCGTGTTCGCCAGACTCAGCACCGCAAACCCCAGCAATCGACGAATATTATCGACATCGCTCGTGGCGCGACTGATCAAATCGCCCGCAGTGTTTGCCGCAAAGTAAGCCGGTTCTAGCGTCAGCAAATGGTTGAAGATCCGCTGCTTCAGGTCATACTCCACCATCCGCCCCACCCCAAACAGACAGATGCGCGACGCCATCCGCATCAGCCACATGAGCGACGCCAGCGCCATAATGATCAGCGCAATGGTGATCACCCGCTCATAGCTAAACGTCACCTGCAGCTCATCGATGCCGCTCCGCAGCAGCAGGGGAATGCTGACCCCAATCAGGTTCACCACCAGCAGCGCCCCAATGCCACCCGCCATCATGCGCCAGTGTGGCCGCATATAGTCGCCTAACACCTGAAATCGAGAACGGGTCATAGCTGATGCCACACTGAGAGATGCGAAAGGATTCAATCAACATCCTATCGAATTGCGGGTCACGGATTGGGATCAGATGGAGGATGAGCTACTGACCGCTAACCGTCCGTAGCGTATCCTCACTCACTAGGATAGGAAGTTTACATTAAGACAAGCCAAACTCTTGAACCCTACAGCCATCCCCATCCCTAGATCATAGGCGGGGCTAGCCAGCCGCGCAGAAAGTAATAGACAGAGGTCAAATATTCATCCACCACGCGAGTGGTCAGCGCCAGGGCATCCACATTAGGCAGCAGATCTGACACGCGTGCCAACAGGCGACCGCCCCCCTCCACCTGAAAGGCAAAGCGGTCGGTGGGGCGGGGCAAGGCCCGAATGCCTTGGGAGGCAAAGGTTGAGATGCTACGACTCATGTTGAGAGAGGGTGTAATCAGCAGCACCACGTCTTGATCGGGCCGAAAGCCTTGCAGTTCTAAATCTCGAATGATGGCAATGGCGCTGCTGTAGAGATCAGTGCCCTGAGTTTCAATGATGATGCGATCGCCCGGCACACCTGCATTCCCCAACACAGTGCGAATGCTGTCTTGCACGGAGGTGCCATCGACCTGCGTACTCAAGTTAATGCCGGGGCCTGCACCCACGATCACCAACGGATTGCTGAAGTTCGCATACTCGTCATAAAGCCGCCCTGCATACAGCAACCGCGACGCTAACACATTATTAAAGCCATCCTGGGCCGTACTCACCTGGGTGCGGCTGCGAAACGACGGATCAACTGGATTTGCCCCCTCGTTGATCACCACAATAGCCCGCACCGCTTCTGCCGGAATCTGCTGCTGAGCCGTTTGAACCGATGGGCGCGGGGCCAAGTTGATCTCGGCTTGATTGGTGAGCCAATAGGCCACAATTGGCATACTCGACACCAGCAAGATCAGCAGTGCGGCCACCACCTGATTGGTTGCCACCTTTTTGGTGCCTTCTTTGAAGGACGTGATCAGCAAAAAAATCGCCAGCCCTAGCGGTTTTAGCGGCAGCGAAAAAATGCCCCATACCGATGACACCGCGCGGCTGGTGGGGTCAAGAAACGCCATCAGCATAAACGCAAACAAGATCACCCCCCCCAGCCACGTGAGGTAGACCCGAGGGATAAACTGGCTGAAGATATACCAAAGAATGGCTATAATCAGCAGCCAGAGCAGGATGCGCGTCAGGATTTCAAACATGATGGCAGCTCTCTTGGGGAGCGCTGAGAATTGGCACCTCCATTCTGGAATACGCTGGCACAGATGAACTAAAGTTTTGAATGAATTTGACAGAAATTCGTGGTTTTGTTGCGGTCTGTTTTGTGCGGTCTAGGGTGGGGGGCGATCGCCCCACTCAAGGCCCATCCGCCCAAGGGTCAGCGGGGAATCGTTAAGGAATAGCAGAAGCGATCGCCCCTCGAAATCGTTTCTCCATAGGCCACAGGCTGGTTTTCCGTGGTATATGCTGTGTGGCGATACACAATCAGCGGATGCCCCAGCGGCACATCTAGATGGTGGCAAATGTCGGGATCGGCGTGGGTGCATTCCAAAATTGCCTCAATGCGGCTGATGGCAACGCCCTGCTGCTCTAAGAGAGGAAACATCATGTGGTGCAGCCCATCCAGCGGAACCGCGTCCAAGATAGGGCTGAGCGCAGGCGGCAGATAGGTATAGTCCAACGCGCCCGGTCGATGGTTGATGTCTAGCCGCTTCTTTTGCATGTAGACCTGCGGAAACGTGGGCGACGGGTTCTGCGCGGCTTGTGGCGTAGCGGCCTGAACTGGACGCGCTGAGTCCATCATCAAATGCTGTGCGGCGTCGGGTACTGCGACGAATCCCACCTCTAGCAGCGTCACCACCAGCGGAATGCCCTGGCGGGCCATGTCGTCTTCTAAAAAGACCAGCGGGCTCGAAAGAGAATAGGCCACTTTGTGCTGCTCAGACACAAACACGCCCTTTCCTTGGTGCGCGGTCACTAGCCCTTGGTTAACCAGATTGGCGATCGCCCGGCGAATGGTCGTGCGGCTCACCCCAAACTCCTGCATGAGCTGGTGCTCACTCGGCAACTGGTCACCGGGCTGGTAGTCTCCCACCACCACCTGATGGCGCAGATGCTCAGAAATCGACAGATGGAGGGACGGGGACATGGGGAAATTTGGGATGGGGAAATCGGCTAGAGATCCAGCCTGGGCAAGCAACGCCGGGGGACTGCCTGCATACCCGACAGAAACTGGGAAACAGTAATGGCACGACGGCTGAAATTTTGTGCCAAATTGCACAAACTTGTTGTAACAAGTTGCTATGCTAACGATTGTAACTTGTTACAACAAGTGAGCCTTGTCCTGCGAGAGGGTCGCCGTCCACGTCTTAACCCATCATCTCAACCTCATTCCAATCAGACCTACCCACTAGACCTACCCATTAGACCTATGGTGCAGAACAACGCAGTCCAGGGTGTCATTCTCGACCCAACGCTTGAGCCTCCGACAGAGCCGGTCGTGCAGCCGCATCCCGCGTCGGTTGTCCCCGCTCGGCACGTCTTAACCGCTGCAGAATTGGCAATTTTTAATCAACGCTCAAACCGCCAGGGTTGGCAGCAGGTCGCAGCGCACCTTGGCGTGATGGGGGTAAGTGGGGGCATCTGGGCCACGCAGATGGCGCATCTGTGGCTGGCGTTGCCCGCGCTGATTGTTTATGGGATGAGTCTGGCTACCATGTTTGCCGCGATGCACGAATGCACGCACCGCACGGCCTTTGCCAGCAATCGGCTGAACGATGGGCTGGGCTGGTGGGCAGGGGTACTGTCCTTTTACAACGGCACCTTCTATCGGCGCTACCACAAGTGGCATCACCGCTTTACCCAAATCCCTGGCAAAGATCCGGAGCTTGATGATCCCAAGCCCACTACGCTCCGAGGCTACCTCTGGGAACTTAGCGCGATTCCCTGGTGGCTAGGCAAAGTAAAGACCCATGCGCGGGTGGCAACCGGGCAGGTGCAAAACTACCCCTTTCTGCCAGACAGTGCGCAAGCTGAGGTGGTGCGCTCTACCCGGTGGCAGTTGGCGGTATACGGGGGGGCGATCGCCCTTTCCATCCTCTGGGGCCAGCCTTGGGCGGTGCTGCTGTATTGGGTGCTGCCGATGGCCGTGGGGCAGCCCGTGTTGCGCGCCATTCTGCTGGCAGAACACACCGGCTGCACCCACGACGACAATCCCTACACCAATACCCGCACGACGCTGACCATCGCTCCCCTCCAGCTACTGATGTGGAATATGCCCTACCATGCCGAACATCACCTCTATCCCTCAATGCCGTTTCACGCGCTCCCATCTGCCCATGGGCGCCTCGTGGGTCACTGGCAGCAGCTTGAGCAGGGCTATGTGACCATGAACCGCAAACTGGTGAGCACACTGAGGAACGCCGAATGAGCAGTGTTGGTCAGGTGTGGACGATTCCCGATTTTGAGCTGCAGTGTGGGGCGGTGCTGCCCGAGGCGTGGCTGGTTTACCAAACCTATGGAACCTTAGCGGGCGATCGCCGCAACGTGATTCTCTATCCCACCTCGTACGGGGCGCAGCATCCCGATATTGAGTGGCTGATTGGGAGCGATCGCATCCTCGACCCTACGCGCTGGTTCATCATCATCGTCAACATGTTGGGCAATGGGCTGTCGAGTTCCCCCAGCAACGATCCCGCCTGCCGCCTGAGTGAAGAGGGCTTTTGGTTTACCCATTGGGACAATGTGCGCGCTCAAGATCACCTGCTACGCCAAGTGTTGGGCATTGACAGGCTGGCGCTGGTGTATGGCTGGTCGATGGGGGCACAGCAGGCCTACCATTGGGGGGCGCTGCATCCCCAGCGGGTCGAGCGGATTGTGGCCTTGTGCGGCACCGCCCGCACCACCCCCCACAACATCATCTTTCTGCAAAGCCTCCGAGCCGCACTGACGGCCGATCC
>JBGTOF010000260.1:0-1923 GCA_041742695.1 Elainellales cyanobacterium | reverse complement strand
CTTCGCGCAAGGCCTGTTCTACAGCCGTCGGTTCTGCCTCCATCAAACTGACATCAATCGTGGGAAAGCGATCGCCAAATCGAGCAATGTGGGACGGCAGCAGGTGGGTGGCAGCACTGCGAAACGAGGCAATGCGAACCTTGCCCCCCTGCAACCCTTGGGCTAGGTTCACCTCATAGTCAATTTTGTCACGCAGCGTTAGGATATCGCGCGCGTGGCCCAGCACGCGCTCTCCCAGCGGCGTGGGATGGGCTCCAAACCGTCCCCGCGTCAGCAGCGATACCCCCAGTTCCTCTTCAAGGGCAGCGATCGCCCGGCTCACTGCCGATTGCGAAATATCCATCTGCTAGGCTGCAGTTGAAAATTTCTTGCATTCCACCACCGCCAGTAAAATCCGCAGGTGCTCTGTGTTCATAGCTGCATCGATTCGCAAACCGCATGGATGCGACCCGCAATAAGAGTTGTTTCTACCGGAGTCTTGGGATTAATTGGAAGGAACAGCATAAATAACTGTAAAGCAGGACTGAGGTGCGCACTCACCCTCAAACCCCTGCGACAAAACCTGGTTAACGATCTGAGCCAACCCACTGCATCTCATAGGAACCATGTTTGAACTGCTTTCCTACAAAAAATTCCGCGATACACCCAGCGTCCAATTCTTCGATATTACAATTCCTACCTCAAACGCTCGTGACCTGGTATACCACGATGGGCCTGCCACTAGCCCCAACAATAGCGCCGAGGGGTTCTGGCAGTTTTATCTGCATCCCAACCAAGAAGATAACCTGCTGGCATTGTCGGGCGGGCGCACCTTTTATCTGGTCAACCTATCATGGCAACAACCCTTCCACATTGTGCGGCTTCAGGCCAACGGTGACATTCTGCGGATTCCCCCCGGCACCTTCCACCGCTCCGTCTCTGACCCCCAGGGGTCGCTGGTGCTAAACCAAGCCGTCCGAACTGCGCAAGCCACGGTTGAACGTGAGTTTCGGGTTTACAACAGCTATCAGATTCCCCGCTTGCTGCAGGTCACGTCGCAAGTCTCGCCACCGCCAATGTTGCACGGCGTCGATCGCGGTCAGCGCCGCGCGGCCTAGACGATCGCCCCTACCCATTCCCGTCGCCATAGGTTGCTCGGCTAATCCCGCCTGGGAGTTGAGACACTGCACGGTGCCCCAACTCTCTCTTAACCCCCAGACGTTGAACGGCGTTGTTGTCTCCTGATGCTAAAACAACACTCAACCGTGCTGCCCCCAATGGGGGCAGCACGGTTTTGAGATTGGGTCAGGCTGACGTCAACTCAACCGGATGGGAAAGCCATTATTGATGTAATTTTCACCCAGTCAAGGTTCCACATGACGGAATCTAGCCCCCAGGCGCTACCCTTGAGCGATCGCCCTTGGGGCCGACTTGCGCTGTCGAGGAATATGAATCACAAACTCAGTGCCTTCGCCCGCGGTGGAGCAGCAATACATCCTGCCGCCATGCTTCTCCACCACAATTTGATAGCTGATCGACAATCCCAGGCCTGTGCCCTTGCCCACCGGCTTAGTGGTGAAGAAGGGGTCAAACAGCTTAGGCAATATATGAGGTGGAACCCCCGGCCCATTATCGGCGACCCGGATGATGACGTTGGCTCCATCAGGTTCTGTGGAAAGGGTTATAGCGGCAGGCTCTTTGCTGTGGCCTGCGGCTTTAGCTTGCATTTGATGAGTCTCGAGCGCATCAATGGCATTTGCTAACAAGTTCATAAACACCTGGTTAAGCTGCCCTGGGTAGCACTCTACCAGAGGCACGTCGCCATAGTGCTTGATCACCTGAATGCCGGACTGGCTGGGTGTTTGCTTGAGGCGATTCTGCAAGATCATTAAGGTGCTGTCGAGCCCTTCGTGAATATTCACTGTTTTGAACTCGGCTTCGTCG
>JBGTOF010000239.1:0-3792 GCA_041742695.1 Elainellales cyanobacterium | reverse complement strand
CACAAGGGGTGAGTGAAACCGGAAGGTTTCAGACCGCAGTCGATGCACAGCAACCACGACTAAGGCAACAACCGCGCAGATGAAACTAGCTTCTTGCAAAAACCATTGAGGCATGCCACTCAATCGTTGCAGCAGCAAATTTGGAACATTCCGTAAAGCGTATGCTATTTTTTCAGACGTTCCTAGGGCTTTCACCGAATCTGGCATGACATCAAGCCCACTCAAAGAATGCCCCCCTAAGGTAGTCAGGAACACGTCGAGCACGCCCTGGCTATAATACAGCCCAAATAGAGCCAACATCCCGACTAAAGCGCCCGCAGCTAAACACAGCAGATTGCGTAAAACTGAACGCCCTAAAAACAGAAACGTTAACCCCGAGAGGACTACAGCATAGGGCAATAGATGAAACCCTGCCATAGGAATTAATAGGCCTATGCCAATTAAGCTTGCGGTGATGCGCCATCCATCAGGGAAACTAAATAATAGAAACGCTAAAGAAAGCAGAAGTATCGCTAAAGGGTCATATCGTCCAGAAAGATAGCTCAAAGTGGCCCCTTCACCTAACAGAATTAGCGCAACCATGAGTAGTCGGTTGCCTATATTAGCGACTAAATTTAGACGATAGACCGTAAACCACAGCACTAGCGTAGCTCCTACCATCGTCAGGTAGTTGAACGCGCGAACAGCTAAAAGATTAAACCCAAACATCTTCATCCATCCAAATAGCAACACCGCATGCAGAGGCGTATTGGATGCAAAAAAGCGATCGCGCGTTTGATAGTACCAAGCCGAGGTTGTGAACCCATGCCCCAACCACAAATTGGCAGCAGGATCGGTGAGCAGCACCTCATCAAGCCAGACGGGCCACAGTCGAGCTGAGGCTAACAGGGTGATCCCAAAAAAGCCGAGTAAAAGAACGAGTATCATACGAATCTCGGAGCCTTCTATACCTGTCGGTTGGATAGACTCTGCCAAAGCTGAGCGAGTATGACGGTTGAGAGATCTGATGTTCATAGCAAAAGTCCTTAGCTTGATTCGGATCACAGTATTGCTTCAAATAGAACAAAATGTAGTGAAGGCTACTAATGTTCTTCCTTGTTCAATGAACAAATATAATTCAACGATCTTGCCAGCAATAGCATCGAGATAAGGGCTAGAAGGATAGGGACGCCCTGTACGCTATCCCGATAGTCCTACGCAGAACTGCTGCCTTTCAGTATTTCTAAGGTTCAAGTCACGAATTAACAAGCAAGTTCGGTTAATCTTTAAAAATTAATTAATCTATTAGGGGTTATAAAAAGGATTCTTCATAAACTCATAAAAACGTCCGGACATCATTTATCAACCCTGAAGCATGCTTGATGCTGTATTAATCAACGTTGCTATATCAAAACAAATGTTATGACCATGAAGCAAAACCGTATAGAACTACGCTGCTGATGCTACAAAGAATTTCAGAGGATGATTGAAAAGGGGCAGGGACATAGCAAATTACGCCAAGCGCCTGAGCATGATGCAAACGGGGACACTGGCCGCCGTGACCACATATAAAGCACTAGCGTAATTGACTAGGCTGCATATAAAGAACTAGTGAACTCTGACTGTACGGCCTTGGCTTTTCTATCAGTAAAGTTACACAATCCGAGCAAGGCGTTTATGAGGTTCCTCCGCCATGCCCGTGCTCAAGGAAGATAGCAGAATTGATCAAACTCTGGAAGCAATTACTCCATCGTCTCAACGATTTCGTATGGGTGCCCATGTTCAAGCGCTGCGCCCGCGGCAGTGGACAAAGAATGCGATTGTGTTTGCAGCGCCACTCTTTGGCTTGGCGTTAAATATTAATGCTTTGGGTAATGCACTCTTGGCATTTGCGCTATTTTGCTGCATGTCTAGCAGCTTTTATCTAATCAATGACTTGATGGACGTTGAGTCAGATCGACGGCATCCGGTTAAGTGCAAACGACCCATTGCCGCTGGCTTTGTCAGTGTGCCCGTGGCTATTGGTATGGCGGTTTTGTTGATGGGGGGTGCGCTTACTGTGGCGGCTAGTCGTTCCCCACTGTTGGCGGCAGTATTGGGCTTTTATGCCCTGTTGCAGGTGGCGTATAATCTGCGCCTCAAGCATACGGTGATTTTGGATGTGCTGGCGATCGCCACCGGATTTGTGCTGCGTGCCCTCGCGGGAGCTGTCGCCACCGATATTCAGGTTTCCTCTTGGTTTCTGCTGTGCACCGCCATGCTGGCGCTGTTCTTGGGCATCGAAAAGCGAAAAGCCGAAATGCGGCTGGCGCTTACCAAAAAAGGCCAACCGCGCAAAGTGCTGCAGCGCTACTCGCTACCGCTGTTGCAGCGGATGGAAGGCATGGTCACCACAGGGGCCATCATGTCTTACTCCCTTTGGAGTTCTGGGCCTCGGGTGGGGGGCGCTTCTACGCCTTGGATGCTGTTAACCGTACCGTTAGTCCTATACGGCATCTTTCGCTATCAATTACTCAGCGACCCAAAGGAAATGTCTCGCCGCCGCAGACTGGGCAGTGTCACCGCCGGGCAGACAGAACGGCCCGATGAAGTGTTGCTCACCGATGTTCCGATTCTATTGACGGTGCTGCTCTGGGCCGGTCTGACGTTTGCCATTCTGCTGCTCAGTCAGTATGAACTCCTCTAAACGGAGTCTGCCAACTTATGTTGGATAGGTTTAGGTTGGGGCTTTGATTATAGGGTTCAGGGTGTCAGGTTTACGGTAATAGACATTAATAATTTCAAATAGAAACGTATGCCGCAACTTCGAAATTTATCCGGTTCGGTTTCGCCTAATCGACTGCGGCAAAACCCTTCAAACCGCATTCCGCGAACGGCGGGGGCGATCGCCCATATCGATCTTCTGCAACTTCAGCAGGTTCACATTCGCGGTCTCATCCTCGATTTAGATAACACCATCGTTTCAGAGGACGATCGGGTCATGTCGCCCAACGCCGAAGCCTGGATTGCGGAGGCATTACAGATGGGATTTCAGTGCTACCTGCTCTCGAACGGATCGCGGCGATATCGCGTGCGGTATTGGTCAGAACGACTGGGGCTCCCGGCCTTTAGCCCTGCCCGCAAGCCCTTTCCTAAAGGATTTCGGACTGCCCTGAGGGCGATGGGGTTGACGCCTACCCAAGCCATTGTGATTGGAGATAGCCGACATACGGATGTAATCGGAGCCTGGTGGGTGGGATGCCGCTGCATTCAGGTCGCATCGCTGCCCCATCCGCCGCGATGGTGGGAGGCGATCGCCGGACGCTGGCTCCATCGTCACTATCCTGCAGATCTGCCCCTCCAGCTGCTCGATGTTCAGGCTGCATTACAGGACTATAAGGACGGGCTGCGATAATGGCACAAACACTCTTAGTTGGGTTGGTGGCGCTCACAGTTGTGTTGAACACGCTGGCCCAAACCCTACTCAAACTCGGCTCTGGCAGCACACCCTTCAACTGGTATCTGCTGGGCGGGTTGGGAGCCTACGGCTTTAGCACGATCTTTTATATTTTGGTGCTAGGGCGGTTCAACCTATCGATCATTTATCCCATTGTGATTGGGCTGACCATTGTAGCCACCACAATGGCAGGAGCCCTCTACCTGAGCGAATCAGTGCCCCTATCGCACTGGGTAGGCATTGGGCTAATGCTTAGCGGAATTGGGGCGATCGCCTTTGGGGGCAAACTGCTGGGTTAAGTCAGCTTCTGTTTAAGATCGTCTACTTACCAATCAGCTTAGTCATCCCAATCCCACCAAAGTAGAGCGCTAGCACCG
>JBGTOF010000238.1:0-43949 GCA_041742695.1 Elainellales cyanobacterium | reverse complement strand
GTCGTGAGACCCACAGGTTGGGCAAGTCATCTCGATTGTCATGGATTCTACTCCCTCAGAATCTAGCTATGCGACGGCGATGCCTTATTTCTCTCTATCCTTTACGTTAATCCACTACCAATTGCGTTACTCAGCAGATTGGTGAGAGTTTGGACGATGGTGTCTGGATCTGCCCAAATATAGGCAGCGGTTGCAGATATCTCGATGGTGACTTGGGCAGCTTGGGCGATCGCCCCCATGGCTCCCACGGCTCGGTTCAACGTGGCTGACACATCACATCGGGTTTGCTGTAGCGTGACCTTGCCCGAGTTGAGCCGTTCTAGATCGAGAATATCGTTGACTAATCGCACTAGGCGATCGCACTCTTGCATCGCGATGTCTAGCATGGTGGCTGTTTTTTCAGGTTGGGCTGCATAAATTCCCGATTGCAGCAGCCCAATTGAACCTTGAATTGCGGTAATCGGTGTGCGTAGCTCATGACTCACAATGGGGCACCTCGATTAATTGCCTCATTGATAATCTTGGGAGCCCAGAACCACTGGAATCTCATTGCCATTCTCAACAAGATTTGTATTTTTCGAGGTGCCCAATGGATACAAATTCAGTTTTAATATCTTCAATGGCGCGGCGATCGCTAATGTCTTGAATTTGCTCAATAAAGTAAAGCGGCTTTCTATCTGCATCAGTTACCAACGCCACACTAAGCAGAACCCAAATGACGTGACCGCGCTTGTGGACATAGCGTTTTTCAATTTGATAGTCGCGAATTTTGCCATCTAATAGTTGATAGTCTACGTCAAGCGTCTTATCTAAATCATCGAGATACGTGACATCCAAAAACGTCATCGATAACAATTCGGTTTCGGTATAGCCGACGATGTCGCAAAGAGCCTGATTCAACTTCAAAAAACGGCCGTCTAATCCCACAATGGTCATGCCCAACCCAGCACAGTCAAAGGCAAAGCGAAACCGCTCTTCGCCTTCGCGCAGGGCTGCTTCTGCCCGCTTGCGGTGCGTGATGTCGCGCAGAATGAGCAGCGCTGCCTGCTCAGAATAGGGCACCACCCGCACCTCTTCATATTGCAGTTGGTGATTGACCTGCAGCGCTTGTTCGTATACTTGCACTTGCCCTGTGGCGATCGCCCGTTGAATCGCGCTCAGCTTTTGGGCAGCTTGTTCAGGCTCCAAAAAATCGCTGATCGACTGCCCAACCGGGTTAATTCCTGATGGAATCACGTCCATAGTGCTGCTACGAATGGAGTCTTGATAAATGCCATCTTTGTTAATAATGAGCATTAGATCAGGAAGGGCAGATAAGATCGCTAGATTGCGGGCTTGGCTTTGGCGCAATGCAGCCTCAGTGTGCTTAATATCGCTAATATCAGTGATTAACCCATACACACCCTGCACCTGCCCTTGCTCCTCTACATCGGGCACCAATACGAGTGAATAGATGCGGGGTCTATTTTCAACGTCAGTTAGCGTAATTTCTTGCTGAACAAGATGTCCGGCTAACCCAGTTTGTAGGTGCTCACGAACAATGGCATAGTTGAATTCACCGATAATGTGTCGCACAAGCTGACCGCAGATAGCGGCAGACCTTAGGCCAAACTGGCTCTCGTGAATCTTATTAAGGGCACCTCGAAAAATACAAATCTTGTTGAGAATGGCAATGAGATTCCAGTGGTTCTGGGCTCCCAAGATTATCAATGAGGCAATTAATCGAGGTGCCCTTAACAAACTGGTATCGCTCTTGAGTATCAATGTATGAAATATAGACTGGGAGAGCGTCGGTGAGCAGACGAAGGCGGCGCTCACTCTGGGCTAGAGCCGTTTCAGCCTGCTTGCGGTCGGTGATGTCGTGGATGACAGAGAGGATGCAATCGCGCCCCCAGAGTTGAATTTTCTCGGCAAACAGCAGCCCTGTACGCCTGTCGCCCGAGGCATGACAAAACTCCATTTCGATCTGACGGAGTGATCCCTGTTCTCGTAGTTGGGCGATGTAGTGCTGGCGGGTTTCAACATTGGGCCACAGGCCCAGCCCCAGCGTGGTTTGGCCCACCAAATGACGACGCTCATGGCCAAGCAACTCGCAGTAGCTTTGATTCATCTCAATCAGACGCCCAGTGTCGAGCACGGTGATAGAACTAGCTCCGGGGCTCATACGAAAGATTTTTGCGAACTTTTCTTGAGAAACGCGTAGGGCGGATTCGGCATTGTCAAATACGGTTTGAATTTGCTGCGCCATCTGGCTGATGCCCTGCTCCAACTCGCTTAGCTCGTGGATGGGGGTATCGGGCAGGGACACGTCAAAGTCTTCGCGGGCGATTTGCTGAATGGCCTGGTTTAGCGCCTGAATGGGACGGCTGATATAGCGGGTTATCAGGGTGGCGATCGCCGCTGCTAGCCCTAGTTTCACCAGGGTTAAGCTCAGAATGTGGTTGCGATTGGTGTGAATATCGGCAAGGATGCCTGCTTCGGGCACGAGGGTCACGATCTGCCAGGGCAGGTCAATGTGAGACGCGAGCGGGGTGACGGCCGCGAGATAGCGCTGCTGCTGCCAGAGCACGGTGACAGGCTGCGCGTTAGGGCTCTGGGGCGGCACTGCCATCACTTGCTGGACTGCGGTCTCGGCCAGATTGGACGGGTAAGACGGACGTCGGGGTTTGCTCCAGTGGGGTAGGGTGTGGCTCGCCAGGGTTAGCGCATTGGGCAATGCTGGCGCTGAAGCGGCAAGGACTGCCCCCTCCGAATCGAGCAGCAATACTGAGGCGTCTTCACCGAGGTCGAGAGTTTGAAATACCTGGTTGATGTCGGTAAGGGGCATGAAGGTGGCGATCGCCCCCTGAACTTGGCCCGTGGCATCGTAGAGGAGTGAACGGTATAGCACGGCGGCTTGATTTGCATTGGTCGGAGCCACCGTTACAATGCGCCAATTCGCAGACTGAGTGAGGAGGGTGGAGGACTGGTACAGGGACACCGTCGGCTCTAGGGGCGTGCTGGTGTGGGAGACCACCCGGCGATCGCCTTGAATCTCTAAGGTATGTCCCTGAACCGCGTCTGACTGAGCAGGGTCTACCCAATACACGTGGTAGTGGTCGTTGCTGAAGCGCTCGACACTCAGAACTTGCCCCGGCTTCAAAGCTAGAGTAATGGCGCTGATGGTTGGAAATGTGCGTAACTGCTGCACTAGCGCTGCTTCGAGTTGAGGGCGATCGCCCCAGTTCAGCGTCCCATCGTGTAGCTCGGTCTGCTTTAAGCGATGAATCGGCTCAGAAATGGTGAGGTAACGCTCTAGACTTTGGTCTACCCGCTGCCCCATTTCGGTCATGAGTTGAACAGCCAGGCGCTCAACTGCCCGATGCCCTGCCCGGTGAGAGAAATACCCGATTAATCCCGCTAGCCCTGCCATTTGAACAAGCCAAGGCAGGACCAACATCAAACCTAGAGGGACTTTCTGAGGCCAGCGATGAGTTCTGCGAGCAGCGTTGGGGAGCGGGGTCATCGGTGCAACTCGGTATAGGTCGCTCTGTGCAAGGGGCCTCACGCCGGGAGAGGTAGTCGCGTTCTATAAGGTCATAGGATGACGGAGTGTAACGTTGCGCAAGGGTGGATCGGTGAGTCTATACCTCACGCAGATTCCCTGATGCCTTAGGATGCCTCAGCGAGAGGTGACTGAGACGTGCGATCGCTCTCGCCTGTGATTGCTAAGCGCGTGCCTGCAACATGTCATTACAGCAGAGTGCGGGCACTATGGCAAAATCCGATGGGCATCTTGAGCAGGAATATTATGCTGCTGCAATAGTAGCCCATCACACCGCTGTGGCGTATAGCGCGTCGGCGAGCAGATCATCCATTGCGGTGGTGTTGGGCTGGGTCAATTCTTGCCGGAGTTGTTCGAGCAATAGGGAGAACCGCTGCCGCTGGGGTTCTCCTAGGGTGCTGCCCATAAACAAGTGTTCAATGTCGCGGGCCATGTGGGATGCGGTCTCATACCCAAAGGTGCCAAGGCTACCCACGAGTTGATGTGCGACGCGCTGTGCATCTTGCTGCATTTGGGGACTTAGGGTATGGCGCGATCGCCAGCCTTTATCTAGCTGCTCTAGCGGGATGAGTTGTTCAATCAGGGTGTCTTGGTAGCGCTGCAGCACGCGCTGAATGGTTGCGAGGTCGCGCTTAAGCTGAGTTGCCGCCATGCTGTCTATTATTCCGTTTGAGGTTTGATAGCCAGCACGAGGGCTGGTTTTTGGCATCGTGTTGAGGCGATAGCCTAGGCCATACACCGTCTCTACGACTTCTTCAAGCAGTTCAGCGCCGCGTAGTTTGCGGCGCAGATCTTTAATTAAATTAGTGACGGCACTTTCACTCGGGGAATCGTCAATGGTCCACAGCCGGTCAATAATAGCGCTGCGGCTAAAGATACGCTGGGGATTTTGCAGAAACAGCTCCAACAGGCTGTATTCCTTAGGAGTGAGCGCTACAAACTTGTGCTGATAGGTGACCCGGGCTGAGGTAGGGTCGAGCGCTAGGTCGCCCCAGGTCAGTTGCTTGGGTTCATTGGCTGTGCGGTGATGGCGCAGCAATCGCCGAATGCGTGCCATCAGCACCATGGGGTCGTACGGCTTTGTGACGTAGTCATCCGCACCGGCATCCAGCCCCTGCACCACATCAGAGTTGGCGCTACGAGCGGTTAGCATCAGTATCGGGGTTGAAATGGCAGCCGCTCGCAATTGGCGGCAGACGCTAATGCCATCGCAGCCAGGAATCAAAATATCCAGCAAGATTAGATCAAAGGGATGGGCGATCGCCGTGTCTAACCCAACCTGTCCATTCGATACATGCGTGACGATGTAATGGTGCGATCGCAGTAGCTCCGCTAGCAGCTGACGCGTCATTGCATCGTCTTCAACTAGCAAGATTTTGATTGAATCCATGGGGGCGCTCAGGCTAACTACGTGGAACTACTCACATAATTATCATTCTCGTCCTTTTTTTCCAAGCGCTACTTAGTGCAATGGGGTTGAGTGACGAATGGAATCAACCTGCCAATTACGCAGTGACCTTTATAAATGGCTCTACTCAAGACAATGCAGCGATTGTTAACAGTCTTGAACGGGTTCCCTGTTTCTATACCGAGTAACTTATGAACGTTTGTACGGTCGTATTGTACTTGTCATGCTGAGATTTCCTAGTCAAGTTACCTATATCTTTTTTCCATACCAAGCTAAGAAAAGCATAGATAAAAAGCAGGGAAACAGACTGTTCGCTAGAGTACAGTACTGACTGACTGAAGGGTTTGAATGGCTGCAATGCGGTGATGCTCAATCGAGCTGGAGGCTTTGTGTTAAGGTGCCTTAGTGATTTGAGACCTATTGAGGACGCTGCACAATGGTTTCACCCGTGCGGCGACGGTCTGCTTGGCTGTTGCCCTGAATGCTGACTAAGCGCACGTAGTCTCGTGGATGTTCTTTAAGGCAGTTGCTCAATGTGGCGATCGCCACATGCTGATCTCCATTGGCGCTGCAATCCACCATGCCGTAGCTTTGCCAAGCCCCCGTGCGAAATCGACGAGCCTCTACCCATTCAATGCCAAGGCGATCGCCCCTTGCCACGGTTTGCTGCAACACAGTTAGCACCTTAGGCGGCAGCGTCGTGCTGGCGCTGGCGTTGGCGTTGGCATTGGTCTGTCCATGCCCCTGCTCCGGTTGTTCTAGGCGGTCAGCAGAATGACGTGAAGACGTCGCATTCTGGCTATAGTCAGCCGCGCTATGGTTAGCCGCGATTGGCTGTGGCTGACCCGCTGTTGGCGATTGGGTCGTGGGCACGTCTGCATTCATGGCTTCAGCCCTTTGCTGAGGTCTAGAGACTGCAGCATGGGGCTGGAGCGCTACGTTGTATTCTTCCACTAGCCGCAGTTCGCGAATCCGCTGCTGTTCCCGCACCATAGAATTGCCAATGGCAATGAGGTGCGGCAGTTCCACGTTAGGCGGGTTAAATTCTACTGGCTTGCCCTCGGCATGCACTACGGCTTGAGACACCTTGTCTACCCCAATCTTGTGGATCAGTTGGGTAATTTGCTCATCATAAAGGCGCGATCGCAGCGCCCCAAAAAAGTCTGTCGCCTGCTCAGAGAATGTGCCCACCAGTTCTTCAACAGCAGCTTGCGGCACCCCATCCCCCGCAAACATACCGCTCACAATCCCAATGCGATCCGCATGAGTTGGATCCCAAAAAAACTTCTCCATCCGACCATCTCGAATTAGCGGCGCATACAGCGTGGCAAAATCATTGCCCGTCAAAATAACCGGAATCCGCTGAGTCGGTTCAGCATCATAGCTGCCGGGCAACTGCACATTGGTCGGATTGTCGGCAATGTTCATGAGCGTGGCATTGACCAACTGCGTATTTACGGTATATTGCGTACCGCTATCGACGCGACCAATTCCAGCGTCTATATCGTTGATCATCAGCACAGCCATGCGTCCATGGACTCGACTCCATTCTCCGGCCTCCCGATAGCGCAATCGCAGCAGCCGAGCAGGATCACCTGCATCCGGGCTTTCCAACTCTCCCGCCGACATCATCACCACCGCTACGCCCATGCGCTTAAACACCTGGTCGCACATAAAGGTCTTGCCTTCGCCCTTGCGTCCATGAATGCCCAAAATTAGCGGCACATTGACGCTAGGCAAATCCAAAAAGTTTTTGGTGATATGCACCGCGAGGCGGTCTAAAAATGTAGGGGGAATATAATAAGCCATAAAAAAAACTGGATTGAGCCCCCTAAAAGGCCAATAAAATTTCACTAAAAAAGGGTGGGAGTTACCCCACCCGATGGGAATCTAAGGTTTAGGTGGGAGGAAACGAGTTCATCCCCAACAGAAACTTAGTAGCGATAGCCGCTGCCACTGCTGTAGTTGTTGTTGTTGCCCGAATTGGGCTTGTGCACAATAAAACTCATCACCTGGCACTGCTTGATATTGTCAAACGCCACTACGCGAATGTAGCAACTTGGAAACTCTGAACGGCACTGCTGTACTTCGTTCAGTACTTCTTGAGGGGAAGTACAGTTGAACAAAGGAAGTTTCCACATCGTCCAATAGCAGGTTTCAGCTGCGGAGTCCTCGTTGAACTCGATGCAGGGGAAATAGCCCTGATCAAGGGTGTATTGAATTTGTCGCACGATCTGCGCATCCGTCAGCGGAGGCAGATAGGAAAAAGTCTCGTAACGGCGCTCTTTGGGTAACGTCTTCATGCTGTCCTCAGCGTAGTGATTACTAAACTAAACGGTCTACAAACATCCGCAAGACCCCGCTAATCATCGCCCTCTGGATTCTGAGGGTGCCCCGGCTCGCTACCGTCAACCACTGGTTCTGGCCGTAGCTCTGACTGTGGTTTTAACTGTAGTTCTGACCGGGACTCAGGCACTTGCTCTAACCGTGAATCTGACAGGCGATCTGCCCCTTGATCAGGAGCTAGCTCCCTAGCGCTAGCCTCTACCTGCGTCATCCGTTCTAGCTGCTGGCAACGCTGCTGCGTATTGGCTTGCTGAATGCCGGTTCGAATCATCTCCGGCAAAAAGTCAGCCACCTCTTCAGCAATGTGTTCCCGCACAGTCAGAATCCGAAACGCTAAGCTTTGATCTTCCCGAAACAGCGCCTGTAAATAGGCTTCGCTGTTTTCGATGCGCTCCTTCAGCGTGAACTCATGGAGCTTAAGGGCACGGGGCGGGTCAGTTTCGTTGAGCTGAGCCAACACCGTCCGCATGGCCTGAAAGGTCAAATAGCTAATTAACGTCTTGGCGGTATCTTTCGCAATCTGCTTGAGATCCATAGGGTTTTGCTAACGGATAAAACTAAGGTTAGTTCTATCCGTTAGCAGCCTGATTAGATGGTGTCAACGGCTTCAAACTCAAACTTGATTTCTTTCCACAGCTCGCAAGCAGCGGCCAAATCAGGGCTCCAGCGGCAGGCCTCACGAATCACGTCGCCGCCTTCGCGCATCAGGTCGCGACCTTCGTTGCGGGCTTGCAGACAGGCTTCTAGCGCAACGCGGTTAGCGGTTGCACCGGGTGCGTTGCCCCAGGGGTGCCCCAGGGTGCCGCCGCCGAATTGCAGCACAGCGTCATCGCCAAAGATTTCTACCAGTGCAGGCATGTGCCACACGTGGATACCACCCGAGGCTACAGCCATCACGCCAGGCATGGATGCCCAGTCTTGGGTGAAGTAGATGCCCTTGGACGGATCTTTCTCAACGTAGTTTTCGCGCAGCAGGTCTACAAAGCCCAGGGTCACCGCTTTGTCGCCTTCGAGCTTGCCCACCACAGTGCCAGTATGGATGTGGTCGCCACCCGACATGCGCAAACACTTTGATAGCACGCGGAAGTGAATCCCATGGTTTTTCTGACGGTCGATCACGGCGTGCATAGCGCGGTGAATGTGCAGCAGAACGCCGTTGTCGCGGCACCAGTGAGAAAGCGTCGTGTTGGCGGTGAAGCCTGCCGTCAAGAAGTCATGCATGACGATGGGCATGTTGAGTTCTTTGGCGTACTCAGCCCGCTTCAGCATTTCTTCGCAGGTGCCGGCGGTCACGTTAAGGTAATGACCTTTAATTTCGCCAGTTTCGGCCTGGGCTTTGTGGATGGCTTCTGCAACGAAGGTGAAGCGATCGCGCCAGCGCTGGAACGGCTGAGAGTTGATGTTTTCGTCGTCTTTGGTGAAGTCCAGACCGCCGCGCAGACATTCGTACACGGCACGACCGTAGTTCTTCGCCGACAGACCGAGCTTGGGTTTGATGGTGCAGCCCAGCAGGGGACGACCATACTTATTGATTTTGTCGCGCTCAACCTGGATGCCGTGGGGCGGGCCTTGGAAAGTCTTTAGGTAGGCAATGGGAATCCGTAGGTCTTCTAGACGCAGGGCTTTCAGCGCCTTAAAACCAAACACGTTACCCACCAAGGACGTAAGCAGGTTGGTGACGGAGCCTTCTTCAAACAAATCCAGAGGATAGGCGATGTAGGCGATGAACTGGTTGTCTTCGCCGCGTACGGGTTCGATGTCGTAGCAACGACCCTTGTAGCGGTCAAGGTCGGTCAGCAGGTCTGTCCACACGGTGGTCCAGGTACCTGTAGAAGATTCTGCTGCTACGGCTGCGCCAGCTTCTTCGGGGGGTACACCGGGCTGAGGCGTCATGCGGAATGCAGCCAGCACGTCAGTGTCTTTGGGGGTGTAATCGGGCGTGTAATAGGTTAAGCGGTAATCCTTAACTCCAGCTTCGTACCCAGACTTGCTCTGGGTTTTGGTTTGTGAATAAGACATCGTTTCCCTTCCTAATGAATCGCTTAGATCCGAACACAAACACACACAAGTCCCTGTGTGATCTACTTGGAGACGCACACACAATGCTGTAGCCAGCGCGGAACAACAACTGATGATCGACCAGTAAAGTCTTTCTCAGGGCGTTAGTGCGAGTGCCAACACGTATCGATGTGATCGCGTGATGCCCTAATGTTGGGTTCATCAAGAATATATCAGGGATTTAATAAGTTAAACGTTGAAACTTCTTTGACTCTCTATAACTAGAATTTATATTTGTGTCAGCTTGTAACAATTTGCTTACATGTGTATCTAGTGAGGAATATTTAACGAATATGTGCATGGTTCATTTGGCGGGGCGATCGCAACCCATGGGTGAAGGGCGATCGCACGTCGTGCAGTGACATAGGCCAACTTGCAGCAGCAGAAAAGAGTGTGATTGGGTGGACTGCTATATGGTTTCGAGCCAAGATTAAATACTGCGGCTCAAGAGATAGTTTAAGACTCTTAGTATTGATGAAAGCAACTCTGCAAGTTGGGATAGTAGAAAGTCTCAACTCACTCTATTTTGAAATCCGTAGTTTGAGTCTATTTTGTGAACAGCTGGCTACGTTCTATGGTATTGGCGTTGAAGATGCAAATTGTTTCTCGTAAAGGGAGCAGGAAAACCTTGCTGAAGCACATCTCTTTAGGAAAGTATCTGATTGTATTGGCTATTATGGCAACCGACTGGTTGATTAGAGTCATTCAATTAGTGTTGAGAACTTCGTCAATCAGATGAATCCCTCAAACGACTACTCTCCTATTCATCCACTCGGTTTCCTACTTGCCTTAGGCTTTATCTGCTCAATGGCAACTTCTAAATTGCGGGTAAATTGCCCCACATTGAACAGCGGGAGGGTATGACGCTGGGTGATTAGATGCTGGCGCAGGGCGTTCCGCTCTGCTGCATGGGTGGCGTAGTAAATGGCTTTAGCAATGTAGTCTTCAGTGTTAGTACAAATCAGCTCATCTAACTGGGCCGCTGCGCAAATGCTAGCACCCATGCGCGAGGCATTAGTGGGGCCAGGGCGGGTTAGTATCGGGGCACCTCCCCAGAGGGCGGCGATCGCCGTTGATCCAGCACTGTAGATAAAGGTGTCCAGCACTAGATCCACCAGTTGATACTGCGCTAAGTAGTCAGCATAGGAGGAGCGATCGCGGAAGATCAGCCGGTTGGAATCAATTCCATGCTGCTGGGCGGCGTCGCGCAGGTTGTGATGGGTCTCTTCCACTAACCCCGTCATTAGCCACAGCACGCTGGTCGGCACTTGGCGCAAGATCTCCATCCATGCCGCAAAGAGGTCAGGGGTGATTTTGCGATGGGTGTTAAAGCAGGCGAAGATTACGCCCTCGGCTGGCAGGCCAAATTCTGCACGCGAAAGGGGGCGATCGCTTACCCCCAAGGCCGATCCGACAAACGCATGGGGTAGATAAACCACCTGCTCGCTGTAGTGCGCCGCAACGTCGGGGGGCAAAATCCAGCGATCGCCCAAAATATACTGCACAAACGGGGCACCCATCGTAGCGGGATACCCCAAGAACAACGCCTGCACGGGCGCAGGCTGGTGTGCCAAAATCGCTGCACCGCTGCCGATGGTGTAGCCCGCCAGGTCGATGAGCACCTGCACGCCATCGTCGCGGATTTGAGCCGCTGCATCGCGGTGAGAATAGGGGGAGAGGTTGAGGAAGCGATCGCACCCCCGCTCGATTTGTTCTGTGATCACGTCATAGGCATCAATCGTGGCATAGGCAAACACCTCATACCGACTGCGGTCGTGCTGCTGAAAGATTTGGTACACCAGCCGCCCCACCGCGTGATCGCGAAAATCGGGTGAGAGATAGCCAATGCGGAGTTTGGCACCGGGGGGTGAATCGGCAGGCAGCGGCGGCAGGGGATTGGGGGCGGTCGCAGCATAAGCCACAAACTGCTGAGCTTGGGATTTTGCTGCCGCATGATGCAGATCCGGCGCGAGGGGAAAAAAGTTGAGAATGTAAGGATTGGGCGAAAACGCCGACTCGCCGCGTATCCCGGCTTCAGTCAGCGCTACCAGGTCTTGAATTCGCTGGTCATAGTCGCGCCAGTCGCAGAGTTGCATCCGCAAAAAGCTGCTGAAGCCTTTGACATAGTGGGCATTGGGATTTAGCCGCAGCACCGTCTCGTAGCAGTCCAGCGCATCTAGCAGCTGGTCTTGATATTCCAGAATTTGCCCCAGTTGGAAGTACGCATCTGCATGGGTTGCATCGAGCGCAATGACCTGCCGGAAATGGTCTACCGCTGCTTGCAGCCGACCCTGTTGTTTATAGAGGTGGGCAAGGTTGAGATGAGCCGGTAGGTAATCGGGCTGAAGCTGAATTACTCGCAGCAGCTCGGGCTTTGCGCGCTCCAACTCACCCTGGGTTTGCCAAACGCTGGCTCGGTTGGCGATCGCCCCCACGAGGTCAGGGTTGGTGTGCAAGACCCGTTCATAACACTCCAGCGCCTCCGTCAGTCGCCCCTGCTGCTGCATTAGCGTCCCCAAATTATTCAGCGCCATCCAATGCTGAACATTCAGGCTTAACGCGGTGTTTAGGCTTGCTTCTGCAGCGGCCAGATGGCCCTGCTGCTTTTGCACAATGCTGCGCTGAAAGGCCGCTTCGGCTGCGCCAAGGCTGTCCGCCTCTTTGCCAATCTTCTTCGGAGAAAGGGACACCGCCGAGGGGATAGGGGCTGAGAGCTGAGAGCTGAGGGGTGCAGTGGCAAACGCCATCATTGGTGCGATCGCCCGCTCCCCATCTCGCGGAGAATCCCCAATATCACTGAGCGACCCCATCGGCTCTAGGGTAATCAGCTTCGCAATCTCATCTGTCTGAAAGCCTAGCACCATCGCCCGTTGCACAGCGGGCAGCACCTGCAGGTCATACAGTTCGGCAATCAGCCCGCCTTCTAACCGCAGCCAGTGCTCAAGGGCACCCGTGCGCAAATTGATGATCACCAGTCCACAGCGTGGATCGGCCCCGCGCTGCTGCAACAGATCATCCAGTGCCAGCCCGCCAAACGTAGCATCGTCTCGGCGAGATTTGGACAGCCCCACAATCGCCCAATGCTTCCAAAAGGCCAGCCCTCGCAGATAGCCGGGGCAAAAGGCAACCGGTTCAAACCGTCCCGCTGCGATATCCACATAGCCAAACTCGCCTCGGCCTGAATTCAGCACCCAGAGGCGTTCGCCATACCAACGGGGCGAATGGGGCATCGACAGGCCTCTCACCACCACTTCACCTGAAGGCACGTCTAGCACCGCCCCGCCCTCCTGACGGCGATCGCGCCAGCCATCCACCACATCTGACTGGCTCACGACCGTAACGTATTTCGGCGCATCATTGACTACCGCCAGCCCATTCAAGTGGCAGCGGTCTTCGTTGATCAGTTGGGAAATAAACGGCGGCTTCCATAACGGACGACAACTGTGGCGATCGCCCACGGTCGCTAAACAGTTCAACACCGTCGCTACAAATATCAGGCGTGGCGGCCCTTCAGCCGGGGGTAGCGCCACCACATCATGAATATCTAAGTTGCCGGTGGTATAGCCCACGCGCGGCACATAGAGCTGGGTGTAGCCCTCGTAGGTTTGCCCAGGTTCCAACACCTGATCAAGCTGCCAGATCTGGTATTGGGTGCTGAGAAATAGCCGCTGCGGCGTGGCATAGAGCCCCATCGCCCGGTCAAATATCCGCTCATAGCCCGAGAGTTGCCCCGTGGGTGTTGCCCCGATCACCAGCAGCCGATTGGTTTGATAGGTGGTGCAGGCCAGGCTTAACTGCTCTGCCTGCAGCCACCCGGCCATTTCAGCCGAGCCGATCATGCGCAACCGGGTAGCCGACTCTGCCCTCATCGGCGGATTAGAGCCCTGAGACGCTAACTCAGTCATAACGGGGTGGCCTAGGGCACGTTTACGGGAATGAGGGCGTTCTCAGGCACATAGCTGACATAGCGCCCAGCATCTGCCAAGATCACCCCAATCCGCAGCGACCAGTCAGGCCCCACCTCTCGCAGGTCTTCCCAGGGAATGGCGACCTCTAGGCAGGTGTCGATGCCGACTTTGGCATGGGTGTGGCAAGAGTGCCACTGAAAATAGTCACCCGCTTCTTGCAGCCAGCGATCGCCTGTGACCAAATTAATCCCCAAGTGGTGATGAAAGTGATAATTGGCCGGCTCGTCATCTGGCAATTCTGTAATGGGGGGCGGGCTGTTGTGCATGGGGCGATCGGGGTAATACCACAGCAGATGCAGCTCAGGCGGAATATCGATGCCGGGGCGGGTGCCGCTGGCAAAATCAACGCGCAGGTATAGATACAGGTGATCAACGCCATACCACAGCCGCTGAATCTTGCTGCTGCGGTGCATCGTGCCGCGCGCGCCGCCAATTTCGATCCGTCCGGCCTGATCCCAGTCCTGCTCATCAGCACGCCCGTCGATCACGGGGTGAATGAAGTTAGACGGCGCATGATCCCACTGGCGGTTATGGTCTTCGAGCGGGCGGCGCACCTCGGGCGGAATCGACTCCCCCAACGCGGTATAGACCGCGGCCACATGCTCGCGAAAGAGCTGGTCGAACATGGCGTCTTGATTAGAGCTGTGCCCTTCGCCCAACCACCAAAACCAGTCTGAGCCCTCTGCAGCATACAGTGCTTCCCAGGCTTCAGGATTGGTTTCCTCCGTGGCTTCGGGATGGCGGGCCAACGCCAGCCGCGCCTGCGTCAGCAGATCCCACGCGCGGTTTTTGGCAGGGTCCCCAATCCAGGTGGTAAAGTTGCCATCGACCCAAGAGCCGCTGTGCAGCGACTCAGCGGGGAGGGTGGCTGTCGGCGGAAACTGATCGAGAAATTCTGACACGGTGACCAGCTGAATGCCATCGTGGTTGCTGAGCTGGCCGTATAGGTTTTCTAAAAACGGGATGCCGTCGCGCTCATAAAACTCCCAACAGTTTTCGCCATCTAGGGCAATGGTGACCAACCACGGCTGCTCTAAGGTGGTGCTGCCGCTGGTTTGGTGGGTGGTGAGGGTATGAGCGATCGCCTCCAATTGTTCTACCAAATCAGATGCAGCATCTTCGGGCGCCATGCCGCTATAGGTAAAGCCCACCAAATCCGACAGACGGTGATCGCGAAACACAATCGCCAGATCGCCATCGGGCGTTTCTAATCGATAGGGGCGATACAGCAGCTCTGGCTCTTGCACGGTGCCGTGGGTGTCACGGTGGAAAAAGTGCTGAATCGTCCACCCCAAAACCGCCTCATCCGAAATCAGCCACTGAAAGCCTTGCTGCGCCACATAGGGCAGAATTCCAGGACTCACCGACTGCTCTGACGGCCACAGCCCGCGGGGCTCTCGCCCAAAGCGATCGCAATACATCGCGCGCGCCTTGGTCAGGTGACGGGGAATATCTTCCTCCCACTGAAAGCGAGATTGAGGCAGCCCCATCTGGGGCACCGCCACCCGCCCTGAGTCGGTATCGGCCAGCAGCGGCAGAATGGGGTGAGTATAGGGAGTGGTGGTGACTTCTAGCTGCCCTGCATCTTGCATCTTGCGGTGCTGGGGCACGATCTGCCGCAGAATGTCGCGCTGTTTGGAATAGATGCGCTGGCGATCGCTCAGACTAAAATTTTGACCCTGTTCTAGCCAAGCGGCGATCGCCGGGTCATCCCAAAACAAGGGGTCGAACCATGACAGGTTGTGCCACGCCAGCAAATCGCCAAAGTCTTGAGGGGTCCAATAGTCTACACACCAATCCCAGCCCTTGTCTTGTCGCTGTTGGTAGAGGTCGCGGTAGCGCGGATGGGGATCGATCAGCGTGCGATGATGCCCATCAAAAAAGTGCTCTACGATAAAGCGTTTATCTTTGGGGGTCAGATTTTCTAAGGGAGACAGCGCCAGGGCTAGGTAGGGGTCAAAGGCTGTGCCCGCCACATAGTCCTCAATTTGCAAAATCAGTGAGGGCACCAGGTTCACGGTTTGGTGCAGCTTCGGATATTTCTCGAGCAGCAGCACGAGATCGAGGTAGTCTTTGGTGCCGTGTAGCCGCACCCAGGGCAATCGATATTGCCCGCCCGAGCGGCTTTTATAGAGGGGTTGGTGCTGATGCCAAACAAAGGCAACGTAGAGCGGGTGAGGCATAGGGATGTGTAGAGTCGCAACCTAACAGGATGGCGGGCCTAGGCGGGCGATCGCCGACGATTGAGCGCGCCCAATTAAAAAGCAGGGAATGCGATGCGCTTCCCTGCTTCAGAGTGTATCAGCCCCATTGAAAAGAGGCGTGGAAATTTAGCCTAGAACACCTGCTCTACTTCCACAATTTCGGGAATGCGCTCCCGCAGGCGGCGCTCAATGCCCATTTTGAGCGTCATGGTAGAGCTAGGGCAAGAACCACATGCGCCTTGCAGCCGCAGCTTTACCACCGGGCCATCCAGTTCTACTAGCTCTACGTTGCCGCCATCAGAGATCAGATAAGGGCGCAGTTCGTCTAGAACTGTCTCCACATTATCGTTTGTCAGTTCCATCGTTGTGGTCATAGGTGGTTTCCTTGGGGTAAGTCGATAATTCTATTTTAGAGGCTAGGGTTCAGAGCCGTAAGGGCAACGCAGTTCGGCAATCTCTGTAGCTCTTTGTCGTTAGACCGGAATGACCTGTTTGCCCTAACGACATTTGATGCCCGTTTTTGATGCTGATTACACGGCTGCCGGCTGGAGCATGGCGATATTGCCAAAGCTGAAGTCGTTAACGTGGGTTTTATCCCCCATTTGAGTCTTGATCGTGCGCTGAGTAAGCACAAAGTAATCGCCGACTTTAGTAAATTGGTCTTTGAACTGGCTAACGCCGCCGCGTTGCTCGCCTGTGGCCGGGTCGTGATAGACCGAGTCATAGGTGTGAGCAAGGTAGCCCTCGCCCGTGTCGTGGGTGCTAAAGGTGTTGATGGTCACCACAGTGCCGTGAATGTGGCGATGCACCAGCACAACTTCGTTATTGCGCACTTTGTAGCGATCGCCCTTTGAGCCCCCGTCTACCAAAATTTCGACTGCGTCGGTCTCGTCTGTTTCCCCAAAGGAGAACTGGTTTTTGCTATGGCTGTCTTCAAAGGCGCGGCGAACGCGGTGAATGGCAATTTCCCACGCTTGTTCAGCGATCGCCTTCTTGGCGGCCTCGTCGTCTACGTTGCTGACCTCAGCTTTGAGATCCGACCCAATTCGCACAGTGCCGGTATGCACCGTACCGTCCATGGTGAGGGTAACATCGGCAGTGTAGCCAGGGAAGTTGCTATCCCAGGTGTAGCGATTTTCGTAGGCGGCTCGCATCAGCGCCCGGGCATCGGTGGTGGCTGTCATAAAATTAACCTCAGGTAAGAAACCTCCTATCACTGGTAGTGGCCTCAACGTTATGAGGGTGACTGCACCGCCATAACCAGTTCAGGGCTACCGTGTCATCAACTTTCTAGTGTAGCGGGTTGGGCCGATGGGTGCGACTGGGGGAATGCTCGCTGGTTAAACCAAGCGCGCACGTCATCCGCATTCTGACTTTGGATCAGCTTGTCGAGATAATCGGTATGGCTGAAGTAGCGCGTAACGTCTGCTAACTAGGCCAAGTGCCTAAATTCCCAATGCATAAGCCTCTGGTAAGCAACGGTACCTGTGCCGCAACTGTGGTCGTCAGTTCGTCGAGAACCCAACCAATAAGGCCATCGACACCGCAACCTGGGATCTCATTGATCGGCTCTTGCTAGAGCGCATCTCGATGGCTGGGATCACGCGGGCGGTTCAGGTATCCGAGCAATGGCTTCAGGACTATGTCACCTGCAAAGCGGCCGAGACCGCCAAGCAAGCCACAGTCAGCTCAAAAAAAAGGCCGTTGACGGTGCAATGTGACGAACTCTGGTCATTTGTCGACCACAAGGGTAATAAACAATGGGTTTGGTTGGCACTTGATGCTGATACTCGTGAGATTATCGGCGCTCATGTGGGTGACCGCTCGGCTCAAAGTGCGCAACAGCTCTGGGATTCCTTGCCCAAGGTCTATCGTCAGTGTGCTGTCATTTATACCGATGTTTGGGAAGCGTGCCAGCAGGTACTACCCCGTAACCGCTACCGGGTCGTCAGTAAGTCGAGCGGGAAGACGAGTTACATTGAGCGGTTCAACAATATGCTGAGGCAGCAGGTTTCACGCTTTGTGAGGCGCAGCTTAGCCTTTTCCAAGAGTCTGCGTAATCATATTGGCTTGTTGTGGAATTTTATTCACCACTACAATGCATCATTACCTCTTTAGTACTACCAATAATTCCTTATGCTACAGAACCCCGGGTTTTTGAAAAAATCGGGGTTCTTTTGCGGCAGACACTTTTCCAAATCCCCCACTTTCCCACCGCTGGCGATTCAAGCTTTAATGGAGGCAACCCGCGCCCAGCACTATGCCCAAAATTTTTATCTCCTACCGTCGCAGCGATAGCGAAGACATCGCCGGGCGCATCTACGATCGCCTAGTCGTTCACTTTGGCAAAGACTCCATTTTCTTTGATGTAGACGCCATACCCTTTGGCGAAGACCTGCGCGATTACATCAATACCAGCCTCGACCAGTGCCAGGTGGTGCTAGCCGTAATCGGCAAAACCTGGCTGACGGTAACGGATGAAAACGGAAACCGCCGTCTCGATAACCCCGCCGACTGGGTGCGCCTAGAACTCGAAGAAGCCCTCAAACGCAAAGGCCAGGTGATCGTAATCCCGCTGCTGGTGAGCCGCGCCACTCTACCCGCTGCCGATGAAATGCCATCTGCCCTGGTGGATCTAGCCTACCGAAATGCTGCCCGCGCCCGACCCGACCCAGACTTTCATGGCGATGTCAGTCGGCTAATTGTGCAGCTAGAGCGCTACTTTGACAGGCTTAATGCGACACCAGATCCGGTTTCGACATCGACAGTTGAACCAAATGCCACCGCCCGCAAACCTCCCGCAGTTCCAGTAACCTATCGCCAAGAAACCGTAGGGTGGGCACCGCCCACCAATCCTAATCCGCAACCCACCAGCTCAACCTTTGATTTTGAAGTAGTGACTATTACGGGTATTGAGAAGGGCCTTTTGGGGTTGGGGCAACCAAAAGTGACGACTAGCCGCCGCCGTACCCAAGCTGAATATTTTGTTGAGACCCTGGCTACAGGTGTTTCGCTGGAGATGGTCAAAATCCCCGCTGGCAGGTTTTTGATGGGGTCGCCCGCCACCGAAGCAACACGTCGTGATACAGAAGGCCCGGAGCACTCAGTGACAGTGCCAGAGTTTTGGATGGGCAAATACCCCGTAACCCAAGACCAATATCAAGCAGTGATGGGTAAGAACCCAAGCCATTTTACAGAAAATGGGGCTAACTGCCCAGTGGAGCAAATCTCTTGGTACGATGCGATTGCATTTTGCGAAAAGCTATCGCAGCAGACGGGGCGCACTTATCGTCTGCCCAGCGAAGCTGAGTGGGAATACGCCTGCCGAGCGGGCACCACAACGCCGTTTTGCGTTGGGCTAACTATCACAACAGATTTCGCCAACTACAATGGCAACTACATATACCGCAGCGAGCCAAAGGGAGTATATCGAGAAACGACTACCGATGTAGGTCGCTTTGTGCCCAATGGATTTGGTCTGTATGACATGCACGGTAATGTTTGGGAATGTTGTGCCGACCACTGGCACAGCAACTACGCTGGTGCCCCAAAAGATGGTTCGGCCTGGTTGTCTGAGCATGAAGCTGCCAACAGAGTAGTGCGCAGCGGCTCTTGGTTCGCCGCGCCAGGAGGCTGCCGCTCCGCGTACCGCAATGCCGATGGACCCAGCATCTATAGCTCCCGTCTCGGTTTTCGGGTTGTGTGTACCACTTTGCGGAAGCAAGCTACGGCCCCCAATACTTAGAGGACGTGTGAGAAGTAGCGGTTAAGCCAAACGTCTAACCATGAGGCGAACCATGGCGGCATACACCATCGCTTCATGAGTCTCCGGCAACACCTCGTAATCCTTGCTGAAGCGACGGCACCAGTTCAACCAGCCGAAAGTACGCTCAACCCGCCACCGCACCGGCAGTTTGACAAAGCCTTTTGCTGAATCGGAACGCGTGGCAGATACAGTCTGCACTGTTAGATACGCAACCAAAACAAATTAGGCTGACTTGCTCAATGATTTGGACTGTAATGCAGTTTATTGGGAGCGTCAATCAGTTTCTATCCATAGGGCACCTCGATTAATTGCCTCATTGATAATCTTGGGAGCCCAGAACCACTGGAATCTCATTGCCATTCTCAACAAGATTTGTATTTTTCGAGGTGCCCCATAGTTAGAGCACTTGCAGCACTCACAATAGCCCGAGGCTACTGATAGTAACCCTTGAAAATCTTTGCAAAATTTTCTGAAATCTATTGCTGACCAATGAATAGCTGATTGCTCCCAGATGGCTATTCCTTTGATGCTTCATCTGCAAAAAATCCGGCTCATTCAGACCTCAACTAGGGCGGACTCGGGTTCAGCATCGGCCCAGCCAAGTTGCTCCAGTTGGGCGATCGCCTTGTCTAGAATCGCGACTCCCTGGGTCACAGACTCTAGCACCGCCAATTGCTTCCGCAGCTCTGCCGCATTGGGAAATCCTTTGGCATACCAAGTCATATGTTTGCGAGCTTGCCGAATGCCGCGATCGCCCTTGTAGTCCCACAGCATAATTAGGTGATCACGCGCCACTTGCAGCCGCTCGACTGGGGTAGGTTTAGGGAGGTGCTCCCCGGTTCGCAAGTAGTGGTCAATCTCGCCTACTAGAAAGGGGTAGCCGAGGGTGCCGCGCGCGCACATGACGCCGTCTGCGCCGGTCTGCTCTAGGCAGGCGATCGCCGCCTCAACAGAAAAAATGTCGCCGTTGCCAATGACTGGAATCGACAGCGCCTGCTTCACCTGCGCAATCCATTCCCAGCGGGCTGCACCGTTATAGCCTTGAGCGCGGGTGCGACCGTGCAGGGTCAGCATTTTGGCGCCCGCATCTTCCATCCGACGGGCAAACTCAACCGCGTTGATCTCGCTATCGCACCAGCCAATTCGGGTTTTCACTGTCACGGGCACCTGCACCGCCTCCACCACCGAGCGCACAATCTGTGCGGCTAGCTCTGGCTGTCGTAATAGCGAAGAACCCCCGCCGTTTTTGGTGATTTTGTTCACCGGGCAGCCCATGTTGATGTCTACGGTATCGGCCCCTTCATCCACGGCTTTTTGCGCGGCTTCTGCCAGAAAGTCGGGGCGGCAGTCAAAGAGTTGAATGCTGATGGGGCGCTCATTGGGGTCAATTTCCATGAGCTTGGGCAACTCCTTAACGTAGTGCAGCCCCGTTGCATTCACCATTTCGGTATACATCATGGAATGGGGGGCATAGCGCCGCACCAGCCGCCGAAAAACTAAATCTGTGACCCCAGATAGGGGCGATTGCAATACCCGGCTCTGCAGTTCAACTGCGCCAATCTGCAGCGGTGTGGCCAACCGAGCTTGTAATTCTGGCGACAGCATACCCGTTCATTCCGCAAAAACGTCCATCTTCTAGGCTAACAGACCGGGAGAAAGACCTGCAGATACGCGCACCCCGACATCTAACTGGGCGATCGCCCCTCTCGAATCCATAGGGCTAGACCTCCACCCCGTCCGCGCGCAGCGATATAGTCGTCTGTAATGCTGAAAAACGCAAAAAAGGGCAGCGTACCAATGGGCTGCTGGGGGAATGCCTTTGCCTTCGCATCGCCGCCACGAATGTTGCCCTGATAGAGGGTGCGTCCAAACAGACTCAGGGTGATGTGCGTAAAGTCGAACACCAGCAGATTCTTTTTAGACTGGTAACGGCAGGGGCCAGATAGCTCTAATCGCAGGCGACCCACTTGTGCCTGGTTGGTGATGGTGCCGAACTGGGATTCTGTCAGGGGTGGCGTGATATCCACTGCGGGGTCGCCAAGGTTTCCCGACTGGGTCGGCTGAAAACCGATGCGTGCCACTGCTAGTCTAGGCACATAGAAGCCCTTGCCCAGAGCAATGCCGCCGCGCGATCGCCGCCGCACCCCTGTCGTAAACCACAGCCGCCATTGCCCGGAGAGAGCGGTTAAAGAGAACGAGCGGCGATCGCCCTTGGCCTGGGTTTCTAGCGCTAACAATGCGGGCACGAGGGCATCCGCTGAGGGACGCGGTTGAGAGCGATCGCCCCAAGCCACCGCAGCCTGTCGAAGAATCTGTAACGCGTCGGGTTCCGTCTCGTTAGAGAGATCCGCAGAACCATCTTGGATCGGGTCATTCACAGCATCAGTCACGGATTGAGCCCAAGCCCACACTGGGCCTGCTGCCGCATCAGGTGATCCACCAGCACCAGCGCCACCATCGCCTCCACCATGGGCACCGCGCGAGGCAACACGCAGGGGTCATGGCGACCTTTGGCCGCTAGTACGGTTTCCGCACCGTCAGTTGTCACCGTGTTTTGCGCCTTGCGGATGGTAGCCGTGGGTTTAAAAGCAATGCGAATCAGAATATCTTCCCCGTTTGAAATGCCGCCCTGCACCCCGCCCGAGCGATTGGTACGGGTTCGCACCTCCCCCTGCTCATCCACATAAAACTCGTCGTTGTGCTCACTCCCCGGCATCAGCGTGCCCGCAAAGCCTGAGCCAATCTCGAAGCCTTTGGTGGCTGGCAATGACATCACCGCCTTTGCCAAATCCGCTTCTAGCTTGTCAAACACAGGCTCACCCAAACCTTTGGGGATGCCACGGGCCACGCATTCCACGACACCCCCGAGGGAATCGCCCTGGTCGCGATACTGCTCAATCAAGTCCACCATACGCTCAGCGGCTTCGGCATCAGGGCAGCGCACGATGGTGCTCTCGACCTCTGCCAGCGTCACGGTGCTGGGATCGACGACGGCTTCCAAATCCTTAATGCGCTTGACGTAGCTGACGATCTCAACCCCGGCTATCTGGCGCAGAATTTTTTTGGCGATCGCCCCTGCTGCAACTCGCCCAATGGTTTCTCGCGCAGACGACCGCCCGCCGCCCTGCCAGTTCCGAATCCCATACTTGGCGTCGTAGGTGGCATCGGCATGAGAGGGACGGTAGGCAACCGCCATTTCGTCATAGTCGTGCGATCGCGCGTCTTTGTTTCGCACCAAAATAGCAATCGGCGTACCCAGCGTTTTGCCCTCAAACACGCCCGACAAAATCTCGCACTGATCGGCCTCTTTTCTGGGCGTCGTGATTTTGCTTTGCCCCGGTCGCCGCCGATCTAGGTCGATCTGAATCTCGTCTGCTGATAGAGCAAGCTGGGGTGGGCAGCCATCTACCACTACCCCCACCCCACCCCCGTGAGATTCACCAAAGGTTGTAATTCGAAATGCATGTCCAAACGTACTGCCCATGCGGGTTTAAATCCTCACCTTACACAGGAAGCTTAGCTTAAAACTGTCGCCCATAGCTGTCGGGAGCATAGTCTGCATTGGGCTGAAGCTGCCCCTCATACTCGTTGCCGCGCCCCATCAGTTCTGGCAGCGGGTCGCTACCGGGCAGCCCCTTCGATTCTGTCGTGGCAATATAGCCGACGTAAAAGGCTCCAGCCTCCATGTTTAGGGCGCTGGCGGTTACATCGCCTTCTAACCGTGCGGTGCTCTTCAGGGTGAGCTGGCCGGCTGCATAAATTTTGGCCTTAACCACACCGTGGATAATGATATTGTGACCTCGCAGTTCTGGCCCTTCTACTAGACCGCTCTGAGCAATCACCACATCGTTGCTCACATGCACGCCCCCATGCACAATGCCATCAACCTGAAGGTTGCCATCTACATGCATGGTGCCCTGGAGCTCAGTTGTCGCGCTGATGTAGGTCGCTGTCACTTTGGGGGCTGCTGGACTTTGGGATTGAGAATACGATTGCTGAGGCTTTTGCTTGCGTCGAGAAAAGTTAAACATGGGCTGAAAGATCCTCCAAAAAAGACCGGATGGTTAGCGTGATGACCAAGACCCGTGCGTGAACCCCACCCTAATGTTTGACATGAAACACAGCGTAATAATAGTGCCATGAATTCAATTCCTTTGGCGATCGCAAATTCCCCCCTGCCTAGGGAGTTCACCAAGCGAGCTCAAACAAGAAAGCACCCTCCGAAGAGGGTGCTCAGCCTAGCTAAAGTCAATTCGTTCTTATCCCTGGATGGAAGGAGCCGTGAGCGCTACAGGTGTAGGCTCACCAGCAGCCAAATCCAAGGGGAAGTTGTGAGCATTACGCTCGTGCATCACTTCCATACCCAGGTTGGCACGGTTAAGCACATCAGCCCAGGTGCTAATCACGCGACCCTGGCTATCCAGCACCGACTGGTTGAAGTTGAACCCGTTTAGGTTGAACGCCATTGTGCTGATACCCAGCGCAGTGAGCCAGATGCCCACTACCGGCCATGCACCCAACAAGAAGTGCAGTGCACGAGAGTTGTTGAAGCTGGCATATTGGAAGATCAACCGACCGAAGTAGCCGTGGGCCGCAACGATGTTGTAGGTCTCTTCTTCTTGACCAAACTTGTAACCGTAGTTCAGAGATTCAGTCTCAGTTGTCTCACGCACTAGGCTCGAGGTCACCAACGAACCATGCATGGCGGAGAACAAGGAACCACCGAACACACCAGCTACTCCCAACATGTGGAAGGGGTGCATCAGAATGTTGTGCTCTGCCTGGAACACGAACATAAAGTTGAACGTACCTGAAATACCCAAGGGCATCCCGTCAGAGAAGGAACCCTGACCGATGGGGTAGATTAAAAACACAGAGGTGGCTGCAGCCAGAGGAGCGCTATACGCTACGCAGATCCAAGGACGCATCCCTAGACGGTAGCTGAGTTCCCACTGACGACCCATGTAAGCAAAGATGCCAATCAGGAAGTGGAACACAACCAGTTGGTAAGGGCCACCGTTGTATAGCCACTCATCCAGAGAAGCGGCTTCCCAGATGGGGTAGAGGTGCAAACCAATGGCATTGGAAGACGGCACAACCGCACCAGTGATGATGTTGTTGCCGTACATCAGCGAACCAGCTACGGGCTCACGAATGCCGTCAATGTCGACGGGAGGTGCTGCCACGAAGGCAATAATGAAGCAGATGGTTGCAGTCAGCAAACAAGGAATCATCAAGACACCAAACCAGCCCACATACAGGCGGTTGTTGGTGCTGGTGACCCAGCTGCAAAACTGCTCCCATGTACTGGCGCGACCGCGCCCTTGAATGGTAGTAGTCATAGTAATAAATGCGAGTTACAAATGAGAGAATGATACAAACAGTTAATACTCTGTCTGCTCTTGCATAGTAATTACATTCCCAGACATTCCACAATCTTCGTTTAAGAATTTTTGTTAAAACCTGCTTGAAATTTGCAGCAAACTACCAATAGTCAAACCGTAAATGTAAGTTTTTTAAGCCCTTCGCTCTTCAACTTTCTTTACATCAAAATTGAATCCATTTAGTCTGAATTGTTGCTAAATGTAAATATTAGTCCATGCGGCGATCCCCCTCTCAGCCCTTGAATTCCTGGCGATCCGTGGAATCTTTCTTGAAATCCAGCTTTGGCCCTTTAAGCGGAGATAGATTAACGAACTGTGATGAATGGGCCAGAGGCATCGGTGGCGGATGGGAGCGATCGCACCTCGCCAACTCTGCGGGCTTGAGAAAACCCAGCGTGTGTGAGGGCCTGAAGACAGTCCTCTGCCTGAGTTTGGGGAACAGATGCGAGCAGCCCCCCAGAGGTTTGTGGATCGACCAGCACAGGATAGAGGCGGTGGTGGATGATGGATTCTGGGGTGACGATGGCGCGGACAGAGGTTGCATTGCTCGCATGAATCGAGCTGAGAATGCCGCGATGGATGGTTTCAGAGGCGCCATCGAGAATGGGAATCGCATCTAGGCTGACCTCTGCCGCTAGATGAGAGGCTCGTAGCAGTTCTGCCAGATGCCCCAACAGCCCAAATCCTGTGACATCGGTGCAAGCGGTTGCCCCATGATGCTGAAAAATTGGAACTGCCGCTTGGTTGGAGTGCAGCATTGAGGCGATCGCTCCTTCAACCCAGCGGCCCTTGGCTTGGTGCTGCATATCGGCGGCAAACAGCGTGCCCGTGCCCAGCGGCTTGGTCAGAATCAGCGTGTCTTGCGGCTGCATTCCGCCTTTGTGCCACAGGCGATCGCCCGCTGCCAAACCGTTACAGGTGAGCCCCAGCGCCAGGTCAGATCCTTCGATGGTGTGCCCCCCAATCAGGGCGGCTCCTGCGGTCTGTAGCACTTGGCAAACGCCCGATAGCAGCATGACCAAGGTTTCTTCTAGCTTGGTCGCCGGGGCATAGGGTAGCGTAGCGATCGCCAATGCACTCTGGGGCGTGGCCCCCATTGCAAACAGGTCGTTGAGGCAGTGATGCGCCACAATCTGCCCAAACACATAGGGATCATCCACGAGCGCCCGAAAGTAGTCTACCGTTTGCACGAGTACCAGCCCGGCTGGCACCTGCACCACTGCGGCATCATCTGGCGCATCCAGCCCAATGAGCACATCGGGATGCGCGAGGTGGGGAAAGGCCGCTCGCACTCGGGTGAGCGATCGCCCCAGCACATCGCCGCCCACCTTGGAACCACAGCCCGCGCAGTGCATGGGGGTAGTAGCGTCTGCACCATCCCCCGATCCGCGGTTGGGTGCAGGAAGAGCACTGGACGCGGAGGGCATCATCGGTGCCAAGTCGGCAAATTGATGCATAAAGACCCGATCGATGCGGTCTTTCCAGCGCCATAGCCAGCCCGTCGGGCCGAAGCAAAAGACCCCCCGCGAGGCCACGGCAGTTTCATTGCCCAATCCGACCAAAATCAAAAACTGGCGCTGGGGCACAAAGGGCTGAAGCGGCTGGTTAAGGAGCGATCGCCGCAAATTTTGCTCTAGCGGCGGGCCCTGGCGCACGGCGAACACCCCAGCTTTGGGGCGGGGATGGTTCAGCAGGGTGGCGACATCCCCAGCGGCAAACACCTGAGGATGAGAGGTGGATTGCAGGCAGTCGTTCACCTGGACAAAGCCACGCTCATCGGTGGCGAGGCCCGACTGGTGCAGCCACGGGGTAGCCGAGGCCTGAGTTACCCAAAATACGTGATCACAGCCGAGCTGCAGTCCCGATTCGCACTGCACCCAGTCGGCCCCCACCTCACTCACGCGTTCCCCTAAATGCAGGTGGATGCCGCGCTCGGTCATCAACCGCTGCATTTTGCGCCGCATGCCGCCGCTGCGCTCGGGCAAAATCTCTGCCCCGCTGTGGATAAGGTACAGCTCTAAACCTTGAGACGACACCTGTGCTGCCGCCAGCACGCGCTGCAACCGCGCCTGCACCGCCAGCGCCAGTTCTACCCCGCCTGCACCGCCACCCACCACCACCAGCCGCAGCGACTGGAGAGGTTGCTGTTGCACCTGCTCAATCAGGGCATCCCACCGCTGCAAAAATTGCGAAATCGGCTTGACGGGGATGGCGTAGTCTTTTGCACCGGGGACGGTGGAGACCGCTGGTGTGCTGCCCAAATCTAGAGAAAGCCGGTCAAAGGCGATCGCCGGATGCGCCGCACAGAGCACCCGATTTTGAGCCAGATCCAGCCCGATCGCCCGATCGTGAATGAGCCGCGCCCCAGCGAATTTTGCCAAGGGCTGCAGGTCAATATGGCATTCGTCAAAACCATAGAGCCCCGCCACATAGCCCGGCAGCATCCCAGAATAGGGCGTGTGCATGACATCTGTAATCAACGTCAGTTGCACAGCCGGAATGGGCTGCATGGCAAATCGCCGCAGGGCGATCGCATGGCTATGTCCGCCCCCAATTAACACCAGATCTTGAGCGATGGGGGTTGAGGGAGAGACCATCATGGCTGATGTCGGGTGTCGGCAGAGCGTTGGCGGGTCATGAGCGGCTGAGGTGGTTTAAATCGGCGATCGCCTTGGGCACCCCGTCTGTCAGCACGTCATGCCCTTGGGCCGTCACGAGCACATCGTCTTCAATGCGAATGCCGATTCCCCGCCAGTGTTCAGGCACGTCGGGCTGTCCCTCAACGGGCTTGATATCGGGCTTAATGTAAATGCCGGGTTCGACGGTGGTCACTTGTCCGGGTTCTAAGGTGTGGGGCGTCTCTCCATGCTGGTATACACCCACATCGTGCACATCTAGCCCTAGCCAATGCCCGGTGCGGTGCATGTAGAAAGGCTTATAGGCCTCGTCTTTGATCAGGTCCTGTTTCTCGCCGACGAGCAGCCCCAGATCTAGCAAGCCGTCTACAATCACTTCTACTGCCGTATCGTGAATCTGGCTATAAGGGGTGCCCGGCTGGACTTGGGCGATCGCCTGGAGTTGGGCTTCTAGCACAATTTCGTAGAGTGCTTGCTGCTCGGGCGTAAAGCGGCCCCCAATCGGAAAGGTACGGGTAATGTCAGAGTTGTAGTAGTTATAGGCGCAGCCCGCGTCAATCAACAGCAACTCTTGGGCTTGCATCTGCCGAGTATTTTCGGTGTAGTGCAAGATGCAGGCGTTTTCTCCTGACGCCACGATAGATGGATAGGCAGGCCCCGCTGCCCCGTGCAGCCGAAAGGTGTGTTCCAGTTCGGCTTGCACTTGGTATTCATACACGCCCGGTTTGGCGAACTGCATAGCGCGCACATGGGCCTCGACTGCGATATCAGCAGCCCGCCGCATTTGATTCAATTCTGCTGCGCTTTTGAGCTGGCGCATGGCATGAAGCAGCGGAGCCGGATCGGCGATCGCCGTAGGTCCGGTGCCCCGTTTTGGATAGGTTCGCATCAGCCGCTGCCACATACCCAGCAGCTTGTCGTTGAAGTGGCGATCGCGCCCCAGTCGATAAAAAATGCGATCGCCCCCTACCAGATACTGCGGCAGCTTTTCGCCGAGTTCGTCAATAGAATAGGCTTCGTCAGCGCCAAACTTCTCCTTCGCCGCCTCTAGGCCCACCCGATAGCCTGTCCAGGTTTCCTTATCGGGGTCTTTGGGCTGCACAAACAGCACAAATCGGTGGCCTTCATGGTGTGGAGCGAGAACGGCGACGGCTTCTGCTTCGTCAAACCCCGTCAAGTAATAGAAGTCACTATCTTGCCGAAAGTTATATTCCACATCGTTGTGCATGACTGCCATCGGCGCACTGCAAAATACCGCCGTGCCTTTGCCCATCTGGGCCATCAACTGCTCGCGACGCTGGGCAAATTCCGTTTGCTGCATGAAAGGATTGGGGAGTAGGGAGTGGGTGGAACGCGTAGTTGTACTCTAACCCTGTGGGAGCGCAGGGTTGCCTAGCAAATACTCTAACGTGTTCCGCCCGTCTCGGTTAGCTATAGCTCATTACCTCAATCCGCGTGCCTTCGGCTGGTAAGCCAGAGCGGCTGAGGGAGAGCGTGTTTCCTCGGCGCTGCACGGATGCGCCCGACATAGCCGTCAGAAAATCATCCAACGGTTGAATAGCGCAGGCGCTAGAATCGGCAGCCTCTGTGCGGAACTGAGTGGGAATGACCATCCGTGGGTTGAGGGTCTGGATGGCTTGCCGCGCTTCGTCAGGCGTATAGACCTTGGGGCCGCCGCCCACAGGCACCAGCAGCACGTCTGGCCGACCAATCAAAATTTGCTGTTCTGTGCCAATGGGTGAGGCTGCGCCGCCCATGTGAACAATAGTGAGGCCGCCCATCGTCCAGCGCCACACCACGTTGATGCCAAAGCGGCGACCGCCCACCCGATCGTGGTTGGTGCGAATGCCCTGAACATTGAGGCCGCTGATATCGTAAGCGCCCGGCTGCGACAATATACGGGGGTTGCCCGGTAGCCCATCAATTGCGCCCTCATCCAGCAGGCGGCTGCTAATCATCACCACATCTGCGGCCACGTTGGGACGACGGTAGCCAGCAGTGCAGCCAGCGGGACGAAATGGGTTCACCAAAATACGACGACCTTCGCCAGAAAACAAAAAGCAGGAATGCCCTAAATACTGAATCGAGACAGCTGTTTGCGCCGCCGTGGGCGGAGCCCACAAACTTGTGGCGATCGCCGTTGCAGCCGTGGCTCCCGCATAGATAAAATGTCGTCGCTTCATGAACTCCTCCACACAGGGACATTGTGATATGCCCCGGGTACACATAGTAATCTCATTGCCCAACCCATCTACCCAACCCAGCCGATTGACCCACGCTAAAGGGGCGATCGCCTGCCTGTGCTGGGTCTTTTTCTGAGTCTCAATCTGGCTCAAGCCAACCTACCGTTAGCTTACAGCGATTTGGGCTATACCTGAGCAGTTGCAGGTTCTAACAACGCCGTGGCCGATAGCAAAAAATTTCGCAACAGCGGCTTGCCCAGCGCCGTCAAAATGCTCTCTGGATGAAACTGGACGCCCTGCAAATGAGGAAAGTTCCGATGGCGCACACCCATGATCGTGCCATCCTCTACCCAAGCCGTAATTTCTAGACAGTCAGGACAGGTGGCGCGGTCAACCACGAGGCTGTGGTAACGGGTTGCCAGCATCGGGTTCTCTAACCCCGCAAACACGCCAATGCCGCTGTGGTGAATCTCAGAGGTTTTGCCATGCATGAGCGCTGCCGCTGCGACCACGTGCCCGCCAAATACTTGCCCAATGCCCTGATGCCCTAGGCATACCCCCAGCAGCGGCACGGTTGGCCCCAGTTCGCGAATCACGGCCGTAGAAATGCCTGCATCCTCTGGTCGACCGGGGCCGGGCGAAATCACAATGGCCTGGGGCTGAAGCTGGCGAATCTGGTCGAGAGAGATCTGGTCATTGCGGTACACGCGAATGTCGTCTGCAATGGAAAATTCTGAAGCTAGCTCACCGAGGTACTGCACCAGGTTATAGGTGAAGCTGTCGTAGTTGTCGATAACAAGAATCATAAAAAAAGAATAGGTCTAACGCCGGATCGTGGGGGAGGGCTGAGCCATCTTTCCTGATCCTGACAGAGGAGATGCAAGGGTGACAATCATAGGGCAACGAAGGGCAACTATCGGAGCCACAGCTGAATTTGAGCCAGCAATGGCGGCAGCAGCAGTGAACCCGCTACCAGCAGGGCCGCAAACGCAGCCACCAGCACCGCGCCAGCCGCGCAGTCTTTTGCGGTTTTGGCTAGTTCATGAAAGGTTTGCTTGACGGTAAGGTCTACGACTGACTCTAGCGCTGTGTTTAATAGCTCCATCATCAGCACTGCGCCGATGGTGAGCCCAATCACCGCCATTTCTATCCGGCTCAGATGAAGAAAGATGCTGAGGGCGATCGCCATCGACCCTACCAGCACATGAACCCGAAAATTACGCTGGGTGCGAAACGCATAGCTCAACCCGGCCCAGGCATATTTGAAGCTGACGAATAAGCTAGGGGCGACTTGCCAGGCCAGATCGCGGTTTGGCTTAGCAAATGCTACAGATTTAGGCGGAGTATCGGTTGAAATGGGCTGAGGCATAGACACAACAGTGGGGTTGAGACGCCAGAACGATCATCAGGGTAGAAGAATCAATCTCAGAAACATCCGCTCCGGGAGGGGACGTATTTCGCCCTATCCTACAGCGGAATGGCAGTCAGCGCCATGACACATTGGAGTACCTAGCCCTGAAAACTTTAAAAAAAGTTGCATGGAGCTGTTGCCTATTTCAGACTTCACATCAGCCATGCTCTATCCGCACAAACTGCCGCGCAATTTACAGCACAATTCTAGCAGCACGGCTTATGGGGGTGGCGATTTGACGGTAACGGGGTTTAATCATACTGAATGGACAAGCCCACCGTCTGCAATAGGGCGTGTTGCTGGTGCAGCATCCGGCTGAGGCTTGCTTCGTCGGGATGATCCCATCCCAGCAGGTGCAGTAGTCCGTGAGTCGCCAACCATGCCAGTTCTGTGGTGGGATCGTGCGATCGCTCTGCCGCCTGCCGCTGCGCGGTTTCTACTGAGATAATAATATCGCCGAGGCTGAGAGGAATTTCTTCAAGCGCTTCTGGAGGCAACGCCTGTAACGATTCTAGTGCCGCAAAAGACAGCACATCGGTAGGCTGATCTTGCTGGCGATAATCCGAATTGAGGGCACGAATTCCTGCATCATCGGTCAAACACAGACTGAGTTCGTAGTGGTGAATCGGTGACAGAGTCGGCTGCAGGTATCCCAGCCATTGCGTAAACCAAGATTCCCAGAGATCATCCGCCACGTCTGCCAGCGTCAAGACCGGCAGAGCAGACGCATCATCGCCGAAACCATCCAGCGCGGCGACTGGCGTGGCCAGATCGGATGCCAGCCAGTGCTGCACACTCACGTCTACCGCGATAGAACGCAGCATAGATCATCACCTCATCGGGTTATGTAGGCGAGCCCTACCAGTAGCCCTAGGAGCCCTAGAGTGGTGAGAGCAAAGTGATACAGAGACTTTCCGCCCTTTTTGACCATGTTGCGCATGGCAAGCTTGACATAGCTCGGGGGCGGTTCCTCAGAAGTCGCTGGGGGCGAGGTCTCCCCATCTCGGCTGGCTACAGAGGTCGGCGTTTTGCTTGTCTCCGATGCCAGACTTGAGGACGGGGGGGACTCGGTGGTAATGGCGTCGTCCGGCTGAGAGGGGTCGTTGCTGGGGTGATTGCTCATAGGGGCACTCTCGTACTGAATCTTTTCCAAAGGGTATCTAGTTGCTGACGGGGATCGCTGCGTTAGATGAGAACTCTTATCTGTCACGAATACACGCTACGATTCGAGCAGTCGTGACTGAGTCTCGTTGATTCTTTGCACTACACCGTCGTTGTAGCGTTCACCATTTGGTTTTCTTGGCGGAGGCTCGCTTCAATGAAGTCATCCAGATTGCCGTTCATCACATCTGCGATGTCCGTTGTCTCTAAATTAGTGCGGAGATCTTTGACCAGCTGATAGGGATGGAAGACATAGTTGCGAATTTGGTTGCCCCACGCAGCTTCTACCATGTCGCCCCGAATATCAGCTACTTTTTGAGCCTGTTGTTCTTGGGCGATGATCAGCAGCTTGGCCTTAAGGCGGGCGATCGCCTTTTCTTTATTCTGCGCTTGCGATCGCTCTTCGGTGCAGCGCACCAAGATGTTGGTGGGCAAGTGACGCACCAGCACCCCGGTTTCGACCTTGTTTACGTTTTGTCCACCCTTGCCACCCGAACGCATGGTGGTAATTTCTACATCCTTATCAGGGAGGTCTAGCTCAATAGAATCATCCAGAATGGGCATGATCTCTACCCCAGCAAAGCTGGTTTGGCGCTTGCCGTTGGCGTTAAAGGGTGAAATTCGCACGAGACGGTGGGTGCCCTTTTCGCACTTTAAATAGCCATAGGCGTAACGCCCCTCGACCTCTAGCGTCACCGATTTGACGCCAGCCTCGTCCCCTTCCGACAGCTCAGCCAACCGCACCTTATAGCCACGCCTTTCGGCCCAGCGGGTATACATTCGCAGCAGCATTTCGGCCCAGTCTTGGGCATCGGTGCCGCCTGCACCTGCATTAATGCTAAGCACGGCTCCTCGGTCGTCGTAGGTGCCTGAGAGAAGTTGCTCTAATTCCCACTGATCGAGCGATCGCCCGAGTTGAGCAACGTTTGCTTGGGCTTCGGCGAGCAGCGCTTCGTCATCCTCAAGCTCCAGCAGTTCTAATACAGCTCGGGCATCGTCTAGATTGGTCGTCCAGCGGTGAAACTGTTCTAGGTGAGACTTGAGGTCGTTTAGTTCTTGCAGCGTCTGTTGGGCCACGTCTTGATCATCCCAAAATTCGGGCTGGGCGGCGCGCTGTTCAAGATCCTCAATTTTGGCAGTTAGGGCCGGCAGGTCAAAGATAGTCCTGGGTTTGCCCCAGGCGCTCAGCCAATTGATCGATGGTGCGTTTTAGTTCAGGCGTTTCTAGCATGGGCGATCGCATCTCTTCATCGTTGGGTTGTGATCGGGTGATCTGTTATGGCGAAAGTGGCTAAGCTTATACCCCATCTGTCTTGGCAGGAGCCAAGCCACTAGCCAAGGCATAGCCTCTATCTTAGCGCCCCGGTAGCGCCAGATCTGGCCTCCTTACTGAGGGCGTTCTGAGGGCGTTGAGAAGGTGTGGAAAAGCCGTTAAGAGCGCTGAGCCACAAAAATATCGTTGAGGATGGCCTGAGCACCCTGGGCTTTAAGCTGATCGGCCAGATCTAGCCCCAGTTGCTCAGCCGCCTCTGTGCTACCGCTGACGGTTCCCTGTACTAGGGTTTGCCCATCTAGGCTAGCGACTACCCCTGCCAGTGTAAGGGTGCCCCCTTCGATGGTGGTTGTGACGCCGATAGGCACCTGACAGCCGCCTTCGAGCGATCGCAAAAAGGCCCGCTCCGCATAGCAGCGGGAGGCTGTAGGGGCATGTTCTAGTGCCTTGAGCAATTGCAGAACCTCGGCATCGTCAGCCCGGCACTCAATTCCCAATGCGCCCTGCCCCACCGCATGTAGCGAAATATGAGTGGGGATCGCCTGATCGATGCGATCGCCCATCCCCAACCGCCGCAGCCCTGCCACCGCTAGAATGAGCGCGTCATACTCACCGGCATCGAGCTTACCTAGGCGAGTGTTGAGATTGCCCCGCACATCTTTGAATGCAAGCTGAGGGAAATGATGCCGAAGTTGCGCCAAGCGCCGCAGCGACGAGGTGCCAATCACAGCCCCGTCGGGCAGGCTATCCAATTGCTTGCCCGCATGCTTGCTGTGCAGCACCAGCGCATCGGCGGGGTCTTCTCGTTCAGTGACACAGCCCAAGATCAGACCTTCGGGCAGATTCGTGGGCAAATCTTTGAGAGAATGCACCGCAAAGTCAATATCTCTCGACAGCATCCCCACTTCCAACTCTTTGGTGAACAGCCCTTTGTCACCAATTTTGGCTAGCGCCACATCCAAAATTTTGTCACCCTGAGTGCTCATGGTGTGCACTTCAAAGCTGCGATTAGGAAACGCCTTTTGCAATTGCGCTTGCACCCAATGGGTCTGCACGAGCGCCAATTGGCTTTTGCGCGAACCAATGCGAATCGGACGGGGAGGACTGACAACCATGGGTAAAAACTGTTGAGAATTGTTGAGAGGAATCGCGTAATCTGGCGAGCTTCTTGGCATTGAGCCATTTATCAGCTTACCGCAGGAGGGGCACCCCAATCACAATCAAGGCGGTTGCTATAGAATAACGGCAACGCTAAATGCCCGGAGGGAACACTGTTCCGCCATTTCTCCATTCAATTGTTTTCCATCTATTTAGATAGCCAATATTTAGATGGCCAAGCCACCGATCTCGAACGGTAGACAAACCTATGCTAAAAAAATTGCCCAAACTAATTTCAATGGCCATGCTGGTCGGGCTGCTGGTCTTTCTCTATATCGGGCTACAAGGCGAAGCAGTGCTGGCAGGCTAGGCGTCGCCTCCTGCTTTTTCCATTAGGGCATCTGCTGGACTGGGTCTATGCAGCGCCTAAATAGCCCCACAGATTGCCCGTGCGAACAGCGGCGCGACCGTTATGCATTGAGGATGCTTCTTGGAACTGCGGTTCCACCAGAAACTCTCCCATCTTATTGATGAAGCCCCATTTTCCCTGCACGTTGACGGCCGCAATGCCTTCGGAGAACGGGTAAGCATCCTCAAACTGTAGGGAAATGATGCGATCGCCCTTGAGATTAATGAACCCATAGCGATCGTCGTCGCGCACTAGGGCCATCCCTTCGCTAAAGCTAAAGGTATCGTCAAACTGGGGAGCGATCGCAATGTTGCCAAACGCATCCACATAGCCATACTTGCCGTTCATCCGCACCCGCGCCAGGCCTTCGCTGTAGGAATGCGCTACGTCAAACTGCGCCGGAATCACCAGCTTGCCCAGCTTGTTGATAAAGCCATATTTGCCATCCAGCGTAATGCGCGCCAGCCCTTCACAAAACTCGTCCGCGCTGTCAAACTGCGGCTCGATTATAATACGGCCAAGTTTGTTGATATAGCCATAGCGGTGCTCAATCTCCACCCCTGCCATGTCTTCGCTAAAGCCGTAGGCGGCGCTTTCATAGTCAGGGTAGATGGCAAAACTACCATGGGGGTGAATATAGCCAAATTTATGGGCCAGTTCCACTCGCGCTAGTCCTTGCATAAAGTTTTCGGCACTGTCAAACTTAGGCGGGATCACCAGCTTGCCCAGCTTGTTGATATAGCCCCACTGGTGGTCAATCGCCACCCGCGCTAGCCCTTCCGAAAACTGATAGGCTCCTGCTTGATAGAGGCTGATGGCGTCAAAGCGGAACATGGGAGGAATTTCGAACGTTCCTGATGGGTCAATATAGCCGAGGCGATCGCCCATCACAACGGCTGCTAACCCTTCAGAAAAGTCTCTGGCGACATTAAACTGCGGTTCAACGATGACGTGATACGTGGGCTCATCCGGCTCTTGCAAAAACGTTGCCAGATCCTCCGCTGAAATCGTTTTGCTGGGAACCAAGGCTGGCAGCATGGCCAAGGCGTCTGCTGCCGTCTGAAATCGCTGGGCAGAATCCGGCACCACCATTTGATCGAGAACTTCGATCAACCGCGAACTCACCCGCGCTTGGTCATGCCACTCCAAAGCCTGGGTTTGGGGATGGCGCGGCAGTTGATTAGGCATATACCCTGTCACTGCTTGAATACCTAACATGCCTGCAGCATAAACATCGCTCGCAAACTGTGGCTGTCCCGCCAGCTGCTCTTGGGCCATATACCCCGTGGTGCCAAGGGGCGGTGCCGCAGCTAGGTTGCCCTCACGGTCGAGCGTGAGATGGCGAATATGTTTAAATCCACCTAGATCCAGCAGCATCAGCCGTTTGTCGCTCCAGCGGCGAATTAGATGGCGGGGGCCCAAGTCTTGATGAACGATGCCGCGCTCATGCAGCAGCGTCAGGCTGGTTAAAATTTCGTGCAGAAGGGCGATCGCCTCTTTTTCATCCCAGCGATCGCCTAACGTAAAGGCTTGCCGAAGGTCATGGCCATCGATCAGTTCTTGAACCAAATAAAACTCGCCACCCTGTTCCAGATGTTCATACGTTTTAGGAAAGGGATCGAGCTTACCTAGGTCGTAGCAATACTGCGCATGGGTTTCAAAAATTTGGCGGGCGGCCTCCAGCACCCTAGGCAGTTTAGAGGGCGGCTGAAATTTCTTCACCACGCATTTGACGCCACCTCGACGATAGGTATCGTCCGCGAGGTAGGTCTTGCCCGCGCCCCCTCGCCCAATCTCCCGCAGCGTTTCGTAGCGCCCACCGATTAACATCCCACATCCTCTGCATCACCAACGCACTACCTGATGGATAGCCACCGCCACCGAACCTGAGGCATTGTAGTTTGTAGATGCTTTGTATCACACAACATATACAAAAAAGTGCCCCCGATTCTACCGCTATGGTAACGATTATCAACTCTGCCCCCGCCCATTATGAGCCTTTCAGTCAGAGAAATTATGATTTGCGAGGGGTTCAAACCATATTCAGTATTCCCACCCGACTCAGAGAAACTCCCTATAGCGTGGGGAATTTAGGAAACCCCAAGTCGGGTTAATGTCAGTTTGAAATAAGACGGGTTTTAGGGCATTACGCGTCGGGCAGTGCCCCGAAATCCTTAATATGCTGTGCGCGTCACGCAGGGCCCATCAAGGGTTTGAGCTTATCCCGAACTCCAGTCGGGTTGAGCAAGGGTTAGAGCATCGCGGTTCCATTTTCCTGGGGATAGAACGCAATGCGTTAGGCACATCAGAGTCAAGCCTATCCCCCCTATATTCGGGATATGCGGGACAAACTTAGACGACCGGGACACATCAGGGGCGTACAGCCTTGCGGCCTCAGAGAGACGCAACCGCTAACTCATCCCAATGCAATGCACCACAATGCGCCACTAACTCTTCCACAGAACCGACAGGGATGATCGGAGTGCCCAACCGCTGCTCTAGGTCTTCGACCGTCATATCGTCTAGAAAGATAGTCGTTCCGTGCTTCAGCATCAAAGACGGCAGCAAAATCCCATCACCCAGATCTCGGCCGGCCAGCCCCGCCAGCAAATCTTCTCCAGTCAGCAGCCCCGTTACCGAAATCTCTTGCCCCCAGTAGCGGCTCGCGAGGGCAACCATCTCAACTTGAAGCTGATTGACCTGGTTTAACCGATGCACAATGGGTTGAAACGCGTGTTCTACGGCATTGCCAACTACCCAGGTCCAGCGCTGCGGGGTTGGTAACTGCGCGGGCAATTGTTGCGCCGCACCCTCAAATTCCTGCAAAAACAGGCGAATTGACCCAACCCCATTGCCAATTTGAGGATAGTCTTCGTAATGCTCAGCGGGGGGCAAGTCTACCCCTGCAATTAAGAACCATTCGTCGGCTAGCCACACCATAGTGGTGCCCAACTGCTGCTGCAAGGTTTGCTGAAGCGGTTGCACTTGGGCAATGACCTCGCGAGCTTTCTGTGGCGTGACGGGCATCAGTTCATCCTGCTCGGGTCGAAAGCGGGTAAGGCCGACAGGCACTACCGCCACTGATGCCACAGTCGGGATATCGCCCCGGTGAAACTGCACCAGATCCAGCAGGGTCTTAGTTAAGTGCTCGCCATCGTTGATGCCGGGACAGACCACGACCTGAGCGTGAATTTGCAGCCGCTGCTGCTGAAACCAGGCCAGTTGCTCTAGAATTTTGCCAGCCCGCTCGTTTTTGAGCAGGCGGCTGCGAACATCTGGTTCGGTGGCGTGTACGGATACATAGAGGGGGGAAAGGCGCATCTGCGCAATGCGATCCCACTCGGGGGGTGTGAGATTAGTGAGGGTAAGGTAGCTGCCGTATAGGAAGCTGAGGCGATAGTCGTCGTCTTTGAGATAGAGGGTTTCGCGCTTGCCAGGGGGCTGCTGATCGATAAAGCAGAAGGGGCAGCGGTTGTTGCACTGCATTAGCCCGTCAAACAGCGCTGAATCAAACTCTAGACCTAAATCGTCGTCGTAGTCTTTTTCGATTTCAATGGTGTAGGTTCGATCATCTTTGCCCAGCACCTCGAGCGTCAGCACCTCATCGGCGCAAAAGAAGCGGTAATCAATTAAATCGCGGGGGCGATCGCCATTAATTGCGACAAGGCGATCGCCCGCCTCAAAGCCGATTTCATCAGCAATGGAATCGGGGCGGACATGGGAGATGACGGCGGGGCGGATAGAAGCATGGCGCATGCTGCCATTATATATTGGGCACTAGACCCGCGGCGATCGCGCTCAAAATTGCTACCCCAAACCCGACCCGATACCAGATAAAAATCCACATGCTGCGGGTTTGCAGGTAGTGCAACAACCAAGCGATAGCCGCGTAAGACGATAGCCCTGCACTGAGCAACCCAATCACAATGGGAATGATCCCGCCTGTTCCGGCCAGGCTAGTCTCAAGTAAACCTTTCATTTCTACCAGACCCGCTAGGGTAATGGCGGGGAGACCGAGCAGAAAGGAGAATCGCGCCGCTGCTGCCCGATCCATGCCCATAAACAAGCCAGCGGTAATGGTAGAGCCCGACCGCGATACACCAGGGATGATGGCGATCGCTTGGGCTAGCCCCATCCAAATCCCATCGCTGATACCTAAGTCTTCCAAGACCCGCTTGCGACGACCCATATACTCTGCAAGCGCTAAAAATACTGCTAGCGCAATCGATGTGATGGCGATCGCCCCCATGCTCCGCAGGGGCGAGTTGTCAAAATCGGGTACAAACAGTTTAATCAACACTCCCCCAATCACAATGGGGATAGTTCCGAGAACAATACCCATCCCCATTCGAAAATCGAGGGACTGATAGTCTTTTTGCACAATAGCGCGGAGTGAGCCCCGCACCACCTGCACCACATCGTTCCAGAAATACCAAAGGATTGCGACAATGCTGGCTAGCTGAATCACCGCCGTAAAGGCGACACCCGGATCGCCCCAGCCGAGTGCCACTGGCACCACCTTTAGGTGCGCTGTGCTGCTGATGGGTAAAAACTCTGTCAAGCCTTGCACTAGCCCTAGCACCAGTGCTTCAAAAGAGCGCTGAATAAGACCGGGCGATGGTTCTGGAGCAATGGGTGTTTGAGCTAGCTGAGCTAGACCCAGTTCCATAGCCATGCGACCAGACATTGTGATCAACCCATGCATAGTCATGTTCTCCTAATTCTTGTGCCGCTCATTCTATAGAGGGTGTAGCCGAGCCGACACTATTCTAAATACTGTGCTCTAGAGACTGGTCAGATATGAAAATAGCAAACCTGAACTGCAAAATCCCCCGTATTCTGGCATATCCCTCACTAGCCACTGCACGGCGGCCCGCCAACTACATCAAGGCTTAAAAAACTAGCAAGAGATCTTTACCTACCCTGAGTTCGGGATAAGCTCAAGCCCTATTAATCTGACCTCACGTTTAGCTAAGTCGTTATCCCAGCACGGCGCAGGATTGCCCCCAATAGCAAGGTAAGGGGTCAAAATTAGAAAGCAATATTGCGGTTCCCCAGATTATGGCCTTAAATTTGGGTGAATCCATTAAAGATTGCTTCAAACAAAGATGCGTAACGCTCACTACAAAATGTATCCTTATGACGGTGATAGAACCAGTCATGGTGGTGAGTGACCGATATACGCTCAGAGGAGTGAGGCTATACATGAAAAAGGTTGAAGCAATCATTCGTCCCTTTAAGCTCGACGAAGTAAAAATTGCACTAGTGAACGCGGGCATCGTGGGCATGACCGTGTCTGAAGTGCGCGGCTTTGGACGACAAAAGGGGCAAACCGAGCGCTATCGCGGATCGGAGTATACCGTAGAGTTTTTGCAAAAGCTAAAAGTCGAGATTGTCGTTGAAGACGATCAAGTGGATATGGTGGTCGAAAAGGTCATCTCGGCGGCTCGCACAGGCGAAATTGGAGACGGCAAGATTTTTGTATCCCCAGTGGATAAGATCATCCGCATTCGCACGGGTGAGGTCAACACTGAAGCCATCTAATTGTGGCGATATCAGCGCTGGTCAGAAAAAGCTAAGACAGTTGTATTCGTGAGGGGGCAACATTTCCCCATGTTGCGCTACTGTCCGAAGATTTCAGGGCAGAACTTTCGCTGCTAGGCGGCAACTCCGGCAAGGGCGCTAGGTTCTCTCTGTCAAGAAGTCCCCCTGCACGGTGCGAAGTGCGAATGACCGTAACGCATTTGGCTTGGCTGCGCCAGCTCCCGTACGGGATTACCGCTGATTGGATATAACCCTTAACACACTGGTGTAAATGTTTATTTTGTGAGCCCCCTGCTAAGCAGAGGGCTCACAATTTTTAAGGAGTACGTTCAATCTGTAACGTTGCCAATTGAGGCAGCAGCTTCGCAAATGCTACCCCTCGATGACTGATGCGATGTTTGGTTTCCGCTGACATCTCAGCAAAGGTTTGACCTTCGACGGGCACATAGAAAATTGGATCGTAGCCAAAGCCTCCAATACCGCTAGGGGCTTTGCTGATCTCGCCGGGGCAGGTGCCCTCGGTATGCAGGGCAATAGAACCGTCAGGTCGGGCGATCGCCACGGCACATACAAATTGCGCGGTTCGTTGATTGGCATCTCCCAACTCAGTCAAGAGCCGCTGAATCCGCTCTGCATCGGTCTGACCGTAGCGTGCTGAATAGAGGCCCGGTGCTCCGTCTAGCGCATCGACTGCGAGCCCAGAGTCATCGGCGATCGCCCATTCCTTTAGGGCGATCGCCACCTGTGATGCTTTGAGACAGGCATTGTCTAAAAACGTAGTGCCTGTTTCCTCGATCTCTAGTTCTGCTGGCTTCAGCACCAACTCCCACTGGGGCACGGTGTCGTGCAGATAGGCCTGCATTTCCTTAACTTTTCCAGGGTTGCCTGTGGCTACAACAAGACGCGGCATAATACCTCCTCCTCACACTTGCTGCGATGCATCCTTTTAATTATTGACATTAACTTCAGGCGTGGCCCAATCGTTCCCAGCAGTGAATGTCCTGTGGGACTGCGCAGGACTTCAGGGTCAGGTCTTTGAGGTAGAGATGATGCGGCCTACCTCTCCTCAATTCTCTAAACGTGACTCGCCCAATCCTTAGCCCAAGCCAGATTTTCGTGAACGCGCTCCATTGTGGCGGCTTCAGAATACAGGCGCAGCACAGGCTCAGTCCCGCTGAAGCGAATCAGCAACCAGCTCTGGTCAGCCAGCTGAAACTTGTAGCCATCGATCGCGAGGATATCCGTTACAGCATGTCCGGCTACGTCGGTCGGAGGCTGGTTTTGCAACTGCTGCACTAGGCGATCGCGCACATCCATACCCGATAGGGGGAGGTCAATGCGGTCATAGGCAGATGTAAACCCGGTTTGCTGTTGCAGTGCAGCATACTGCTCGCTTAAGTCTTGGCCAGACTGCGCCACGGCCTCCAGCACATACAGTGCCGAGAGCAGGGCATCGCGCTCGGGAATGTGGCTGCCATAGCCAATGCCCCCGGATTCTTCCCCGCCAAGAAACACATCGGCTTCGAGCATACGGTCGGCAATATATTTATAGCCAATGGGGGTTTCGTGCAGAGGGAGGTTATAGAGCTGCGCCACTCGCGGAATCAGGTTAGAACCACTAATGGTTTTGACGATTTCACCCGTGAATCCCCGATGGGTAGCCAGATGCTGAATCAAGACAGGGATCAACACCTGAGAGCTTAAGAAATTGCCCTGCCCGTCTACGGCAGCGATGCGATCGCTGTCGCCATCGAACACAAGCCCTACCACCTGCTCGCTGCCCTGTCGTTGATAGTGTTTGATCTTTGCCAGCAGATCGGGTAAATAGCGGGGCAATGGCTCGGGCGCGCCGCCCCCAAACATGGGATCAGCCTCGCTGTTCAACTCGTGAATGGCGATCCCCAGAATTTGCTCTAGGCCTGTGGCCGCAGCCCCGTGCATTACGTCAGCAAAAACGACCAGTGACCCGTCGGCGATCGCCCCTCGTAACTGGGCCACATCCACTTTGGCCCGCAACGCATCGCAATAGCTCGTCCAAGGGTTAAAGGAAGTTAGAGTACCGGGTTCTGCCATGGGCAAGGGCTCGGTTAGCATGGCCTCCACTTGCTGCGTCACTTCGGGTGGTACCGAGCCGCCAAACCCACCTTTGATCTTCAACCCAGAGTATGCTGCTGGATTGTGGCTTGCGGTGATGACAATCGACCCTAAGGCTTGGTGCTGCTTGGCTGCCCAGCTAAAGGCTGGCGTTGGCGCGAAGCAGTCTGACAGCAGCACATTGAAGCCTGCCGCCTGTACCGCTTGTGCCGCAACCTGGGCAAACTCAGGAGAGAGAAAGCGCCGATCATAGCCGACAACAATGGTGCGGTTGGGAGTGCTGTGCCCATAGATGCGATCTAAGGCGATCGCCGCTCGGGGTGCCACTTGCATTACCCGCTCAAAGGTAAAGTCGGCGGCTATCATGCCGCGCCAGCCATCTGTCCCAAAGGTGATTGGCTTGTGGACAAAGGATGCTGGAGAGAGCTTATCTGCCATACAACGAAGTACCTCAGGGTTGGATATGAAGGGCGATCGCTAGTCTCATGCCATTCTAATCAGGTTTGCTTGCTCAGTTGCGCTCTTAATCTGCTAAGTGTGAGGCTGGGTCTACGCTAGCCTAACCCACAAGCAACTTGACAAGTCCGCCGTCGGGTATATCCCACGTTTGCAGCCCCTTACCCTTCATCCCTCTTGCACCCTTACTCATCGCTCTCCCGGAGCTGAACTGTTAGCAATTTCAGCCTAAACCGTGAACCGTGTGAGTTTTTTACTATTCATCCAACTTTTCAAATATCCTCTAGGTTCCTGTTGTTTCTGTCTGTGGAGCATCCTCGGATATTCGTCTAAATACAACCAATGAGGATTGTGATGTCTCTAAAGAATCTCCTGTCTCTTCCCACATTCCTCCCAATCGTTCAAACAGCTGTTCATCTTCATAGTTATGGTGTTTCTGTTTTGCATCTAGGAGTAGAACAGTAATGTTCTCTCGATCAGTTTCTGACAGCATATTCAAATATGTTGGAAACACAACATCATCTACCTGTTTTTTGATGGCATAAAAGGCAATGAAATCACTGTAGACGCTATCGGCGGGCAAGATGGTATTCTGCACAAATGCTTCAACACGAGCATAATCTCGATCATTCCAGTTTGCGATCGCTGCAAGCAGGTTGGTGGGATATCCTGGCACACAAGCTGCCATTATAAGTGCTGAGAGCATGACAGACAATACTTGCCGTGGGCCCGAAAATCGCAGCCGAGGAAGAGATGCAGCCAGACAAATCACAATAGGAACGTAGCCCATCCACACATAGTATTTAGGATAGCCTCGAGCTAAACCCATTGCGATAGGAATCGCAACACTAGCAATTAACCCAAACACAAGGGGTGAGTGAAACCGGAAGGTTTCAGACCGCAGTCGATGCACAGCAACCACGACTAAGGCAACAACCGCGCAGATGAAACTAGCTTCTTGCAAAAACCATTGAGGCATGCCACTCAATCGTTGCAGCAGCAAATT
>JBGTOF010000223.1:0-16305 GCA_041742695.1 Elainellales cyanobacterium | reverse complement strand
CGACCGATTCGCTGGCTGGTGGCGCTGTGGGATGAGACGCTGCTGCCCCTGACTATTGAGAACGGGGCCGAAGTGGTACGGAGCGATCGCCATTCGATGGGGCATCGGGTGCTGTCACCGGGGGCGATCGCCATCCCCTCAGCCACAGAGTATGTAGCCACTCTGCGCCGGGCCTGCATCGAAGTCGATCCGCAGCAGCGACGAGAGGTGATTGTTACTCAGGCCCGAGCCGCCGCTGCCAAAATTGGGGGTGTGGCGTCGATCAATCCCGACCTGCTCGATGAAGTGGTCAACCTGGTGGAATACCCAACTGCCGTGGTGGGCACCTTTGATGCTGACTTTTTAGAAGTGCCCGCAGACGTGCTCGTGATGGAAATGGAAAGCCATCAGCGCTATTTCCCGATTCTTAAAGACGCCAACCATCCCGACCTGCTGCCTTATTTCGTCACCATTGCCAACGGCGACCCCACCAAGGCCGATATCATTGCCGAGGGCAATGGACGGGTGATTCGGGCCCGGCTGTCCGATGGGCGCTACTTCTTCGACACCGACCGCAAGCAGTCGCTCGACGCCTACCTGCCCAAGCTCGACACCGTCACCTTTCAAGAAGCGCTCGGGTCAGTGCGGGCAAAGACAGAACGAATCCAGGCGATCGCCCTTCAGATTGCCGATCAGCTTTCCCTATCCGATGAGCAGCGCACCCAAGCGCAACGGGCGGCGCTGCTGTGCAAGGCCGATCTCGTGACGCAAATGGTGGGCGAGTTCCCCGAGCTGCAGGGCGTCATGGGCGAAACCTATGCTCGCATCAGTGGAGAAGCCGAAGAGGTGGCGATCGCCATCCGGGAGCATTACCTGCCCAAAGGTGCGGGAGATACGCTGCCCCAAACGCGCATTGGCCAAGTGGTGGGCATTGCCGATCGGCTCGATACCTTAGTGGGCATCTTCAGCGTGGGGCTGACTCCCTCCGGGTCGTCCGACCCCTTTGCGCTACGCCGCGCTGCCAATGCCATCATCAATATTGCGTGGGACGCCGATCTCCCCCTAAATCTAGAGCATTTGCTGTCTCAAGTTATGGCCGACTACAGCACGGGCACTATTCAAGACCCCGATGCACTCCACACGCAACTGCAAGATTTTTTCTTGCAGCGCATTCGCACTCTGCTACAAGACGATCGCCACATTGACTATGACCTCGTCAACGCCGTGCTTGGGGAAGACGACCCCGACTATGCAGAGCGGGCGCTGAAGGATGTGCTGGATGTGCGCGATCGCGCCCTATTCCTTCAGTCTATTCGGCAAGACGGGCAGCTGACCGCCATCTACGAAACTGTCAACCGCTCCGCTCGCTTAGCCAAGCAGGGCGAGTTAGATACCGCCACCCTCGACCCCAGCACCGTCGTGAAGCCTGACCTGTTTGAGCAAGCCTCAGAACAGCAGTTCTTTGACGCATTAACCCAGCTCGTCCCCCAAACCCAGGCCGCACAAGCCAATCGAGATTACCAAACCTTGGTATCCGCACTGGCAAACGCAGCCCCCGTGGTAGAGCGCTTTTTTGATGGCGACGACAGCGTACTGGTCATGGCCGATGACGCCGCCGTGCGCCGCAACCGCCTCAACCTGCTGGCACTCCTGCGAAACCACGCGCGAGTTCTGGCAGACTTTGGGGTGATCGTTAAAAGTGACGCTACAGCCAACCCAAGCTAACCTCCGCCCGCGCATGGGCTATCCAACTCATTCCGCCTGACTCAGCAATTCAGTCAAGTCGGCCTTTTTGAGCTTGCTAATGCCCGCAATGCCGCGCTTTTTCGCCATGGCTTTTAGCTCAGTGGTAGACATAGTTTGCAGCATTTCCACATCAGTAATCGTCTCTGGCATCGGCTGAGGCGTCAGATAAAATACTTGCTTCAGCGCATTCAGCTTTTTCCCTTTCGTAATGCCACATTTCAGACTGGCAATGGGATCTAGCGAGGTCCAGTATTGACGCGGTGCTTCATCAATTCGATTTGCAGCCACTGCCACCTTGACCGACTGAAGGGCGCTGCCCGATTGCTCAATCAAATATTCCATTGCTGCAACAATCTCATCTCTTGATGCTTTGGAAAGGTTGATCTTGGGGATTTCTTCGCCTGCTAGCACCTTCGTTAAGGTCTGCGTATCGCTGCTGTCATCCGCGATAATGCACCACACTCGTTCTAGTCCAGCCGCTTCGGCCACCGCATAGACAAACGCATTGCCGATGACTTCATACTGATCTTCGCTGACTTCTTTCACAATCACAGGAACCCAGTTTCGGCCACCTTTTTGGTTCAGCAAATGGGCAGACGCTTGAATCAAAAACTCAGGTGAATGGGTTCCATCTCCCGGATCAATTTCATCCAAATAGAGATGCATCAAATTTCCTACATCGTTGAGGTTGCTCATTGCAAGAAATACTCCTTAGCTAGATTTTTGTAGTACTCGTGAGCATACCGATCGCGATACATGGCAGGCGTTCGAGAAAATGCAGCCCCTGCGATATTGGCGTAGCTAGGGACTTGGGGAATATGCAAATCTCTCCGAGTGCTGGTATATCGAGAATAAAAGTAAGGCATTAGATCAAAGCCGTCTCGTTGGGCCGCCCGAATGATATTGTTAATTTCCTGCTGCGCAATCTCTCGTTGGGATGGGGTGATCTTTTCACCATTGAAGAACACAGGCAGCGGCATAGGGCTTCCGTCTGCTTTTTTATCCTGAATTTCGGGAATAAATTTGGTGATGGCCATCGCTGCATTTTTTAGCGAGAACAGACTGTTGTGCTTAGTGGGAATCAGCACCACATCTGCTGCATAAACCGCTAACTGACTAAAGAATCGCCAATTAGGTGGGGAATCAATCAAGATATAGTCATAGTTTTGCCGCGCTGCTTCGAGCTTGTCGTAGAGCATATTGCGCTTCAACGGCTCCAGAGCTTCATCAGACGCATATACTAATTCTTGATCGGCTGGAATGACATCAAACGTTAGCTCTTTATTACTCCTTCTCAATGGAAATGTATAAGTGTCTAACGCATTAAGTAAATCTGCGTCCGGATCTTTAAGCGCATTAAAGACATGACCTTCACTCAGGGGCAGCCCTAAAGCACTTGTGAAATCTTGCTGGTTGGGATCAAAATCAATGGCGAGAACTTTTTTTCCAAAAAATGTCAGAATTGCAGCTAGGTTAACTGCCGTTGTCGTCTTACCAACACCGCCTTTATTGTTGTAAACCGCCACAGTGAGAGCTTTGGGAGGTTGCTCAAGCTTGCGTCGAATCTCCCTAACTACTTTGTCAATGTTTTCTTCGTCCAGCGCAACACATTGGGTTGCCGGAACGACGACTTTCCCATGCTTGCGAAAGAGCTGAATATGACAGGAGTTGCTGATGATTCCCCATTGAGCTGTTTGGCAATTGGGTGCCAGCAAATATTGCTTTAGCTGACGCACAGTACTTTTATACTGCCTTGTGCCTTCTGCCAGATTAATATCTCGCCCTTTTAGCTCTAGCAAAAGGCAGGGATTAGATCTTGTGTGAAGAAAAACATCATCCCCGATGGTTTTGCGAGCAGCTCGATCCACAAATCTATTATTGCCAACCGGAAATTCAGGATGGACTTCTTGAGGTTCAAACCCCAATGCCTTTAGCAATTGTGGTGCAAAGTGTAGCTCGACGACTGCTTCGGGGGCTGCTTCTGGAAGGCTTCTCAATACATCTCGAAGACTGATAATGGTTATGCTCATAATTTGGGCGAGTTCCAGTCATGTCTGGCTCTAGCATGCCCACATCCCCCTCACAATTCGGTTGATCCATCCTAATCTGTCAGAACTTGTCAGGAAAACCACGTAGCTTCATGTAGTACTCATTAAGCACGGATAACGATTTAGGATTTTTACTCACCGCTACGGGGGAGCACTGCATGCCTCGTCTTAGATACCGTTTGGGTCAGCAGTTACAGCAGCGTGTGTTGCCGGGGGCGATCGCCCTTCTTGCCCTAGGCTGCAGCAGCATCACGTCCCTGCGCCCCACTATAGAAGAAACCCGCCCCGCGCAGATCGTCGCCACAGACCCTGAAGAGACCAGCAGCGAAGCCGAGCCCGCGAGCCGATTTCTCTCCAACCCTCGCCCGATTACCGATAGCGACGTTCGGCAAATCCAAGCTGCTTTGCCTGGTGAGATTTGGTCAGCCGACACTTCAGCGCGTGTCACCCTTACAGGCTTTGGTGAATGTCTGGTTGTCCCGGTGATGACTCCTCCTGACAAACGAGGCAGCGCCCTCGTAGTGTTTCTGGTGCAAGACGGTCGGGTGATTTATGCGTTGCCGCAGCCGCAGCATATTCCCTTAGCCTGGTCTCCCCTATCGCCAACGGAGATAGGGTTTATGGAGCTCAATTTTGACGGCGGCGACAGCGACATTATTCTCATTAGTAACTATGTCGCCGTGGGTTCAACCCAGTCGTTTCCAGTCGTGATGGTCTACCTGACGGCAGAGGACGGCACCTACAACATTGATCACCAAATTAGCGAGGTGCTCACTGAACGCGGCGTCAGCACGGTCGAAGCAGCAGAAACCATCATGCGTCAGGAGTTTTACTACCTGCCTTAGCAGCTTGGCTGACTAAACACCAGGACGGCTCACGATGTTGGCGTCTCGTGGAACCAGAATTCAATTTCGGACGTAGTTTCCTCAAATCTGGCGCTGTGCAGCGTCTGTGCTGGCACGTGATACCACGCCCCAACCCCGTACCGAACCTCTTGCCCGTTGATGGTCAAAATCAGCTCGCCTTGCGTAATCACTCCGACATTGTCGGTCTCGTGGCTGTGAGGAGAAATGGTTGTTCCCTCTGGATAGGAGGCAAACAACACGTCGCAATTCTTAGCCTCTAGCTTAAAGGCATCAAACGGCCCATCAAATGCAGGCAGCGATCGCAACTGAGAGGGAAAGTGGGTCATCGGTTGAGTCTCCAACGCCGAATGAGATTAGGGTAGCCGCTCAGTAACCGGAACTCGCTCGGGTTTGAGCCAGTTTAATCCAATTAGAAGGAGGGCGATCGCCACAAAGCCAACCAGAATCATCAGGGAATTGCCCAGCGTCGGCCCATACCCTAAAGCATCCACATCTAAGAACGGGTAAGGATAAAAGCCTGAGGCTGCCCCCCGCACCAGCGCATAAACGAGATACCCAACCGGATAAACCAGCCAGAGCGGCACATCCACCCAGCGCACGCCACGTTTGGGCACCGCTATCCACCAATAGAGCAAAAACACGATGGGCATTACATCGTGGAGCAGTCTGTCGGCCACCAGCTGCAATCCCTCGGGATTCCAGATTTGTCGCAACACTAGGGAATAGACGATCCCCACCATTGTGATGGATGCAGCGATCGCCGTGATCACCCCACTCCGCCGAAAAAACCGGGCGATCGCCGCGCTTGGTGCAACTCGGGGAGCCGCCAACGCCAGCGCTACCAGAATATTCGTCAGCACCGTAAAGTAGCCAAAATAGACAAACAGTCCCCAGCCAATACCCCGCCCATTCGCCACAGCCATCCGCAGCGAGAGATAAAACTGCAACATTACCGCAACCCACCCCACCACAGCGGCAACCGTAGTGAAGATCCGAACGCCAGCATTCTGTGTATTGGTCATTGAGCCCGATCCCTATAGCACTCCCCTATCTTGCACCAAGACCATAAGGGGTTATAAGGACGAGTGCCGCTCATCAGTTCAGCGTCAACTCGTGACGTGTCCCCTTTGCCTAGCGTCTACACCCTCTCCACACTCAGGAAGCTTAGGGACACATACCCCACTATCCAAATCTACTCAGGGGATCAGCCTGTTAGTGCTGAAAACGAACAGGGAAACCTAGGAAAGCCTCAGATGAGATTTGGACAAGAACAGACTTGTATTGTTCAACAGAAATCAAACACAACGTCCATCCTGGGCTTACCCATACTCTGCAGTCCTACCAACCAGTCGTTGATCATAACCATGCGGCTGAAATGGTATGTCCTGAATTTTCACCCCTCGTTTTGCTGCGGAATTGACGATTATGCTCGCCGCCAACTCAATAAACCTTAAGGATTATCGGCTTTGGCTATTGGGTTTAGCCACGTGCCTCACTACTATTTATTTCACCTTAGTTTGGCGTCTCGACAATGCGGATCTACTAGGAAATAGCGTCCTATTTGTGGGAGCGGTTGCTATGATTTTGCGCGATCGCTGGCAAACGCTATCGCTGAACAGTAGCGCCATCTCAACTGGATTGGGCAGCGCCATTATTGGCGTTGTTCTAGTGAGAAGTCAGGGATATTTAAGCGAGCCGTTTCTATTACTATTTCCGCTTCTTGCAGCGCTTGGCTTAGCGCTTCTAGCGTCTGGAATCTCAGGACTTAAACAGTATCGAAAAGAAATTCTAATCTTGATGTTTTTGGGGCTTCCTAAGCTCATTCTCCCCATCCTCTTTGACCCCACTGTGTTAACCGCAAAGTTTTCAGCCCTTGTGCTGTGGTACAGCGGGTTTGAGGTTGAGCGCTATGGCTATTACATTCAATTGGGCGATCGCGCGGTTGAAGTCTTTCAGGGTTGCTCTGGTATCGAAGGAATCAGCTATCTCACTGCCTTAGCGGGGCTATTTATCATGATGTTTCCATTAGGAATCTTCGCCCGTTGGGCTGCACTCATCCTTGCAGGAATGATTGCCTTTCTGGTCAATGGATTCCGGGTTGCGCTGCTTGCCCACTTTGTCTACTCAGCCCAGCCAAACGCGTTTGATTACTGGCACCATGGCACGGGCTCCTTCATCTTCTCGATGATTTCCGTCGCTATTTTTGGTGGCATTTGCTGGGTCTTTCTGCAGCGGCAGACTCACCATGAATCGGAGGTGTCGCCATGACATCTTTAAAGTTATTTCGCACACCTTGGCTAGCCTTTCTTTGCAGTGGTGCAGCCCTAACCTCCGTGCATCTCCTCCTCATTCCACCAGTAGAAACGAAACTCGAACTCCCTGCCATTTTTGCTGAACCAATTTCCCTCATTGACTGGGAATTACAGAGCCAAGACCCGGTTAAAGAGGCCGCTGAAAATCAACCCGAGTTAGTGGGCGGCACCGTTCATCGCTATACCAGGGACAACGCCACCGTAGAGATTCAGACTCGGTACCTCACCAAAATGGATGCCAGCGTCAGGAATTTGCTGTTGAAGTATGACCTAGCATCTCCTACGGTCGAATTTTCAGAAACGACACGTCAGAACGAATCAGGCTACTACAGTGTCTTTCATCTCTCTAAGACAGCTCACCTCACTAGCTGCATCAACCCTCGGGGTGGCAGCACCGTTACCGCTGCTCAGTTCACCCAAAACCGCTACGCCAACGACCTGCGAGTAGAACGGTTGCTGCCCATCATGCTGGGTAAGCAGACGGTTCAAGACAGCCGTTGTATTTGGGTTTACATGTCTATGCCTTTGGGCGATCGCCCACCCGATCTCGCCCAACAACAGCTAGAAACCCTCTGGCAAACTTGGCAGCCGTGGTGGTCAGACCACTTCCCTGAGTCTTAGCTCAACGGTCCTAGTTCCACAATACCCAGCGAATCCTCAAGCCCTTTACCTATTGATATCGGAGAATCCGAACGATGCAATCTAACCTCGACTCGACTCAGCAACCTGCACCTCAAAAGTCAGTCTCAATTTCTTTGATTCGCTTGGTTGGCTACGGGCTTTTGCTCCTCACACTCCTAGACTTTGGCGCAATTCTGCTTCCCCCCCAGCTCATGAACCCCGTTTGGGAATTTGAGACCATGGGCGCCATTGTTGAGCGGATTCCAGTTCCACTGCTGGCGTTGGGGTTTATCTTTTTTGGCGACAGTCAACTTCGAGGTCAATGGGAGCGGCTGCTTCTCAAAGTTCTGTCGTGGGCATCGCTGGCATTTGCGGTTTTTCTTGTTCTGTTAATCCCGTTCTGGGGCATAAGCAGCACCATCAGAATCAACAACCAGACCGTCACTCAGATGACCACTCAGTACGACGCACGGAGCCAACAGCTCACCGAATTAGAAGCCCAGCTCAACGAAGCATCGCCTGATGACATAGCCACATTCCTGCAAGACCAAGGTGTGGAGCTAGAGGAATTAGAAGCAGCACCCAAAGAACAAATGCTGATGCAACTGACCCAAGCCAAAACTCGCGTGCAGACAGAGTTTGAGAATCAGCAAACCAGCCAGCGCAATACTCTAATCAAAAGCTCTCTCAAATGGAACCTAAGTGCATTAATCTCTAGCGCCCTCTTTGCTTACCTATGGCACCTAACCCGCTGGGCCCGCTTGTCTGACAAACGCAAAGCGCCTCAAAATCGAGTTGCAAAGCAGTCCTAGAGGCAAGGCTATTCTAATAGAACGCTTGAGTTGCTACTAATCTTGGGTACGGTTCACAGGCATAACACCACTACTGACTCTGTCGCCACTTTGCCCATGCGGTCATGGGCAGCGTAATCGGCCAAAGCGATGCCCCAAGAACCACCACCAGCCAAGAGGTCAGGTCTTGCTTGGGCGTAGTTGTATCTTGCAGAAACATCTTGAGGTAGTAGCTTAGCGCCACTATCGCACCGATCGCATAGACAACCTGAGGACTGGAAGCATTCGTCATAGAGCCGGGGGCAGCTTACTACTCTGTTATCGCTGACTATATTCCTTTACTGAGTCGTCGGCAATGTACCAGCTCAAAATCTATGCGTTTAATTGATGTCAGTTCAAGTTGAGAGGGTTTGAGCCTGCTTGACTGACAAAACTAAGAAGCTGGAAAGCGGCTGAGGACGGTAAATTCACGCTCAAAGGAATCATTCTGTTGTTGCTTGGATGCAATAGCAGGTTGAGGGTCAGGCAGACTTGAGAGAAACGGATAAACCTGAATTTTCCATTGCTGGGTAATGGTAAGACGAATCCAATTCCAACCGAGCTTGAGATAACTCATCCCCCGATTCCAGTGGGCATCGACTCGGCGACGATTGCCTGAAGCGACGACCTGCACTCCCTGGAGCACTAGAAACAGCATTGTTAAAGCAATCACTCCGCACAACTGGGAAAGGGCAAACTTGTCGCGCAGCCTAGAGGCTTCCAGATTAAATCCGTTGGACTTCAAATCCAAAAACGATTCCTCTATACAAAACCGAAGTCGGTATTGAGCAAAGGTTTGTAAGTTCGTCGGTTCGTCGCTCACAATCGTCCAGTCCTCACCACTTTGCTTGTCGTGGGCGAACGCCAGATAAACGTTGGGGTAGGGTTTCGTTTTGCCGATAGATACTGCCTCTGTGAAGTAAACTTGTCCGGGTTGTAACTGCACCGACGACACTTTACTCCATTGTCCCTGATGCTGAAACTGAAACGAACGTTTAATCCGAATCCGAAAATGCCAGCCCAGATTGTCGCGGAGGTATTTCATCAACTTGCCATCGGCAAAGCCTCGGTCTGCCAGCAGAACAATCGCTACATCACCGGGTAGGATTCTTTGGACTTGTCGCAGTACTCTCTGAATCGTCCACAGCCTAACGGTGCTGCCCGATTGTGCCACCACTCGCCAAGCCACGGGAACAGTCCTGCCCCGGTACACCACGCCCACCCACACGATGCAAAAACAATTCCATACGACGGTTGTGTCCAGGCTGAGATACAACCGTTCACACCTCCACTCGGACAAGGCTTGCCGGATCAGGGCATGATGAGCCGCAACGACATCAATCCGTCGATTCGACAACCAGCGGCGAAACCGTCGTTGGTGCGACTGAGCAACTTGGGCGCGGCTTTTGACATACACGCCAAACTCATTGAGATGTACGTTTTCGCTCTGGATCATCCCGATGACCATCCAACACAGGGTTTGTAGGTGGCGGGCATCTTGCCACTGAATCTCACGTTGACTCAAATAGCGCGACAGCGCATCATAAAGACGGGAAGTTGGAGACATTGATTTAAGGGCACCTCGATTAATTGCCTCATTGATAATCTTGGGAGCCCAGAACCACTGGAATCTCATTGCCATTCTCAACAAGATTTGTATTTTTCGAGGTGCCCTTAATTGATTTGTGTGGTTACTCATCAGCTTAAATCAGGCTCTACTTCCCTCCTAGCTTTTATTTCACGTTCCTCGCGTTTTGTCAGTCAACCAGGGGTTTGAGCTTATCCCGAACCTAGGTTTCAATCAAGAAAGAGGAAAATTCTCTAAGTACATACAGCAAAATTAGGTAGTCCTGCATCAAGATGAGTTTCAGGGCACTTCATACTCTGAAACCCCTCTCCAAACGCATTCCGACACCCCCCGACTGAAAATTCATTCTCCATGAAACCCTAAATTTTGATGCATGCAGCCTCACTGCACACATCAAAATTTAGGGTTTAGTTTTTTTGCACCCTATATTGGGGAATCCTTTATACAAGGCCGTACGCAGGTACGTCGAAGGTTTGGAACGTTAGGCCCCTTTAGCGTTCAATAACTAACCCCGCTTAAAACGTCATTTATAGCTTTATGGTTCTGTTGCGAGCCACCTCTAGAACAAAAACTCTGCACCTCCCCCTGAACAGAGTCCTAGTTCTATCAATCAGCTCAGACTGCGGACATCGGCCATCGCCCAGTCGCCTAGAGCATGGCCTATGGTGAAACGCTTTCTAAATAAGGGTGTTGCTACACAATTTGGGTTCTGTGCAATGGCTGTCGCGATCAGTCTTTGAAACGAATTATTCAAAATGTCTGTTTGGGTGCTAAGCGGAGTTTGCGATTTGATAGCTACAAGTGTTGAGTCAATCTTTTATCTACCATGTCACCTACCATTCAAAGCCAGTCTGTTCTGTTCATCGACGTTCGTGTTCCTGATTATCAACAGTTTATTGAGCAAGCATCTAAGAATACTGAAGTTATTCTGATCCACCCTGATCAGGATGGCGTTCAGCAAATTACCGATGCGCTGGCTCAGCGGCACAACCTCGATAGTGTCCATATTCTGTCTCACGGTGATGTCGGTCATTTGGTCTTAGGCAATAGCAGTTTAGATGCAACAAGCCTGGAGTATTATTCCGACCAAATTCAAAGCTGGGCCACCAGTCTGAATCCGGGTGCGGATATTTTGCTATATGGCTGTGACGTCGTTGCAGGACCCGAGGGGCGGCAGTTCGTTGATGCGCTGGCAACCCTGACGGGTGCAGACATTGCGGCATCAACAAACGTGACGGGTGCGGCAGACTTGGGGGGCGACTGGGTGCTGGAATATGCAACTGGCTCAATTGAGGCGGGCGGGCCCTTTTCTTTAACAAGCCTAGACATGTTTAATGGCACGTTAGGGACGTTTAGTAGCGGCAGTATTGTGGTGCTGAAGGTAGGCGATGGCGCAGCCTATAGCAATGGCAAGCCTGCACCTGTCTTTTTGGAGGAGTATAATCCCTCACTTACATACAGCCCTGGAGATGCGCCGCTGAATCGTGTCGTAATTCCTACAGCGAATAGCGGCAGCAATTTGGGGCTGACACTCAACATCAGCTCAATATATGAAGGGTCACTCCAGCTCTCTGCAAATGGTCAGTATTTAACGTTTGGCGGCTACAATGCAGCGCCGAATGACCTAAATATTACCAATGTTTCGGATACCAACTTCACTACCGTCTCTCGGGTTTTTGCTCGGGTAGATGGTTCGGGAACCGTTGATACGACGACATCTATCAATGACGGATTTCGGAGCACGCCAGGGGGCATTCGGGGAGTAGTCACCTCAGACGGTACTGGTTTTTGGGCAACAGGTGGCGGCAATAGTGTAACGGCAGGCGTGCGCTATATTCCCTATGGCAACACGGGCAGCAGCACCCTATTAGCAGGGACCCCAGCAACAAACCGCAGCATTGATATTGTTCAAGGTGAGCTTTACTTTTCATCGGGTTCGGGTGGATTTATACCCGTCAGTAAAGTGAATGGCGCGTTGCCAACAACAGCTGGGCAAACAGTTTCATTGCTTCCGGGGCTGAACGGTAATATCCCAGCAGGGAACCCTGGAGCCTGGGAGTTTGTATTTTTGGATCGAACGGCTGCGGTCGCTGGCGTAGACACGTTCTATCTCTCTGGAAATAGCAGTATTCATAAGTATTCGTTTAACGGCACGAATTGGACAACTCAGGGAACATTTGCCTCAACAGCCTTTGGCGGCGGCGACTTTACGGGGTTAACGGGGCGTATCAACGGAAGCGCTGTGGAACTGTTTGCTGTGTTGGGGACTGCAACTGGCAATAGGCTAGTTTCTGTAACCGATACGGCAGCCTATAACCAAAACTTTGTGGCTGGGACCACCCAAACAATTGCAACGGCGGCGGCAAATACTGTGTTTCGGGGGGTAGCATTCTCGCCGGTGCCTGCGGCACCTGTGTTGCCTGTAGTCACTATTGTGTCTACAGATAATCAGGCTGAGGAGGCGGTTGCTGGCAGCACCGCAGCGTTTACCATTAGCCGCACGGGAGCGACGACGGAGGCGCTAAGTGTTGCATTTGTTATTTCGGGAACGGCTTCTGCAGCTGACTATACGCTGAGTGCTGGCACGGTCGATGGGTCAACGCTGACCCTTACGATTCCGAGTGGGCAAAGTTCTGTGGTGTTGACGGTAACGCCCGTTCCTGATTTTAACAATACAGAAGGGGACGAAACGCTTACGTTGACCGTGTCACCTATGGCGAGTTATGCCCTGGGGACAGCGAATACCAACGCAACGATTACGATTGTGGACAATCGCGCACCGATTGTCGCAAATGCGATCGCCGATCAAAGCGTTGATCAAGATGCCTCATTTAATTTTCAGTTTGCCGCGAATGCATTTAGTGACCCCGATGGAAATTCGCTGACCTACACAGCGACGCTGGCCAATGGTTCGGCACTCCCGAGTTGGCTGACGTTTAATGCAGCCGATCGCCGCTTTACAGGCACCCCAGGCAATGACGACGTCGGCAATCTTTCAATCCGGGTTACAGCGACTGATCCCTATAATGCCAGCGTGAGCGATGTATTTACGCTAGGGGTCGTGAATATCAACGACCCGCCGATAGTCAATGAGGCGATCGCCGATCAATCTGCAACAGAAGGAACAGCATTCTCTTTTCAGGTGCCGGGTACTACGTTTATTGATCCCGATGTGGGTGAAGCGTTGAGCTATAGTGCAACGCTTGCCAACGGTGACCCCTTACTACCCTGGTTGAGCTTTGACGCGACAACCCAAACCTTCAGTGGCACCCCTGCAGGCGGAGACGTGGGCTCTGTCAACATTCGGGTAACGGCCACCGATTTGGCTGGGGCATCTGCCTTTGATGAGTTTACTCTAGTAGTGGTGGCGACTGGCACACCTCCTGCTAATAATCCTCCTGTGGTGAATCAGGCGATCGCCCCTCAAAGTGCCACTGCAGGCACCGAGTTTACGTTTTTGGTTCCTGCTAACACCTTCACCGACTCCGATCCGGGTGATGTGCTGACCTATACGGCGACGCGCGCTAATGGCGATCCGCTGCCTAACTGGCTGTCGTTTAATCCCAACACGCGTCAATTCAGCGGTACCCCGAACAACGGCAACGCCGGGAATATTAATGTTCGCGTGACTGCCACAGATCTTCAGGGTGCCAGCGTCAATGTGGTGTTTGGGCTAGCGGTTTCAGCGGTCAACAATCCGCCGATTGTGAATCAGGCGATCGCCCCTCAAAGTGCCACTGCAGGCACCGAGTTTACGTTCTTGGTTCCTACCAACACCTTCACTGACCCTGATCCGGGGGATGTGCTGACCTATACGGCGACGCGCGCTAATGGCGATCCGCTGCCCACTTGGCTGTCGTTCAATCCCAACACGCGTCAATTCAGCGGTACGCCGAATAACGGCAACGCTGGAACTATCAACGTTCGGGTGATTTCAACGGATACATCTGGAGCAAGCGTTAGCACAACATTTGGGCTAACCGTAGCAGCAGTGAATAATCCTCCGATTGTGAGTCAGGCGATCGCCCCTCAAAGTGCTACCGCAGGCACTGAGTTTACGTTCTTGGTTCCTGCCAATACCTTCACTGACCCTGATCCGGGAGATGTGCTGAGCTATACGGCAACGCGCGCGAATGGGAATCCACTGCCCAACTGGCTGTCGTTCAATCCCAACACGCGTCAATTCAGCGGTACGCCGAATAACGGCAACGCTGGAACTATCAACGTTCGGGTGATTTCAACGGATACAGCGGGAGCGAGCATTAGCACAATATTTGGGCTAACCGTAGCGGCAGTGAATAATCCTCCGATTGTGAATCAGGCGATCGCCCTCCAAACGGCAATTGCAGGGGTTAACTTTGGGCTTCGGCTCCCTGCTGATACCTTTACTGACCCAGATCCGGGTGATGTGCTGACCTATCGGGCAAGGCGGATCAACGGTACGCCTCTGCCCAACTGGCTATCGTTCAATCCGAATACGTTGAGGTTCCGGGGTACCCCGGGTCGTGAGGGCATCGGCAACACTATCCGCATTGCTGTAACCGCCACCGATCTGGCTGGCGCAAGCACCACCAACCCCGTGTTGATTGAGATTACCAACCGCAGCATGGATGGCTATAACCCCATTACCGGCACGATGCGGGCCGAAACCCTGCGGGGAACTCCCGGCAATGACCTCATCCAAGGGCTGGCTGGCCCTGATGTATTGAGGGGCGGCGGCGGCGATGATATCCTTTTAGGCAACAATGGCAATGATTTACTGATTGGTGGCCCAGGTAATGATCTGTTGATCGGCGGAAAAGGGTTTGACACAGTGCAAGGCGGCGGCGGTCGCGATACCTTTGTCTTGACGACTGGGTTTGGCCATGATCGCATTATGGATTTTGCCGTTGGCACAGACCGCATTCGTCTGCCAAGAGGGGTGCAGGTGAGCGACCTTTCAATGACGCGGGCGGGCATCACGACAGAATTGCGGATTGCTAGCAATGACGATCTGCTAGCACGGCTCGTCAACATTACGCCTAATCAACTGAGCGCAGCTGATTTTATTCAGCGCGGCTAATTCTATTTAGCGCTATTGCACTTAACGCGCCAGGTTGAGGACAATCATTAACCAATCGGTGACACTAGTTTTCTAAACTAGGCGATCGCTCAATGATATCCATTCTTCAAAGTTCGGCAAATTCCTAAGGCCGTGCTGCCCGCGACGTGGGCAGCACGGCTTTAATGTTATTTCAGCCTCGAGCTGCGGAGATGAAATAACACTAAGGCTGGAAACCCTTGGTAGTCAGACCTTTTGCTTCCTTGCACCTTTCTGCCCCCGGCATTGGGGTCTCAGATTATCCCAGAGATTTTCAGAGTTGATCGCACAATACATCTAAATCGTGCGATTATTCGTATTTTTATTAAGACCTGTGTAGCAGACGATCGGCGTCTGCTGTTCCCACAGAAGCAGCGTTGGTTTGCGAGTCTGAGCAGACTACCGCACGTGGGCGGGCGATCGCCCTCAGCCAGCTTTAAGGTTGAGCGGCTAAGGTCTGATGGAATCTGCGCATCTTGTGCATGTGCCTATTAGGAGAATCCGTATGGTTATTGAGGCAAGACACCAGCGCAAGCGCAAGCGCCTATCTAAGCGCTGGCCTCTACGGCCCCAGACCGCAACTGGATTGATGGTGTTAGGCGTGGCGATCGCCCTGGGTATTGCCATCGCTTGGTTTGCGGGACATGGCGCAACCGTCACTCTGTTCCAGCAGATCAATGCCGGACAAGAGCACCCACCCTTGTGGATCAGCGTGCCAACCGACACGACATCATACTTGCTGTTGCCCACGTTCGCACTGTTGCTCGTCGTTTTAGCCATTACACGCCTCTCACCCAAACCGCGCCCTTGGTCGCGGGCGGTCGTGGTGAGCATTCTCTTAGCACTGATGGGACGCTATTTGCTGTGGCGCTCGCTCGCGACACTCAACCTCGATACCCCCCTTAATGGCGTCGTCAGTCTCGCTCTGTTTTTGATGGAGCTGTTGCTGCTAGTGGGCAACGTCATCATGCTGTTGCTATTGCTGCGGGTGCGCGATCGCCGCAGCGAAGCCAACCACCTAGCGCAGTTGGTCGCGCGTGGCGAATACTGCCCCAGCGTTGATATTCTCATCCCTACCTACAACGAACCCGACTTTATCCTGCGGCGCACCGTCATCGGCTGCCGAGCGCTAGACTATGCCCACAAACAGGTTTACATCCTAGACGACACGCGCCGCCCCGAGGTCGCTCAGATGGCCGCAGACTTGGGCTGCCACTACATCATCCGCCCCACGA
>JBGTOF010000220.1:0-23683 GCA_041742695.1 Elainellales cyanobacterium | reverse complement strand
CTGATGTCATCAGCTAGCGCCTGGATTTCCAGCCGTTCCTGAAACCACTGATAGGTCTTTGAGTCAGTTACCTGCTTAGTAAACATGAAGCGAGAATTCCAAGCTATGTTGCTATTTCTAACGAATGTAACACAGCTCAATAGCTTTTTGACAGCGGGAAAAGGCTTTTCACCATTGGGCTTGACCGTATCTTTTGAATCTGTTCAATACCCTGTTGGGTACCTAAGATTTCATTAATTTTGTTTAAGTATGCTGAGAATGCTGAGGTCAAGAAACCCAGGAGATGCGATCCCCATGAATCTAGCGCATCCTCAGCGATGCCGTTTAAGATGAGCATATGAGAAATCACGTCACGTCTGTCATCCGCTTCGGGCTACTGCTGCTGCTGCCGTTGGTCTTTGGGCTTACGACTTGGGCAACTGATGCTAGTGCCTTTACCGAAGAGCAGCGCTTGTTAAGCGAGGTATGGCGACTGGTAGACCGCGCCTATGTAGATGACACCTTTAACCATCAAAACTGGTGGCTAGTGCGGCAGCGAGCGTTGAAACAACCGCTACAAACACGGGACGATACGTATCGCGCTATTCAGAAGATGCTGGCAAGCCTAGACGACCCCTACACTCGTCTGCTGAAGCCAGACCAATACCGCAGCTTGCAGACCAATACCTCCGGAGAGTTAACGGGTGTGGGTCTGCAGATTACCCAAGATGCCGATACGGGGGCACTGAGTGTAATTGCCCCAATTGATGGGTCGCCAGCGGCAACCGCAGGGCTGCAATCGCGCGATCGCATTCTCAAAATCAATGGAGTGTCTACCGTAGAGTTGACCCTAGACGAAGCAGCCGAGCGAATGCGAGGCCCAGTCGGGAGTCAGGTAACGCTGACCATTGCCCGAGATGGCGTATCTGACCAAGACGTAACGCTACGGCGCGATCGCATTACCCTAAACCCGGTCTATGCTGATTTGAGAATGCAGGCGGATCAGTCCCTCGGCTACATCCGACTGACCCAGTTCAACGCTAATGCCGCCGCAGAAGTTGCCCATGCTATAGATCGGCTCGATCATCAGGGCGCTGAGAGCTTTGTGCTAGATTTGCGAAACAATCCGGGTGGGCTGCTACAAGCGGGCATCGACATTGCTCAGCTTTGGCTAAACCAAGGGACGGTAGTTTACACCGTGAACCGGGATGGTATTCAAGATAGTTTTACGGCCTTGGGGCGGGCGCTGACAGACAAGCCGCTGGCGGTGCTGGTAAATCAGGGAACGGCCAGTGCCAGCGAGATTTTAGCCGGGGCATTGCAGGATAATGGCCGCGCCCGACTGATTGGTGAACGCACCTTTGGCAAGGGATTGATTCAGTCCCTATTTTCACTATCGGACGGGTCTGGGTTAGCCGTCACGATTGCTCGGTATGAAACGCCCAGCCATCACGATATCAATAAGCTGGGGATCATGCCGGATGAAGTGGTGCCGTTTGAACCGCTCGCCCGCAGCCAAATCGGGGCAGAGGATGACCCTCAATATTTAGCGGCAGCGGAGTGGCTGAGCCAGCAGTCTGCCTCTCTCGTTGCATCGTCTGCTCCTGCATTGTGAGCGAGCTTGTTGAATAGTTGGTCGGTACACTAGGTAGCGTTTTCAACCAAAGGCTTAGTGAACTAGCTCAGTGAACTATGGGGTCGGTGGAATGGTAGCTAAGAGTCGCACGTATCACGATCCGCTGCACGGCGCAATTGTGTTAGATTGCCGCGACCCTACCGAAGCCCTCCTCATTCAGCTGATTGATACACCCGAGTTTCAGCGGTTGCGTCGGATTCGGCAGTTGGGGGTGGCTGGGCTCACGTTTCACGGAGCTGAAAGCTCGCGGTTTACCCATTCGCTGGGGGTGATGGCGATCGCCCGTCGTGCCTTCGACTCCATTGTTCAGCGCCATCCAAATTTAGTTCCCTATCGAGCCGCTGTGCTCTGTGGGGCGCTGCTGCATGACATTGGGCACGGCCCTTTTAGCCACACCTGTGAAGATATTTTTGGTAGCCAGCACGAGCACTGGACGCTGCGAATTTTGATCGAATCCCTGCCGGTGCGGCAGTTGCTGGATGCCCATGATCCAAAGCTGCTGCCTCAGCTAGAGCAGATCTATACCAAACAACATCCTATCCCCCTGGTGTGGCAGTTGGTGTCTAGTCAATTGGACTGCGATCGCCTCGATTATCTGATGCGCGACAGTTATTTCACCGGGGCTTCCTACGGCAGGCTAGATCTCGATCGCATCCTGATGGCGCTCAACTATGACCCGGATAGCCAGCAGTTAGTGGTAGCAAACAAGGGACTAGCAGCCATTGAGCATTACCTGATCGTGCGCTACTTTATGTATGCTCAGGTTTATAATCATGCCAAAAACATTGCGGCTACATGGCAGCTGGGGCAAACATTTCAGCGCGCGCGTGAACTCCATAGTGCTGGGCAGATCTTAGCAGATGAGACTGTATCCGCATGGCTAGCGGGCAACTGCAATCATCTACCCTTAGATCACTATCTCGCTGCAGACGATGGCGTATTTTTCTATCACTTGCAGCGATGGCAACACCATTCTGATTCCCTGCTAGCGGATTTATGTCGTCGGTTTGTGAATCGCAATCTATTTAAAGCAACCGAGGTGAGTGCGATCGCCCCAGCACAGCAAGCAGAGCTGCTCCAAACGCTACACCAAAAGCTAGAACAAATGGGCTTTGTGCCGGGCTACTACAGCACGATTTGCCAAACTTCTAGCAGTGGCTATACGCTCTATCAGCGAGGCATCAAGCTACTTACATCCCAAGGTCTCCAAGAAATCAGCGATCGATCGCCCTTGGTTAAAACTCTGACTCAACCTCTTAATCGCACGTGGCTTGTCTATCCTGTAGAGTTTCCGGTTTCCCCCTTGCTCGCGCCCTTGCTAAGTTCATAAGGCATCATTACAGCACCCAGGCGAGGGGCGATCTAGCTAGAAGATACGGCTGACTTTGAAATGCCATAGGCGTGATCCCCGGTGATATAAGATGAGAAAAAGAATCGATCTCAGGTTCATCCGCCATGACTCACGCAACCGATATCGCAACCTTGGCTCGCTGGATGGCGGCAGATTTCAGCAACCAAGAGCAAGCCTTTGAAAACCCACCTTTTTTCGCACATATTCGGGTCTGCATGCGCCCACTGCCTCTAGAGCTTCTCTCGGGTGTGGGGCTCTTTGTGGAGCAAGCTTACGACTTTACCCTGAATGATCCCTATCGTCTGCGGGTATTAAAGCTGATTCTGGCGGGCGATCGCATCGAGATCGAAAACTATACCGTGAGAGATGAAGCGGAGTTTTACGGCGCATCTCGCGATGTGCTGCGATTGGCAAACCTGACCGCCGATCACCTCCAGAAGCTACCCGGCTGCAACATGATTGCGGAGTGGACAGGACACAGCTTCAGAGGCTATGTAGAACCCGGAAAAGCCTGCAAAGTAGTTCGAAAAGGTCAGGAGACCTACCTCGATAGCGAGTTTGAAATCGACGCCGATCAATTTATTAGCCTCGATCGGGGACGCGATCCCAGCACTGATGAGCCTGTGTGGGGGTCAGTGGCCGGGCCATTTCACTTTGTTCGCTGGGCCAGTTTTGCGGATGAGGTGACCATTTAACAGCGCGCCCTAGATTCTTTCAAAGCCCAAGCCCGCACTAGGTGCCATGACGCTCCAGAGCGTAAATCTTCGTAACGCCTTGCCGAGGTGAGTTGCAAGAATTCAGACAAAAATACCTGAACGTATGTTCAGATGTTATATTGAAAGTAATTCGAACTGGGCGCGGAAGTGTGGAATGTTCATAGTCCTGTTTCGCCCAAGTTATTCACAAAGGAGACTCTCATGGCAACTGTGACTCAAATGAAATGCGCCTGCGAACCTTGTCTCTGCGTCATTCACCTTGAAGATGCGGTGCGCAAAGACGATAAGCATTACTGCAGTGAAGCCTGCGCCGAGGGGCACCCAAACGGACATGGGGATTGTGGGCACACTGGTTGCACCTGCTAATAAACTGTGTGTTGGGGAAGCGCTCAAGCCCTCTTACCCAAGCCAACGCTAATAGAAGCACAAACTCAATCTCGCCATTTCAGCCTCGCGATGTAGAGCTGAAATGGCGAAAGCTGCCCTCCGCATTGCAGGGGGCAGCTTTCGTATGGGTCAACCTGATGCTAATCGAAGACTGTCCTAGGATCGTTTTAAGCTAGTGAAAAAAAAGGTGAGAGGCAGTAATTGAATTGCCGCTTCTCACCTTTTTTGCTGAGCATTTTGAACCGCTTTTGTGATTCAACGCATGAGTGGGCTGCCGTGATGGTGAATCAAGAACCATGACGATCCCATCCGTTCAAACACATTGGTGGCGATGGATTTAGCCTCTACGCGGCGGGCACCCGCCACCTGCATAATGGATTCCACCACCACCACAAAGGCGAGATTGCCGGAGATTTCCGAGGATTTCACTTGCACATCCACCTCAAGATAGTGAGTGCTGTGAAAAATCTGTTCCCAGGAGTCGTGGATATTGTCCCATCCCATCAATACGCCGCGTCCAGGATGGACACAAAGACACCCAGTGCCTTTAGACCACACGTCGCTCATGGCAACGATGCTGCGCTTTTCAAATGCTCGATAGAAGGCTTCGTTTGCGGCTAAGACTGCATCAATATCCTGTCTAATATCCCGTTCAATGTTTCTCATGCTTTCGTCCGGCAACCTGCCTAATGCATTGTCAGAAGGCATCGCATTTGAGCGATCGCCCTCTGACTATTGGGATCTGCTCACAGAATCTATCCCATCTGCCTTCAATGTGCGCGGTATTAGATCATCTTAGTGCTCCGCAGCACAAAATACAGACCAAAGGCAGCGCCCGTTGCTCCGACCAAAATTGCTAAATACAAGACTGATGCCATGTTTCGACACTCCTAAACAATCTGACTGCTGTTTTCTCGAGCAATAGTGAATGCCAGTCTACAGGTTCGTTATTTCAAGCCTTAATAGAAAATCTCAGTTGAACGGGTTCCTTGAAACCTGAGAAAACTTGAGATCAAACGCCGGGTTCAACAAACTTCTGGCATCACCGCATGATTTATATTGAACCATCAAAGCGGGATCAGCTCCAGCACTGTCTAGTCTAATCAACGATCCAGCACCGCTCGCCCATGGCAGCACGATAGGTTAGATGAATTGCAGGTGCGATAATGGTCGGTACGCTGAACCATTGAGCAAGACAGGTAGAACCATCCATGAAGTCGGTGATTACGGTTGATGTGCCCCAGGGCAGCTATGAAGTGGCGATCGCCCCAGGCAGTCTTGATCACTTGGGCACTTGGATGCAGCCGCTAGGGCTAGGGCGTAAGGTGCTGCTAGTATCGAGCCCACCGATTTTTAAGCATTATGGCGATCGGGCGATCGCCGCTCTGAACCAAGCTGGGTTTGAGGTAGCATCGGTGCTGCTGCCCCCCGGCGAACGCTACAAAACCCCAAAATCTCTGCAAAAAATCTACGACGCAGCCCTACAGTATCGACTTGAGCGCTCCTCTACGATTGTGGCGCTGGGTGGCGGGGTCATGGGTGACATGGCGGGTTTTGCAGCGGCCACCTGGCTGCGGGGCATCGCCGTGGTTCAAGTGCCCACTACGCTGCTGGCGATGGTTGATGCGTCCATCGGCGGCAAAACTGGCGTCAACCATCCCCAGGGGAAAAACTTAATCGGAGCCTTCCATCAACCGCGCTTGGTGCTGATTGACCCAGACGTGCTGCACACGCTACCCGGGCGAGAGTTCCGCGCAGGGATGGCAGAAGTAATCAAGTACGGCGTAATTTGGGATGCCGACCTGTTTGAGCAATTGGAGCGCGCGCCCAGACTCGATCAACTGCGGGCGTTATCTGCCGAATTGCTGCACACGATTCTGACCCGCTCGTGCCAAGCCAAAGCCCACGTCGTCAGCCAAGATGAGAAAGAAGCCGGGTTGCGCGCCATCCTCAATTACGGCCATACCATTGGGCACGCCGTAGAAAGCCTCACGGGGTATCGCGTCGTTAATCATGGGGAAGCTGTGGGCATCGGAATGGTGGCGGCAGGGGCGATCGCCACCCAACTTCATCTTTGGGACGCCGACGCAACTCAGCGACAGCATGTCCTAATCGCCAAAACTCACCTGCCCACCTGTCTCCCCCCGGGCATGGATCTCGACGCGATTCTCGCCAGCCTGCAAACCGACAAAAAGGTTGAGGCTGGCAAAGTTCGCTTTGTGCTGCCGACTCGTATCGGCCACGCCACCGTCACCGACCAAGCGACCCCAGATGTGATTCGCCCTGTGTTGGAGCAACTGCAGGAGTAGGCAGAAGTCAGGCCATAGCAGTTAATCGTTAATAGAAAACCCAAAACCTGAACCCATACACCAAGTCTCCAAACTCTTCGCCTTCCTCACTCCCGCCGTTTAAGCCCTCACGCCCAATACCCAATGCCCCGTCTTGCCAGCAAGCTCGAAGCCATTCTCTATCTCAAAGGTCAGCCGTTGCCCGTTACGAAGCTGGTGGAATATGCGGCGCGCAGCCGCAGCGAAGTGGAGGATGGGCTGATTGAGCTGATGGCGGAGTATGCCCACCGCGACACTGCCTTAGAAATCGTGGAGACTCCAGATGGCTACTGCATGCAGCTGAGAGAAGAGTTTCAGGATTTGGTGCATTCGCTGGTGCCCGTGGATGTAGGGCTGGGAGCGTTGCGAACCCTAGCGGCGATCGCCCTCAAAGGGCCTCTCACGCTAACCGCGCTGGTAGAACTGCGCGGATCTGGCGCCTATCAACATGTGCCGGAGTTGGTAGAGATGGGCTTTGTCAAAAAGCGCCGCAAAGCCGAGACTCGGTCATCCTGGCTGCAAGTCACCAACAAGTTTTATCAATACTTTCAGGTTGATCAATTGCCTAAGATTCAGCCGGTCAGCAGCCCCACATCCGATGCGGACGCAGCAGAGGACGAACCTGAAGAAGAGGCAGAGTAGGACGAGGCAGACCCACAGCGGGCCAGCACGTTATGCATAGCGCTGCCCCTGTTTAAGGGCATCAATGATGTGAATGTTGGCCTTGGGAAAGGGGTATTGCGCCAAGTCATCCAACGTTACCCAGCGCACTTCGTCACACTCTAAGGGTTGTGGTTCGCCCGTGAGATGACGGCAGTGGTGCACATTGAGGGTGACCCGAAAGTGAGAGTAGGCGTGGTTGACCGTAATAAGGCGATCGCCCACCTCCACATCAATTCCTAATTCTTCTTGAATTTCGCGGCGAATGCACTGCTCCACCGTTTCCCCCGGCTCTAACTTGCCCCCCGGAAATTCCCACAGTCCCCCCAGCAGCCCCTCTTGGCGGCGACGGTCAATGAGAATTTGACGCTGCTCATTCCAAATCACCGCCACACCGATTTGCTTGTGGGGCAAGGGCGGGCGCTGGTCAGAGTGCGGAAGTTCGTGTTGCATGGCACAGGCATAGGCACGACAGTGGACAATCCAAGGACATTGGTCACAGGCAGGCTGCTTGGGAGTGCAAACCGTAGCACCCAAATCCATCAATGCTTGATTAAAATTGCGCGGGGACTCCTGATCGAGCAGCGTTTCTGACAACTGCCAGAGGTGACTGAGCGCTCGATTGGGCGATCGCTCTAGCGCAACTAGCCGCGCTAGCACCCGCTTTACATTACCATCCAAAATGGGAACCGGCTGGTTAAAGGCTGCACTGAGAATGCCGCCCGCCGTGGTGCGCCCAATGCCAGGGAGGGCGATCGCATCAGCAAATGTCGCCGGAAACTGCCCCCCATAGTCTTGCACCACCTGCTGCGCCGCCCGGTGTAAATTGCGAGCCCGCGCATAGTAGCCCAGCCCCTCCCACTGTTTCAGCACCTGCTCCTGGCTAGCGGCAGCCAGATCTGCCACCGTCGGGAATATGGCCAACCATCGCTGATAGTAGGGAATTACGGTTTTCACCTGGGTTTGTTGCAGCATAATTTCCGAAATCCAAATCGCATAGGGATCTCGGCTATTTCGCCAGGGCAACTCTCGCCCCTGCTGGGCATACCATATCAACAGCCGTTGACGCAGATCAGATACGACAACAGCCGACCAATCCAAAGGGGGATCAGCCGACTGCTGCATCGGGAGTGAGTTCGGTGATTTGCGAGAGGGCACAGTTATTCGCTAGGCATCTAATCGCTAGGCATCTAGGTCGGAGTCAACCGGCTGGAGCGATCGCTCAAACCCTAATCGCTGTTCAGCATTTCGCAAAAAGTAGCCACTCATCATAGCCGAAGCTAACAACCGTCCCAAGTGCTCGCGACTAGTCGTTACGCTGACATCAAAGCCATCCGACGGCAACCCGCCCAGCAGCCCTATAATGTTGCGCTCCATCACCTGAAACACCTCGGTGCTTTCTGGCTTCGAAAGATGAGAAACAGTGTCAGGGGGCATGGTTTGCACATAGTGCCACAAGTGGTTGTTTGACTCACCGCTGTTGAAGAGTTCAGACCGTATATTGGTTGAGTTATCCACTGCACAAAACCTCATCTGGGCATAACAAATCGTGTTCATAATCTATCAAGCCCAGACCCCAAATGGCAGTCGGCAGAGCCGAACCTAAAAGGGGGGATATTCCCCCTGCATATCTGCAATCCAGACATACCAATCCATCCCCGTATTCGCCTAGGCTGTGGCTGAGACTTGCAGCGTAGAGGGGATGGAGCGATCGCCCTGAAGCTTTATCCCACGACCGTTTGCGGCCAAATGGCGCACGATCAAATACACCGCCTCCACGTCATCAGGGGCATCCGCCTTTGCCGCCAGCGTTGCTAAATCCAACGGCTGATCCGCCGCAGCCAGCGCCTGCACAATGCGCTGCTGCAACGACAGCACCGAAGCCGCTGCCTTTTTGCCCGCCTCTACCCCAGGCTGATGGTATGCATTGACATTAACCAACGACGCATACAACCCCACTGCCCGCTCATACAGCGCAATCAGCGCACCCACAATGCGCGGGTTCACTTGGGGAATGGTGATCGTGATGGAATCACGCTGGTTCTCATAGAGCGCTTCGCGGGTGCCCTGCAGCAACCCCGAGAGGTAATCCCCACTGGTGGCTCCAGGCTCTACCTCCAGAGCCTTGCCCTCTTTCTCTGGTCGATCTTCAAGCACTTCGATGAACGTAGCAAAAAAGTTGGCGACTCCCTCCCGCAACTGTTGCACATAGGCATGCTGATCAGTGGACCCTTTATTGCCATACACGGCTATTCCTTGGTTCACGATGTTGCCGTCTAGGTCTAATTCCTTACCCAGAGATTCCATCAACAACTGCTGTAAATAGCGACTAAACAGCAGCAAACTGTCTTTATAGGGCAAAATCACCATGTCTTTCTCACCCTTGCCGTTGCCGCTGGCATGCCAGCAGAGCGCTAGCAACGCCGCAGGGTTTTGTTTCAAATTAGGAATGCGGGTAGCCTTATCCATCTCCTTTGCCCCGGCCAGCATGCCGCGAATATCGATACCTTGAAGCGCAGCGGGCAGCAGCCCTACTGCAGAGAGTTCTGACGTGCGCCCCCCAATCCAATCAAACATGGGAAACTCTGCCAGCCAGCGGTCTTCAGCTGCTAAGTTCGATAGTTTGCTGCCGCTCATGGTGATCGCAACTGCATGCTTCGAAAAATCCAGCCCGTGCTGCTCATAGACATGCTTCACTTCTAGCAGGCCGTTACGAGTTTCGGGTGTGCCGCCAGATTTGCTGGTGATGAGAACAAGAGTGGAGGAGAGGCGTTTCCCCAAGCCTGTTAGAATCCGCCCGATACCTGCCGGGTCAGTGTTGTCGATAAAGTGAATCTGCATGGGCGGTTTGGCTGGCGCTAAGGCCTCAGCCACAAACTGTGGCCCTAAGGCAGAGCCACCGATGCCCACCGACAGCACATCGGTAAATTTGGCCGCATCGGGTGGCTTAATTTCGCCAGAATGCACTTGCCCGACAAAGGTTTCAATCTGCTCTAGTCCATCTAGAATCTCGCGGCGTAGATCATGATTGGGGGCTAGATCGGGATCGCGCAGCCAGTAGTGCCCCACCATGCGGTTTTCGTCGGGGTTGGCGATCGCCCCCTTCTCCAGTTCATCCATCGCAGTGAATGCTTGGTCAAATTTGGGACGTAGAGCCTCCACCAGATCAGCATCAAACCGCATCCGGCTGATGTCGAGGTATAGATTCAGACCGCTGTGGAAGTATAGCCAGTCTTGATACCGTTCCCAAAGCTGTGTTGCATTCATCGGTTAATCCTATTTATAAAGTGCAAGAGATATGTCAGGTTCTAACCAGTGCGCCAATCACTTAGGAACACGCACAATGTAACCCCTTGGGGTGCAGTTAGGCCAGCAGTGTCACCTCACGCACCTTTTCTGTGGTGGGCTCGACTCAGTTAAAGCTGCGATTCTAGATCTAGTCTAGGAGCACGTTCTATTAGGCTTTTCCCTCCCTATACTGCCTGAAAACTCTGCCCCTGGGCAGCAACTCACTAGACAAATAGGATCGGGGCTGACTCAGACTTTTCTCGGACTTTTCTCATCAATATGAGGCTTACATCACCCTCGCTGGCTTAAGCCTCATGCCGCGATGGTTCTATCACGGGGCGATCCACGGTATATTAAAATAAAGTTACGAAATGTAACCAGGAACTTTATCCCTTAAGGTTTCATTACCCGCTACCATACATCGTTAAGGTTTTTGAGTATTCCAGCCATGGTAAAAATTGCAGCACGGAAGGGTGTGGTGTGGCTAGTAGCGATGCTGCTGGCGGTTTCCAGCTGGGCGATCGCCCCTACAGCCTACGCCTACGACAACCCTGAACTGCTGCCCACGTCGCCCACCAACGTGATCGATTTGGCAGACTCGCTTACCAGCATTCAGCAGCAAGAGCTGGACGATCACCTCAGCCAGTTTGAGCAACAAACTGGCTGGAAGCTCCGCGTATTGACCCAGTTTGACCGCACTCCGGGGCGCGCCGTAAAGGATTTCTGGGGTCTAGACAACCACAGTGTGCTGCTCGTGGCTGACCCACGCGGTGGCAATTTGCTCAATTTCAGCGTTGGCGACGACCTCTACGACCTCTTGCCTCGCACGTTTTGGATTGAGCTGCAAACCCGATATGGCAATCAATTCTTTGTGCGCGACAGCGGCGAAGACGGCTCTATCCTTGAGGCGCTGCAATCCATTGAAACCTGTCTGGCGCAGGGGGGCTGCAACGTCGTGCCCGGCCTGCCTCGCGAACAGTGGATTTTGACACTGATCACCTCTGTGCTGGGGGGGGTTATCTGCGGCTTTGCGGCCCAACCCCGTCGCCCAGGGCAAGTGTTTGCCTGGCAATGGGCTCTCATTTTTTCGCCGCTGTGGGGCATTTTGTTTATTGCCTTTGGCATTGGCCCGGTCGTGACTCGCACGTCTGATTGGTTGCCGCTGATGCGGAATGTGGCGGGGTTTGTGATGGGGTTGTTGGTGGCGTATCTATCGCCCACCTTTAGCAACTCCTCTTCTCCTGAATCATAGGTGCTGGAACGATCTGTAGCCCACAACCCCAAAGGCTTAGCTCAATCTGTGGCTCGACTAGGCCGGAAATGTGCCAGTATTAAAAGTCAGATGGAGTAGCTCAGGGCTGTTATGGAGTGGCACGTGTCAGACGCTCAAAGTCTCCGCATTATTGACGGTGAGATAGGTGAGCATAGCTTTTCACCGGCAGAATATGAAATTGTGCGTCGGATCATCCACGCCACAGGCGATTTTGATTACAAATCACTCATTTGTTTTTCAGAACAGTCTCTTCAAGCCGGTGCAGCCGCCTTGGCGGCCCGCAGCACCATTGTGGTAGATGTGCCCATGGTGCAGGTGGGCATTGCCCCGGTCATCCAAAGCACGTTTTCTAACCCGGTCTATTGCAGTATGGATGCGCTGACTCGGCCTCAGCGAGAGAAGACCCGAGTGGCCTGGGGCATTGAAACCCTGGCGCGGCGCTATCCTGAAGCGATTTTTGTGATTGGGCAAGAGCAAACTGCATTAACGGCACTGGTGGAGCTGATCGAAACCGAAGAGATTCGTCCGGCACTGGTGATTGGTACTCCCGCTGGCTTTGTGGGGGTAGATGTGGCGATCGCCCGACTCACCGATTCTCTGATTCCCCACATTCGCATTGATGGACGCAAGGGCAGTGCGGTGGTGGCGTCTGCCATTGTGAATGGCCTGGTTGATCTGGCCTGGCAAGCCTATGGCAAAGAACCCAATGCCTTAAGCTAATTGCGCTCGGTTTCGACTCAATCTTGTCTCAATGTTCCCCAAGTTTGGGAATATTCAGGATATGTGATGGTGGCAAGCTGAGGGCGATCGCCCGATGTCACCCGTTTGTCAGCAGTTGAGGATATAGGCGCACACTCTTCCTAAAAAAGCGCTAGCGTATCGGGTGGGCTGATTTAGCCTCATCTGTTTTGGTTTGTCCTATGTCTAGAAGTTGCTTAATTGATATTTTTCGCCGCAGTTTTCGGCTGAGCCAGCTTTCTGCTCAGACTCAAATTCCTGTCGATGAGCTGGACGAGATGCTGCGAGTCGGGCGATCGCGCCGCCAAATTCTCCAAGCTGGAATCCTAACCGCAGGGGCCTTGGGCACCCGCAACTTTCTCTCGGCAAACCCACCTCATGCTGTAAACACTGCAACAAGCGACGCAGCCAATATTTTGGTTGTAGGGGCCGGTGTTGCGGGGCTTACCGTGGCCTATCGACTGCGACAGGCGGGTGTAGAGGTAGACGTGATAGAAGCTAGTCCTCGCATTGGAGGCCGCCTCCGTAGCATGAGCAAGCTCATGGGTAGCGACGATGTGGTGGAACTGGGGGGTGAGTTTATCGACACGCAGCACACCGCTGTGCGCGCCCTAGTGACAGAACTTGGGCTAGAGATGGCAGACTTGCGCCAAGCCGACGCAGGGCTAGAGTCAGAAGTCTTGTATTTTGGGGGTCAGCGCATCTCTCACGCGCAAGTGATTCAGGGATTCTCCCCCTTAGCGGCACAAATCACTCAAGATTTACTCGCGCTGGGCAGTTTTGCCGGAAATCGCTCTATTACCTATCACGCCGTTACCCCAACCGCTCGTCGGCTTGATCAGCTCTCTCTCGACCACTATTTGGACACTGCATCGGTAGACCCGGTGATCAAAGAGCTGGTGCGAGTCGCCTATGTAACCGAGTATGGCCGCGATGCCGATGCTCAAACCTGTCTCAACATGCTGTGCTTGATTGGGGCAGAGGTGGGCCAGTGGAGCACCTACGGCGTCAGCGATGAGCGCTGGCATATTGTGGGCGGCAATGAGCAACTCCCCCAGGCGCTCGCACAGCGAGTAGAGCGGCTGGTAGAAACCGACACCCGATTGGAATCGTTGCAAGAAACGGGCGATCGCCGCTATCAGGCGAGCCTGTGCCATGATCACACCTGCCTCGAGCGCACCTATGATGCCGTGGTGCTAGCGGTGCCCTTCTCAGTCTTGCGCCAAGTCAACCTGGATGTGGAGATGCCTGAGGTAAAGCAACGGGCGATCGCCCAGCTCGGCTATGGCACCTGTAGCAAGCTAGCTGTGCCGTTTAAAGAACGCATTTGGCGCGATCGCTACGGCTCTACCATCAGCCTCTATACCGATCTCGCCTTTCAAAATACTTGGGAAAGCGCCCGTTACCGCCTGGGGCCGAGTGGCTGGGTCACCAATCTGCGCGGAGGGCGCGAAGGCTTAAACCTAGCAGCCCACAGTCCCGATGTTCAGGCCGATGCATTCACCACCAATCTCAACACTGTTTTTCCAGGCATGGATCAAGTCAGCCGGGGCAAGGCACTTCGAGCCGTGTGGTCTTCAGAGCCCCATGCGCTCGGCTCCTATAGCTGCTACCTGCCGGGCCAGTGGACTAGCTTTGGCGGGGCAGAGGGGGAATCGGTAGGCAACCTGTGGTTTGTGGGTGAACACTGCTCTTTAGATTCGCAGGGCTATATGAACGGGGCCGTAGAAACGGCTGAAGTTGCCGCACGGGGAATCCTGAGACGCTTAGGCCAAACTGCATTGAGTCCATCTATTCATCCCCCAAGGGGAACGCCTGCTCAAGCGGTATAGCGGGTTTTAAATCCTGAAAAGATGCTTAAAACTCTGCGAGGTTGCAGCGGGCCCACCTATCTCGCACAGTCCTGACCTATGCCAATCTGCAACGCGCTCTGCTAATCAAGACCAACTGTCAAACCAGCGACTTTGACTGTGCCGATCTTATCCAAGCCCATTTAGAGCGATCGCGCCTGCATCATACAAAGCTGAGCAGCTACCGTGAGGTAAGCGAGCAAGCATTACCATAAGGGCACCTCGAAAAATACAAATCTTGTTGAGAATGGCAATGAGATTCCAGTGGTTCTGGGCTCCCAAGATTATCAATGAGGCAATTAATCGAGGTGCCCATAAGTTTGATACTGTTGTGAACCCCCTGCGTTGAGGGGGAGATTAAGGATAGAGGGATAGAGTGTCCTCATCCCTCTTCATCCCTAATCTCTAATCACCAACCCTAATCCTTAATCCCTAACCCTAACTCTGTCACGGCACCGAGACTGCTAGACGAGACTAGGGCAGCGTACTTTGCTAGCACACCACGGGTATAGCGTGGGGCAGGAGGGTGCCAAGCGGCGCGGCGGCGGGCTAGTTCCTCGTCGGGCACGTTGAGCTGAAGCAGACGAGCATCGGCGTCGAGCGTAATGCGATCGCCCTCTTGCACGAGAGCAATGGTACCGCCCACGTAGGCTTCGGGAGCCACATGCCCTACCACCATGCCATAGGTGCCACCCGAGAAGCGCCCGTCCGTGATCAACCCCACAGAGTCCCCTAGCCCTGCCCCGATAATGGCGGAGGTTGGCGCTAGCATTTCGCGCATACCTGGGCCACCCTTTGGCCCTTCGTAGCGCACCACGATCACATCTCCCGGCTGAATCTTGCCTGCGAGAATAGCATCCAAGCAATCTTCTTCAGACTCAAACACCCGGGCTGGCCCAATGATCTGGCGCTTTTTGATGCCGGTTAGCTTAGCGACAGCACCCTCCGTTGCCAGATTGCCCTTGAGAATGCCCAGATGGCCCTGAGGGTAGACGGGGCGGCTCCAGGGACGAATCACATCCTGATCGGCACGGGGCTCAGCGGGAATATCGGCCAACAGTTCTGCGATCGTCTGTCCGGTAACCGTGATGCAGTCGCCGTGCAGCAGGTCGTGGGCCAACAGCATTTTCATCACTTGAGGGATGCCTCCGGCACGGTGCAGGTCAGTGGCGACATAGGCGCCGGAGGGTTTTAAATCGCACAGCACCGGCACACGGGCCCGCACGGTTTCAAAATCGTCTAGCGTTAGGGGTACGTTAGCGGCATGGGCGATCGCCAAAAAGTGCAGCACGGCATTGGTCGATCCCCCCACGGCCATAATGACCGAGATGGCATTTTCGATCGACTTGCGGGTAATGATGTCGCGCGGGCAGCGATTATGACGAATCGCTTCGACGACAACCTTGCCCGCTAGCGCCGTATTCTCTGCTTTTTCGGCATCTTCTGCCGACATGGTGGAGGAATACATCAGGCTCATACCCATCGCCTCAAACGACGACGACATGGTGTTGGCCGTAAACATGCCGCCGCAGGAGCCTGCACCGGGGCACGCGTGGCGCTCAATTTCAGTTAGAGTCTCTGCGTCAATCTTACCCGCACTATACTGCCCGACCGCCTCAAAAGAACTCACCACCGTGAGGTCGTTGCCGCCGTAGTGCCCTGGCTTGATGGTGCCGCCATAGACAAAGACAGCCGGAATATTCATGCGGGCGATCGCAATCATCGCACCCGGCATATTCTTGTCGCAGCCGCCAATCGCCAGCACCCCATCCATGCTCTGCCCAGTGCAAGCCGTTTCGATAGAGTCAGCAATCACATCCCGCGACACGAGGGAGTACTTCATCCCTTCGGTGCCCATAGAAATCCCATCACTAATGGTGATGGTGCCAAACAGCTGCGGCATCCCGCCAGCATGACGAATGCCCGCCTGCGCTTCGTCTGCTAGGGGCGCAATGCCCATATTGCAAGGTGTAATAGTGCTGTGCGCACTCGCCACGCCCACAATAGGTTTCGTAAAATCTTCATCGCGAAACCCTACCGCTCGCAGCATGGCCCGGTTAGGGCTACGCTGCACACCCTGAGTAATCGCTCGGCTCCGTTGATTGTCAGCCATCCTGCAACATCCTTAACAACAGTCGTAAACAGTAGTTTTGCCTAGTAGTGGTCTTAAGGTAGGAATTTTGAATGGTATGAGTTTTGCCTACACTACTCAAAATCCCTACCTGTTCAGAACTACCTTTTGCCTTGGAGCGCTAGCGCCTCCCTATGCCCAACTAAACCAGTAGGCTTCATGACATAATGTGCGATCGCCCTACTTCCATAGCATGCCATCGGCAGCGTGATTTCCGTCTAGAATCCCCCATACATCAGGCTAACTCAGCTTCTTGCAGCCCCTCCCTCTGCGGTCATCTCAGCCATAGGGGTTATCGCCCCCCACCACTAATGGCAACTCCTGCCGTCAAGATTAGAGCAAAGCCCTTGGGGCAGGTCTACACTACCCGTGATTAACACGGCAAGACCCCGGTGTTTGAACGCGATTCATGGAATGCTTGAATAGCTAGGCCATTGTTCAGTCAGGCTTACACTATCTAACCATTCGTTCGAAATCAATCAGTGCTAGTCATGGGTGTGACTTAGATTCACTCTTGACAGAGCTTCTATTTTTTCACATCTTGTGGACATCCCAAGCTGTTCGGCAGGAGCCTGCAAAATATCGGGCACTCGTCGCACCATATTGGGAGCCTAGCTGTATTGGGAGCCTAGCTGTCCGGATTTTACTCGCTAGAGGGTGAATCTTTCCCAAGCTGGTGCGATCGCCTTTTGCAGACTGGGCACCCTAAAGCCAATATGAGAGCCCTCTCCAGGTCTGACGGTTATGAATGTAGACGAACTGAAGAACCACTACGTGTCGGGCATCCGCGATTTTCGCGAGAGCGATTTCATTGGGGCTGACTTGAGTGGGCAAGACCTACGAGAAGTCAATCTGCGTCGGGTAAACCTCACCGGGGCCAATCTTAGCAACGCCGACCTCAGCTTTGCCAACCTGCGAGAAGCCAACCTCACTGGCGCCGACCTACGCGGCGCAAACCTCAGCCGTGCCAACTTGATCGGGTGTGAACTGTCGCGCGCCAACCTATCTCAAGCCAATTTAACTGAGGTGGGCCTGCGGGGTGCCAAACTGATCGATGCGATCGCCCAATCCGCCAACTTCACCGGGGCCAACCTTGCAGAAGCCACTCTTGATCGACTCGATTTAACCAAAGCTGACCTCAGCGACGCCAGCCTCAACCGCTCCAAGCTAGTCGGTACAAACCTCAGTTATGCCAACCTAGAAAACGCCAACCTCTCAAACGCCAACCTTAACGAAGCCAATCTAGAGGGCAGCTATTTGGTCTGCGCCATTTTGCAGGGAGCCAGCCTAGAGGAAGCGAACCTGCGAGATGCCGACCTTAGCCGTGCCCGCATCAGCAGCGCCAACATGATTAATGCCAACCTAGTCAACGCCAGCTTACGGGGCACCAACCTCAGCTGGACGTCCCTACGCGGGGCGAATCTGTGCAAGGCCAACCTCTACCGCGCCAATCTCAACTGGGCCAACCTCAGCGAAGCTGACCTCACTGAAACAGTCTTAATTAGCGCCAAAATCTACTGCGTCAACTTCCACAACACCACCCTGTCAGGCACTCTCATGCCCGACGGCGTTCCCCATACATAAAGATTTTGGGACACTGCACGACGCGCAGTGCCCCAAAACCCCCTAATCTGAACTGAGGCTACTTCGTTTCAGGCAACATGCACTTGTCGCTGTCGCAGCCCGCAGGCCCGGCTTCCATCAGCTCGCCCGAATCATAGCGGGTGAGTGCGGTATAGAAGTCTGCCGTCTGCTGCCGTTGCAACACTGCCGCGCTCAATTGCTCAAAGGTGGCTTTGCTGATTTTTTCAAAGGGCAGCCGGGGAAACGGTGCATTAAACCGAGCCAGTAGTGCCGCACTGATGTAGCCTTTGTCTTGGGCGATCGCCCCATAGATGGCTTGGGCCAGCGGCTCAATTTCCGCCTCATTCAGTTCAATCGTGGCGCTGGTGTTGTGGGCCGTGTAGTAGGTCTGCACCTGCATATAGAAATCGAACTGTGCCAGCGCTGAGAAGTGTTCGATCTCAATCTCATCGGCACCGGGCAGGTTAGCCCAGGGCACCTCCACAGGAATTTCGACCAGCCATTCCGTACAGCGTGGATCAAACGGGTCGTCTAGCAAATTGCCCTGATCGTCTTTGTCAGACTGCGATGGCACAATGCTATAGCCGTAGTCCATGCAGGCGAGCGCTACCGGGTCATTTTTGCGGAACGTGATACGGCGGATAAAGCGCTGCGCCTTGGGCGGGTGCCACCCGGGCGATGCCCCCGTTAACAGAGACTTGGTGCCCGCAGGCTGCACCGTCGTGCAACGGTTAGGACGCTGCAACCCGTGGCGATCGCAATAGTCCCCCACCACGCGATGCACAATTTCCTTCCAGCGGCTCAGGTACTCTTGTTCCTTTGCTTTAAACGCCATGCCTGTAATGGTGTCGGGGCGTCCGGCCTCCCACCACCGCAACCACTCCACCCCAAACGCGTTGACAAAGAAGTCAAACAATCCAGTGAAGGAAACCCCCACGATGGGATCTTCTAGCCGAGACTGTTGGTAGCGCGGTTCTTGAAACTGATGGTTTAGCAATGCCGCAACCGACAGCGCCCCAGCGGTAAACGCCTCTTCCTGCTCCGTCAGATTTTGCGGATCCAGCTGGTTGAGGTGAATTTCGGCCAGATTGCAGTGAAAATTCTGGCCAATAATTTCACCACAAGGGTTTAGGCCGTAGCGTCCTTCGCCTTGAGCCCGACGCTCTGCTTCGCCTGCCCACTGAATGGCGCCCTCACCCGAATAGAACTGCTTGCGAACGGCCTCGGTGCAGTCCTCTAGCGTCGGCTTGCGGTGAAAGACCCGGGTATGGTTTGCCATGCGCAGCGCATCTCGTTCGGGGTCAATGCGCCAGTTGCCCGCGTCATCCTGCATCCACAGGTTTTCTTTCGCGCCTGCGGCGATCGCATCATCACTGTCAAACTGCCGCATCCCGGCACTGCGCCGAATGTTGCCTGCAACCACACAGGCTGCCGCTTCATCGATCAGCAGGCAACACTCGATAGAATTCAACTGCCGACCGATAGCTTTGTTGAGAATCAGCGCACAGCGCTCATACAGCCCTGGCAGTCGAATGGGGTTCGCCATCCCGCCAAAGCCTTTGAGCCGCTCGCCTGCTGGCCGAACGCTGCCTAAATCTATCTCGACCGTAACCTCACCCGTGATGGATTCATCGGTCGAGAGTTCTAGCACCATCTGGTAAGACGACACCCAGCCTTGGCGGCTATCACCCACGCGGATCAGAATGCGATCGCCCTCTCTAACCACGTCCGTCTTTGGCAAGCGTTGCTCAGCGGGCACTGCCCCAATGTCTTGAACCACCGACACATTCAAGCGATTGCGAATGGCAGGCAGTTGAGCAATGTATTTAGGTTCCAGCACGGCTCCGGTGCCACAGCCCATCATCGCCAAATCCATCATCAGCCCAAAGGCACGCCAGTCCACTACGTTGGTGCTGGTGCAGTTGTAGGCTCCAGAAAAGTTCTCTGGCTTAGCAGCCCACTCTGTCCCGCCTACCCACAGCCACCGTCCCGACGGCAGGCTTTTAATTTGGCGCTGCATGCGGCTCAGTAGATCTACTTCGGCAGGCGTTAGATTGCCGAGTTCGGCGATGCCGCGCAGGGTGCGATCGCACACCTCATCCCAGGTTTCTCGCATCCCCTCCGTCTTCTCTCCCCGACGGCTATAGGTGCGATAAAACACAGAATTGGCAGCTGGGGCCGAGTCAGGAAAAGGACTAGTCTGACGCAGACGATCAATATTTTGAACCATGGCAAATTTAATGTGTGGAGTCCGTGAGGAGCAGTAATACCCTATAGATGTGGTGGTCACGCTCTAAAGCACACACTATATAAGCTAATTCTAGAAAATTCAACCTGTTGGGGTTGAGTTAGAGCGATGGCAAGGTTATGGGCTTCAGTTAGCTGGCGTATTCCCGTCTACTTGTCGCACCCCGTGATGCCAGCGGCATGGCATGGGTAACAAGCCATAAACTGGGGCATGGACGTTGATAGAATGGCCTAAGGCAACAGAAACTCTCTCAAACTCCTGTTTTTTGAGATCCACGACCCACATTCCATCCCCTACATCCCACCACTATGATCACCATTGCGCTGCCCAAGGGCGGGCTGCTAAAAGACAGCATTCAGCTGCTCAAATCACTGGGCTATAACTTTAGCGCTTTCCTTGATCCGGCGAATCGCCAGCTTGAGATTTGGGATGCCAGCCATCGTGCCAAGGGGCTGATTGTGCGCAACTACGACGTGCCTGTGTATGTGGAGTATGGGCAAGCGCAGCTGGGCATTGTAGGCTACGACATCTTCCGCGAAAAGCAGCCCCGCGTGGCGCATTTAGTGGATTTGGGATTTGGTCAATGCCGCCTGTCGGTTGCGGTGCAAGCATCCAGTCCCTATCGCTCGGCGTTGCAACTGCCGCCCCACTGCCGCATCGCCTCCAAGTTTGTGCGCTGCGCCCATGAGTACTTTCAAAGCATTGACCTGCCCGTCGAAATCGTGCCTCTATACGGCTCGGTTGAGCTGGGGCCCATTACGGGCATGTCAGAAGCAATTGTCGATTTGGTCGCCACAGGGCGCACCCTGCAAGACAATAACCTGATAGAAATTGAGACGCTGTTCGAAAGCACTGCTCGGCTGATTGCCCATCCTCTGAGCTATCGCCTCCAGCAGGATGGGTTACCCGAACTGATTGAGCAAATTCGCCAGCAGACTCAACCCCAGGGGGCGATCGCCCTTTCTCTCTAAACCGTTAATTCGGCAAATTCCCAAACCCATGCTGCCTGCGCCGTAGGCATGCAGATTTATGCGGTTTCAGCTTTACGCTGCGGCGCTGAAACAGCGCTCCGTCATGGTTGAGGTGCATCTTGTGGGGTCAGCCAGTGCCCAAACTCTGTGATGAAGCGATCGCCCAAAATTGCATCCCGAATCCGCTGGGTAAACCGCACCAGTTCCGTAATGTTGTGGATCGACAGCAGCGTGAACCCCAAAAGTTCGCGGGCATGCAGCAGATGGCTAATGTAAGCGCGCGAAAAGTGAGTACAGGTGTAGCAGGGGCAGGTGGCGTCGAGCGGTTCGTAGTCGCGGCGGTAGCGGTTATTTTTCAGGTTCCAGCGCTGCCCATCCACCAAGGCGCAGCCATGACGCGCCAGCCGGGTGGGAATTACGCAGTCAAACATATCAACCCCAGCGGCGATCGCCTGCACCATTTCGCGGTGGGTGCCCACGCCCATCAGATAGCGCGGCTTGTGTTCAGGCAGCAGCGGCGTCGTTGCGGTCACAATTTTTTCGATCAGGTGTGCAGGTTCGCCAACGCTCACACCGCCAATCGCATAGCCCGGTGCATCAAGCTGGGCGATTGCCGCTGCGGCCTGCTGACGCAAATCTAAATACACGCCCCCCTGCACAATCGGAAAGAGCGCTTGGTCAGTTCGCTGATGGGCCGCACGGCACCGCTCTAGCCAGCGATAGGTGCGGTCAGTGGCAGCCTCCACAGCCTCGCGACTGGCGGGGTAGGGCGGGCATTCGTCAAACGCCATAATCACATCTGCCCCAAGCGCGGCTTGAATCTGCATCGAGCGCTCGGGCGTAAAGTGAATCAGCTCTCCACCTCGAGGTGATCGAAAGGTCACGCCCTCATCGTTAATCTGCCGCATTTCGCTCAGGCTAAACACCTGAAACCCACCCGAATCTGTCAGGATGGGGCCATTCCAGCCCATAAAGCGATGCAGCCCCCCCGCTTCGGCCACAATATCTTCGCCCGGTTGCAAATGCAGATGGTATGTGTTTGCCAAAACCATCTGCGCACCCGTGGCTTCAAGATGCTGAGGCGTTACGGTTTTAACATTGGCTAGAGTGCCCACTGGCATAAACCGAGGAGTTTCTAAAATGCCATGAGGGGTATGGAATACCCCTGCCCGTGCTTGACTGCAGCTACAGCGCCCATCAACCTGATACGAAAATCCCAACGGCATCCCCCTTAATTCCTAGCCTGCCTAAACAAAAACCCAGATTCAGCATCCTACACCATCCACGCAACCTGAGTTTGGGATAGGTTCAAACCCGTTCTATGCCGTGTGCAAAGCCCGTCTTCTCTCGAACAGGACTTACGACACTTCGTGCGGCGTCCTGAGAATCTTGGGCGATTTTTGGGAGGCTAAGCCGCCCCAAAATCGCCCAACTGCGTAAGTCCTATCAAACTAACGTCACGCCACATGCTGAATCTCTATGCTAAACCCCTAAACCCCAAGTCTTTGGACAGCAGATTTGCTTCACAAAGATCTAGGGTTTAGGGGTTTCATCTTGTCTATAGAGAAAGCGCTCAGAGCGAATGCTAATTAGGCACAGGCTAAACCACTAGGCTGAAAAATTTTCTTCGTCATCAATGCGCACATCCCAACCCGCAGAGAGCACTTCGGCAACGACGGCTTCTAGAGCAGCGGCATTGAGCCGTCGGGTGCTCTGCTCATCCAATGGGTTAGACATGGGCACCAACCGCAACTGGCGATTATCTTGCATCAGATCAAAGCAGGGCTGTCCGCCTTCGGTTTGCCCTAGCTGTAGATAGTCAAAGCTGTGAACGTTGAGATAAAGCGAGTAATTGGCGACCAGCGTAGACTGTTGCGGATCGGCAAATACTTCCATCACATAGCCTTCGGCTTCGTCGCTAAAGTGATCGTCTTGGCGATAGCAATAGCGCACTCGACCCAGGTCAGCCAATAACCGCTGCATATCGTGTTTATTGGCCACAATGCCAGCATCCACCAGGCAGGGCGCAGGAAGCCGATCGTCTCTGAAGCTGTGTTCGTGACTCATAGCCAAAATGCCTATCTCGTGAATAGCCTGAATCGCCAAGGGTGGCTGGTCAAACGTGGTCTAGCTGTCTAGTGGCTTGGGTGCAGGCTGAATATGCCGACCAGAATTTACAGATGTTAGCGCGAGGAATGGAGGAGATAACAGAAATTGTCATGATCCAAGCCACCGAGCTATTCAGCGTATTGACCCTCCGAATCTAAACTCGATTCAGCTAGAACCGCAACCCAAGCAACAATTAGTATTCCTTGAGACAATCTTAGCTCAGGAATTATGGGTGTCTCCTGTCTTAATTAACAGATATGTCCTCTACCTAAGCTTGCCACCAGAATAACCTATTAGAGTTGTCGGTAAATAAAAACCAAGTGAGCCAGTATGGCTTTGCCAGTCTGCTTTTCTAAGCTGCGACCAGATAGAAGTTCCACAATCCTGCTGCTGTCAGCATCAAGTGGTCATCAAACTCTTCTTTCCGGTTGCGGT
>JBGTOF010000180.1:0-4887 GCA_041742695.1 Elainellales cyanobacterium | reverse complement strand
CCTGGTGCAAGTCAACGGCAGCATGGGCGGTTGGCTCGCCGAACGCCTCAGCCTCTCGGCCTACACCACTCGCATTCTCACGCTGTGCGGCATGTCTGCTGCCCTAGGTGCATTCTTTGGCGCGCCTCTAGGCGGTGCGCTGTTTGCCCTAGAAATTCCCCATCGGCGGGGCTTGGAATATTACGAAGCACTGATTCCCGCCACGCTGTCCGCCATCCTGAGTTTTGTTGTGTTTCGTTTAACCACAGGCCTGTCTATTGGCGGGATGTATCACTTTACCTCCATCCCGTCTTTGACGTTGATGAATTTAGCGCAGGGAGCTGTTCTGGGGGCAGTGGGGGCAGCGGTTGCCGCGCTGTTTGTCCTGATCTTTCGCTCTGTTGGGGCAATCACGCATTGGATTGAGCATCGCATCATTTTGCTGGCGACGTTGGGGGGCCTATCTATCGGGTTGATTGCGCTGGTGTTTCCGCAAACGCTGTTTTTTGGGGAACGCGAGATTGAAACCATCATTCAAACGGGGTCAACGTTTGGCGTCACGATGCTGCTGCTGGTGGGCGTTGCCAAGATGTTGGCGATTAGCTGCACGTTGCACTCTGGCTTTCGCGGCGGCTTCATTTTTCCGTTGTTCTATATTGGAGCTGCGGTGGGGTTGGCGATCGCCCTTGGCATTCCCCAAGTGCATCCCACCATTGGTATGGTGTGCATGATGGCCGCCGTCAACGTCGCCATTACCAAAACTCCCGTGAGCACGACCGTCATCCTCAGTGTGCTGTCAGATACGGCAATGGTTCCAGTGATTGTGATCGCGAGTATTACCAGCTTCTTACTCACCATCAACCTGACGATGATCAAAACCCAGCGCCCTCGCAGTTTGGCGAGTTCTGTTTCCTTCGGTCGAGAGAATCGCGCGTCAGACCTATCGATTTAAATAGGTCTCTCTGCCGTTCCTCAGAGCGTTCTCGACTGCGTTTAGGGCGAATCCTACCCTTATCGCTAGACTTTTGGCTTTCGTAAATGTGGATACAAATCCCACTGATTTCAGCTCGTAAGGTTGCAACACGATTCGGATTCGCTGCATAGGAGAACGATAGCGTCTCCTATGGGAGTGATAAGCGCCGAATTCGGATCTAATGGCTCAGTGGTTTCGTGCTGAGCTGACAAAGTTTCACGATTATTCATTGAACGAAGGAGAGAGTTATGCCTGAGGTCACAACTCCCGCTCATCAGGTGGGTGATTTTTTTGTGGATTATGAGGAAAAAGTGTTTCCCGATGTGCAAGCTCAGCCGGGGGAAAAAGCCCTGGTGACCTTCCACACGGTGGCCTTTGAAGGCTCGATTGGGTTGGTCAACTTGCTCCAGGCTATTCGACTTAAGCGCAAGGGGTTTGAAACTTCGGTGCTGTTGTATGGCCCGGGTGTGACGCTGGGCATTCAGCGCGGCTTCCCCAAAATTGGGGATGCAGCCTTCCCTGGGCACCAAAACTTTGGGGATCAGCTCACCAAATTTATGAATGAGGGCGGTAAGGTTTATGCCTGTCGGTTTGCCCTACAGGCGCTCTATGGCCACGGCGAACCCTCGCTAACGCCCGGTATTCGCCCCATTAGCCCGCTGGATGTGCTGGATCTGATTTTGATGCATCGCAACGATGGGGCCTTTATTCTCGACACTTGGACGCTTTAGAGCTTGTCTGAGGCTCTGGGTGTGGGAAGGGCGATCGCCCTCATCCTTCCCTCACCCAGAGCCCCGACAGCGACGCATGGCGATGCAGTAGACACAGCCGTTGGGGACAGCGGTGGGTAGGGAGCAAGCACAATGGACTATACACGAACGGTACGAGCCGCGGCAGCGCAAATCAGCCCAGTGCTGTTTAGCCGAGAGGGCACTACCGAGAAGGTACTTGGGGCGATCGCCCAAGCGGCTAAAGAGGGTGCAGAGTTGGTGGTATTTCCCGAAACCATTGTTCCGTACTATCCCTATTTTTCCTTTGTGCAACCGCCTGTGTTGATGGGCAAAGAGCACATGCGGCTGTATGAAGAGGCTGTGGTGGTGCCCGGGCCGGTGACTGAGGCGGTGAGTCAGGCGGCGCGATCGCACGGCATGGTTGTGCTGTTGGGCGTTAACGAGCGCGACGGCGGATCGCTCTACAACACTCAGCTGCTCTTTGATGCGGATGGAATGTTGCGGCTAAAGCGGCGCAAAATCACGCCCACTTATCACGAGCGGATGGTGTGGGGTCAGGGAGATGGGTCTGGGCTCAGCGTCGTAGATACTGCCGTGGGGCGGGTGGGGGCTCTGGCCTGCTGGGAGCATTACAATCCACTGGCGCGCTATGCCTTGATGGCACAGCATGAGCAAATTCACTGCGCCCAGTTTCCGGGGTCGCTCGTGGGGCAAATCTTTGCCGACCAAATCGAGGTGACGATTCGCCATCATGCGCTCGAGGCAGGCTGCTTTGTGATCAATGCCACTGCCTGGCTGTCGCCCGATCAGGTGCAGCAGATCACGCCGGATGAGACGCTGCAACGGGTGCTCAAAGGTGGCTGCAATACGGCCATTATTGGCCCCGAAGGCAACCATCTCTGTCCTGCAATTACAGATGGGGAAGGGATGGCGATCGCCGATCTCGACTTTTCCCTCATTACCAAACGCAAGCGCATGATGGATTCGGTCGGGCACTACGCCCGCCCTGAGCTGCTGCAATTGCACCTTAATCAAACCGCGCAGTCTGTCATCACTGGATACGGCACTGCAACAACTGCAGAATCTGAGGCCGCACCGGGTAGCACAGCTCCAACCAAGCCTGACTTGAATGTGTCTACCGAATGGAGCTTACCGTCTTCTATCTCTTGAGCCTTTGCACCCTTGATGCGGTTGATTTGACGAACTGAATCAGCACATCGGAGAGCTTGGAGCCAGGTTGAGAATGGGGCGATGCACTGTATACCCTCTGATGTGCTGGTTCCGATATGGGTCTTAGCCAAATTAAGTTGGACATCCTACAGGATGCCAAAGATGCCACTACTGATCAATCGCAACCACTATTTTTAATATGTTTACACTCTTTCTTTAGAGAGCCGACAGCGCAATCTATTGAATAGTTTATATGCGCTGATGATAACGAGATCAATGATGAACGTTTGAATGCATGAGTGCATGATTAAATCTTTTATTTTATGCTGTCGTGAACTGAGCTTGCTATGAACAAACAGCGTCTGATTACGGAATTGCAGTCATCGGGGTTACGCCTGATAGACCCACAGATGGGGGCAGCAGGGCGTAAAGGTGGAGCGGGGCCATCAGACCATAAAGCGGTGACGGTGGACGGCACAACGGTCATGGTGCCGATCTACACGGGTATGGCTAGCGAGTCTCCATTTTTGGCAGATGGGGGGGCAGACGCGGCAGGCACGGTGACGCTCGAGCGAGATGGAACAGCGATCGCCCCCCTTGATTTTCCGCAGCAGCCCCGGTTCTACAGCCTTACGACAGCCGACGGCATTCCCTATCAAAAAATTGCCCTGTTGCACAGCCGTGATGTATTGGCAACCACAGTGCTGCAAACCTGCATGCGCTATCGCGACCCCGCCACGGCCTGCCAGTTTTGTGCGATTGAAAAATCCCTAGAGGGCGATCGCACCATTGCCCGCAAGACCCCAGCCCAACTGGCTGAAGTCGCCGAAGCGGCTGTGCGGCTAGATGGGGTCACCCACATGGTCATGACCACCGGAACGCCTCACACGAGCGATCGCGGTGCCGCCTATCTGACCGAGTGCGCTCGTGCCATCAAAGCTCGCGTTGATTTGCCAATTCAAGCTCAGTGCGAGCCGCCCGATGACTTTGCCTGGTTTGCGCGGATGAAGGAAGCCGGGATTGACAGCCTGGGGATGCACCTAGAGGCCGTGGATCCAGTGGTGCGATCGCGGATCATGCCGGGCAAGGCAACCGTGCCTGTGGACTATTACTATCAAGCATTTGAGGCGGCGGTTCAGGTGTTTGGCTGGGGGCAGGTGAGCACCTATTTGCTGGCAGGGCTAGGAGACAGTGTCGAGACGCTGACAGAGGCGAGCGATCGCCTGATTGCCCTCGGCGTTTATCCCTTTGTGGTGCCCTTTGTGCCCATCACCGAGACCCCCCTAGCGACCCATCCTGCCCCCAGCAGCGAGATGATGATGACCCTCTATCAACAGGTGGGGCGGCAGTTGAGGCAGGCGGGAATGTCGTCCACCGACATCAAGGCCGGATGCGCTAAATGCGGCGCATGCTCGGCACTCTCGACCTTTGAGTAAGCTCAACTCCGCCAAGACCGTCCTCTCAGATTGTCCACCCGAATCCATCTGCCGAAACCAACAGTTTGAGCCCGCGATTCTATCATCGGGATTCTGTAGTCTTCATTCTCGATCTCCAATACCCGCCTTAAATCCCTGCATGAGAGGAACTGCATGTTATGACGAGCGATCGCTACCGCTTTATATTGGCGCTCACAGACGCCGATATCCAGGCTTACTTTGACCTACGGCGCACTATTTTTTGCGAAGAGCAAGGCATCTTTGAAGGCACCGATACCGACTCCACTGATCAGCAGGCTTATCCCATCATTGCGGTGGATCGCCAAGCAGAGGATCGAGTCGTGGGCGTCGTGCGCATCTACGAGCCAGAACCCCGTCAATGGTATGGTGGGCGGCTGGGTGTTCATGCTGACTACCGTCGCGTGGGGCGCATTGGCAAAGGGCTGATTCACAAGGCCGTCACCACGGCGAATACCTGGGGGTGCGATCGCTTTTTGGCGACGGTGCAGCAGCAAAATGTGCGCTTTTTTCAGCGGTTGCACTGGCAGCCGTTGCGGGAAATAGAGGTGTGCGATCGCCCCCATCATCTCATGGAAGC
>JBGTOF010000288.1:0-4057 GCA_041742695.1 Elainellales cyanobacterium | reverse complement strand
ACAGTCGTCAACATCCACAATGCCCCAGTTGCCCTTGAGGCGATCGCGGTAGGCCCGGCCATACCCTGTGCTGCCGCCATAGTTCACATCTAGAATGGCGATGCCCCGGCTTGTCCAATATTGAATGCTGGGGCTAAAGGTTGCGCCCGTGGCGGCAGTGGGGCCGCCGTGAATCTTGACCAACAAGGGCGGGCGTTCTCCCTCGGGGGCCATAAAGTCGCGATTTTGAGGCGGGTAGAAAAAACCATAGGCCGTGAGCCCATCGGTGGTGGGAAACTCCACTGATTTAGGAATCGAAATATAACCGTCTTCTACTTGCAATTCGCTAGAGCGACGCAGCTCAGTGAGAACCCCGCTAATCAGATCGAGGCGGGCGATCGCCCCCGGTTCTGTCGGGGTGCCGCCGCCAAACACAATAAACCCTGCCCCCACGCGCAGCCCGCCAATGCTGGTGTAGGGCACCGAAATTAAGCTGAGATCGAGCGATCGGGTATCGAGCTTCGCCAATTGCGAGACGCCGTTTTCGCTATAGGTGCAGATCAGCGTATCCGCATTCATAAAGCCGTAGGTGGCCATCCCAAACACCCACAGCGGCAGCCCAAATTCCGCATCTTTCATGCACAGAGCTTCTACGGCCCCGTCCTGCCAGCGGTATAAATTCCACCAGCCGGTGCGATCGCTGACAAAATAGAGCGTGCCATCGGGCGACCACTCGGGTTGAAAGATTGATTCTGTCTCACCGCCTGCTACCTGTGTCGGGGTGCCCAGGGTGCCATCGGGTGCCACATCTGCCACCCATAGCTCAGTACTGTCCCACGGCATGTTGGGGTGGTTCCAGCTAATCCAGCACAGGCGCGAGCCATCGGGGCTCAGACGGGGGTAGGCGTAGAAATCAGCCCCAGAGACCAGCACCTCACCCGCATTCGGGTCAGGATTGTTTGGATTATGGGCGATCGCCACAATAGTATTCACCGCTTCTCGGTCAGTCGGTCGGTGGTCTTCACGCACACAGATCAACCGCTGGCGGGCAATATCGACAACTGCATCGGCATAGCGCACATCCACTCCATCGGGGGTCAACGGCTCGGGTGCGAGTCCCATCGGCTGGCGATACAGCCGCTGATCTTGATAGTTAGAAAAATAAGCCACGCCATTCGCCACAGTATAGGCACCGCCGCCATACTCATGCACCCGCGTCCGCACATTAAATGGGGCCGGTGTTATGTCAGCTCTCTCGCCCATTTGAGGCTGACGCACCACCACATAGCGCCCGCCCTCGGTGGGTCGCCCTTCGCTCCAATAGATATCGTTGCCGTCAATGCAGGCATCTCCCAATCGCACTGACCCCTGCACAATCAGGTCAGAGGTAATGGGGGATTTCCAAGCGCCGAAGGGAGCAGTGCGGGGCTGTGTCATGGGATACGTTCGTTAGGGATGTAGGTGTTAGACTGCAAGCCAAAAAACTGATGCAGAAGGTTCGGAGAGAACGAACTCTTACGCACATCCTAAACCCCAAGCGGCCTCTGGATGACTAACCAATGGATAGAGTCCTTTGGTATTTTCGACCCACTCAGCCAGAAACCTTACCCCCTAAATCGGCCTATGGAGGAGTTTGTCCCATTACCGAACGTGTCATGCTATGAGGAGCGTACAGTTAGCCGACTGCGTTACAATGCTTTACATAAGCGTGTCGTTAATTAATCTGAAATATCAGATTTAATATTTATGCTGTCTGCTGATTGACTAGATCCCTCTTCAGATTGCGGACATAATTTCAGCCTGCATGACCGACTGGGTTTGCTGCGCGGCTGAGCTAACAGGTCGGGGTTGAATCATTACTGCGCCATTCGCTGCTGCTCTTTACCGCTAAAACTTTATGCAAACCGTTGAGCCCTCTAGCCAGAATCAAGCGCTTCGTCCTGCCGAGATTGTGCCGCCGGTAGCGCCCGTCGATGGGCATCTGCGCTCGGCTCACGACCCGGCAGAAGTACCTGTTCAGGACTATGACCCAAAGGCGATCGCCCAATACTATCGCTATCGCGTGCCCCAAGTGTTGGGGCGCATCATTGGGTTGCTGTCACCCTTTGTGTTTTTTGCGATCGCCCTTTGGTGGGATAAGCGCACCAATACGTTGAAGGCTAATGAGCAGCGCCGCGCCATTAAGCTACGGGAGATCCTGACGGATCTTGGCCCCGCCTATATCAAAATCGGTCAGGCGCTTTCGACTCGCCCTGACTTAGTGCCGTCGGTTTATCTGGAAGAGTTGACGAAACTACAAGATCAGCTCCCACCTTTCCCCAATGAAATAGCCTTTCGGTTTATTGAAGAAGAATTGGGCGATCGCCCTGACAAAATCTATGCCGAATTGTCAGCCATGCCCATCGCCGCTGCTTCGCTAGGGCAGGTTTATCGCGGCAAACTTAAGACTGGGGAAGACGTGGCCGTTAAAGTGCAGCGTCCAGGCCTAGCACAGCGTATTACGCTGGATCTCTATATTCTGCGACAGGCTGCAGCCCTCACTACCCGTTATGTCCGGCGCATCCGCAGCGATCTCGTTGGCATCATGGACGAGTTTGGTGCGCGCATCTTCGAAGAGATGGATTACAACCACGAAGGGCGAAATGCTGAGCGCTTTGCTGAACTCTACGGCAAACTTCCTGATATTTATGTGCCCAGCATTTATTGGGAATACACCAATCGTCGTGTGTTGACCATGGAATGGATTGAAGGCACAAAGCTTACTGATCCAGAAGAAATCTACGAGAAAGGCATTGACGCTGCTTACCTGATTGATGTGGGCGTGCAATGCTCCCTCCGGCAACTGCTGGAGTATGGCTTCTTTCACGCCGACCCCCACCCCGGCAACCTGCTCGCAACACCCGACGGCAAACTGGCTTACCTTGACTTTGGCATGATGAGCGAGGTCAAACCACCCCAGCGCTATGGTCTGATCGAAGCAGTGGTGCATATGGTCAATCGTGACTTTGAAGGACTGGCCAACGACTATGTCAATCTCGAATTTTTGAGCGAAGACACCGATTTGACACCCATCATTCCAGCGCTGTCAAACGTGTTCAGTAATGCGCTCAGTGCCAGTGTGGCGGAGATGAACTTTAAGAGCATTACCGACCAGCTTTCAGAATTAATGTATGAGTACCCGTTTCAGGTGCCTGCCTATTACGCGCTCATCATCCGCTCGTTGGTAACGCTAGAAGGCATTGCTATTAATGTCGATCCAGAATTCAAAGTGCTGAGTAAGGCCTATCCTTACATTGCCAAGCGGTTGCTGACCGATCCATCTCCCCAACTGCGAGCCTCGCTTAAGGATCTGCTGTTCAAAGACGGCAGCTTTCGATGGAATCGGCTAGAAAACTTAATGCGCAATGCTAAGGATAGTAGCGAATATGACCTCAATGGAGCTGTCGATCAAGCACTCAATTTCTTAATGTCTGAACGCGGAGAATTTATTCGCGAATACCTAGTAGAAGAAATTGTAAAAAGCGTAGATGGCTTGGGGCAAATGACGCTAAATCGGGTGACTGGGTTAGTTCAAGAGCGCCTTGGCTTCCGCCCCGCAGATCAACCCATTACGCCCCTCATTACACCCGAAGAACAAAAAAATGCGGAACACCTAACGCGGATCTTGACTTTACTGAAAGACACACCCGGTTTCGACCCGATGCAGTTACTCACCATTTTACCCAATGTGCTGATGCGCCCTGAGACTCAGCGCATGGGTCAGCAAATTGCTGGAGGGCTAGTCCAGCGTGCTGCAGCTCGATTCATTCGTGAGTTTTTGCTGCCAGAAGTGCCCGCAAACGATATCAGCAAAGCGGGTCATACCAATAGTCAAACGAGTAGCCGTAATGGCCATAGGCAGCCCGTGTCCCAAACTCCTGCTTTAGCTCTGCCTGCAGCACACCGGTAGGATTGAAAGAAAGCAGGTACTTGTCTCCATTTACTAAGTCACGTCATAAACGTGGCCAAGAATCTATCAATCTGAGCAACCGGATTTCAGGATAAGCTTAAACTTCTGAAGTGCCCCCCCCGGCGGGGG
>JBGTOF010000157.1:0-4410 GCA_041742695.1 Elainellales cyanobacterium | reverse complement strand
GACCAGTAGCTCTTCAAATGCCTTTCGGTTCAAACCCGTTAAAGCCCTCAGCAAGCGGTCTTGTTTCAGCACCCGTCCAATATCCAGCATCTGCCCGACCAATTACTGCTCTCTATTCTCGCCTATTCCCCGACAAGTCTATTCACTCTCCGCAATTTCCCAATTATGGCAACCATTCCTTGAATGAAATTCCGTATTACGGCGGAGCGTATTTGGGGAAACATATGCTGATTCGACGATGTCGCTGCCGCACCTTAACGCCCCAGCGCCAGCAGACTCAATCGCTCCCTGCCAGATAATCCGCTGAAAACATGGAGTCCGCCGCCAGCGTCGTCCTACTGCATTAGTCCGAATCAAATCTCGACTCACTGACTAAAAACTAAACAACAGGACCCCCAGCAAACGAACTGCATGAGAAACAACGCGCAGAGACATTGCCGCCGATAGGCAGATGCACTAGGGTGGGGCAACTTTCTATAATTTAAGGAGATTATAGTCAGCTCTTCATAGGTGCCATTGCGTTGAGACAGCGTAGTTGGGTTGAACCTAGTAGAGTCACCTTTAATCACCCCTATAATTTTTCGGTATTGTTTCGTTGCGATCGCCCTTATGGATACCTATGCACCTGCCCAACAGCCCGATCGCCTGCGACAAGTTGTTGCAGTGTTAGCGGTTGCCGGGTCATTTATCATCAACCTGTTGTCTAATCTGAATCCCATTGGCGGGCGAACCATTGGGGATATTGCAAACAATGAGTTGGGCGGCGTGTTGATGACTCCGGCAAACTATGCCTTCATCATTTGGGGGCTGATCTATGTGGGACTGATTGGCTTTGCGGTTTATCAGTTTTTGCCAAACCCTCATCCCCAACTGCGCGCCATCACTTACTGGTTTCTGCTCGCGACAGTGGCGCAGGGGGTATGGATTTACCTGTTTTTGCTGCGGCAGTTTAGCTGGTCGATCTTAGCGATGCTGGTGCTGCTGGTGAGTTTGTCAGCGATTTTTCTCAACCTGCATCAACCCAAGGGGCGATCGCGCCAAGAGCGATGGCTGTTGCGCTATCCCTTTAGTGTGTATTTGGGATGGATTGCAGTAGCGACTGTGGTGAATGTGGCATCTGCACTGTATGCCGCTGGCTGGGATGGCTGGGGCGTGCCGCCAGAGATCTGGACTGTGGCGATGCTGGTGGTCGCAACGCTGCTGGCTACGGCAATGCTCTGGCGCTATCGCAATGTGCCCTATGCGCTGGTGGCAGTGTGGGCACTAGTGGCGATCGCCCTGCGGCATCTAGATATTGTGATGATTGCATTTACGGCTTGGGGGTTGGCAGCGTTACTGCTGTTGCTAATAGTCAACCAGACGCTGCGACCCGTTCGCTCATCGATCTAAACGTAGGCAGTCTCAGCACGTCCTGGCATGGATTTCACGACACTGAACGTGCGCCCTTCAAGATTAGCGATGGCCTTAATCGACTGGATGCAGCGTCCAGTGATGCAGGCAGCCATCAACGCTGGTGCTAATGAGGTGCTGAGTGCCGTCCTGTAACGCGGTGGGCTCGGGTTCTTGAACGATCAGATGGGTGATTGTGTCGCGATGTCCGGTCAGGGTGCCGCGATGCGCCCCTGTGGCGGCGTCCCACAGCTTTAGGTGGGTATCAGCACTGCCGCTCACCAGCAGGGTGCCATCCACGCTGTAGGCGATCGCCGTGACCTGATCAGCATGGGCGCGCCAGCGCTGGGTCGGTTCGGTGGCGGCAATCGACCACTGCTGAATGTGAGCGTCGTTGCTGGCCGTGGCAAACTGACGTCCGTTGGGGTGAAGGGCGATCGCCCTTACATTGTGCGGGTTCTGCTGCGCCTCATCATTCCAGTAAGCGTGCAGCGTTTCCCCAGTTTTGAGCTGGCTCACGAGCAGTCGTCCCGTTTGCGTTGCACTGAGCACCATGAGCCCCTGCAGCACAACGGCAAAGACAGGGGCGTTGTGGCTGCCATTCACCGCCATGGGCTGCCCCGTGGCAAGATGCCAATGGCGTACGGTGCCATCGTCGCTAGCGCTTACCATGATGGAGCGATCGCCATTGAGCGCCAGCGATCGCACGGTTCCTTTATGCCCATGCAGCACCCGCACCAAGCTGCCGCTGCGCCAGTGCCACAGCCGAATTAGAGAGTCTTCTCCGCCGCTAACCAAAAACTGCCCATCACGGCTGATAGCCAGCGCTTGCACCGCGCCCGAATGCCCTGTTAGCACATGAAACACCCGTCCGGTTTTGCGCGTCCACAGATGAACCGTACCGTCTGGCTGGGCGATCGCCAACCGTTGACCGTCGCGACTGGCGGCCACCGCCGTGATCGGTGTAGAAGGATGGCGGTAGAGTAGCTCCAAATCCCACTGATAATTAGGTGCGGGCGGTGGCGTAGGAGACGGGGCCGAAGCGGGCGATCGCCCCGGAACAGTCACCACCTGCTGCTCAAATTCTAGCTGCTGGGCTTTCGCCAAGTCCGTCTCGGCGCTGAGTTCTAGCCCCAATACCGAATAAACGAAGCCCCGAAATTTATAGGCGGCTGCATCCTGCGGGTTAAGCCGAATTGCGGCCCGCAAAAAGTCCAGCGCCGCCTCATAGTCTCCCTCATCCACCGCCCCCACGGCCTGCTCGTAGAAGGTTTTAGACGTAGCCTCGCGAGCGTGAACTGTAGTGCGGGCCGTGCGGTTTGCAGCAGAGGGTGGGGCAGCGCCCGCGTTCGGCGCCGCTCGGTCGGGAGCGGCGACTGGCGCAGTCTCGTCCCATCCGGGCTGGGCCTTGAGGCGTCGATAGGCATCGTTGATGGCCTTTAGGCGTTCCTCTGCCTGCTGTCGGCGCACTTCATCGTGAACCACGCGATCGGGGTGCCACTGCTTAACCAGATTTCGATAGGCCTGCTTTACCGCCTCTGCCGACGCCCCAGGCGCTAATCCCAATAGTCGATAATACGGGTCTAAATCGCTCATCCTGTCTTAATGTGTCGGTATGCGCTTAGAATGCCCACGAAGGGGTTACGGGTCAGATGGGGAACCATTTGCGTCGTCGGGCAGGAAGGGACGGCTGCGGTGGAGATGGGCGATCGCCCAGCGTGCCGTTTCTTGCACCTCAGGATCTGGATCATGAATGGCCCGATTTAACACCTGACTGATCTGAGCCATTTCGTCATACACCCGCGTCACATCGCGAATGGCATTTTTTCGAACCTCGGGGCTTTGGTCGTCTAGCGACAGACTCAGGGCGTGGGTCACCGGTTGGAGCGATCGCATCCCAATTTCTGCGATGGCGGCGAGCATCAGACTTCGCTGCTGTGAATCAACATCAAACAATCGATCGGCCAGCGGCTGCAGCGCCCTCGAGTCGGCCACTTGCCCCAGATCCCAAATTGCTTTGCGGCGAATGATCGGATCCACATGGTGCAGATCGTCCAGCAGGGTATCTACTACACTATGGCGCGGCAGCCGCATGGTGCCAGCTAGCTCAGTAGACATCGCAGGCCGAGACGACCACGGCATTGCAGCCGAGGGGCTCCCTCCTGGCATCGCCTGATCACTCAACACGCCTTGGGTGAATGCAGCCGCGCCATTGCCGCGATGATCGCTGCGATCGCCATCAGCATACTCACCGTTGTGACTGGAAGACACCTGTCCTGCCTGCCCACCCGATTGCCCTAGGGCGTAGGCGTCGTAGGATTCATACCTGGTAGGAAGCGAATCCGGGGTTGCTTCGGGCATGGGCACCGCTTCGACAGGGTCTGATGGAGGCGCCGGAGGATGATACGACGACGCGTCTTCTGACCAAAGGGATAATTGCTCAGCCGCTGTGCCTTCAGATCCGGCCTGACCTTCTATCGAATCCAAAGCGGAATGGCGCATAGAACGCGATGCAGATTCATCCACCATTGCACCGGCTGGATTCAGCAACTGGCGCCCCGCAGAGGCCGAATCAGGCTGATCAGCGGGCGAGGGTAGCGCCCGCCAACCACCCCGTTCAGATTTGCGGAACAGGGTATGAAATTGCTGTCGATACAGCAGCCCCGACATAACCGCCAACAAAAACAGCCCGCCAATAAGCCACTGGGCAAATCGGTCGGGGGCGATCGCCGGAGCCGGTGAATCAAGCGAGTCTGACGGTTGAGCCGTGATGTTTTCTGGCCATTCGGGGCGCGGTTCTAGCTCGGGTTCTGGCGACTCACGCTGCAGGGCGATCGCCGGAGACAATGCCCGATGCGCCTCTAACAGGCTAAACCAGGTTTCAGACTCCACCACACCCGTTGGCGTTAGCCCTTGGGCCTCCTGAAACTGCACCACCGCAGTGCGAGTCTGCGAGCCAAACTGCCCGTCAATTGCCTCGGTGTAGTAGCCCAGATCCGTCAGGATTTGCTGCAGCTCAAT
>JBGTOF010000155.1:0-6388 GCA_041742695.1 Elainellales cyanobacterium | reverse complement strand
ATACAGCACGACCTGTCCACGTTGCTGAATCATCCAAAAGCAGGCAGCGCTGCCATTCAGGAGCGATTGTCTCATATCGATCGGGAGACCCTGGTCAAACTTTTGAGTCAGCGGGATGACCTGACGGAGGAGCAAGTGAATCGCGCCATTGACCAAGTGCAAGACGCCATTCGCAACCTCATCAAAGCGCCCCGGCGCTTGGCCAGTCGAATTCAGCAACAGGCCGTGGACTTTGAAGCAAACCTGGAAAGCTATCTGCAAAACACCCAGAAGGAAGAGCTGAATCCTGAGGGCATTAAGCGTGACCTGCAATTGCTGTTGCAGGATCCACGGGCGGGACTGAGTAGCCTGGGCGATCGCGTCTCCCATTTCGACCGCTCTACCTTTGTGGCGCTACTAGCCCAACGGGATGACATGACCGAGGAAGAAGCCAATCACATTGCCGATCAGGTAGAAGCGAATTTCCGGGCGGTGGTGGAACAGCTCCAGAAAGTGCAGCGAGCGGTGCAATCCACGATTGACAAGGGGTTTGACAATGTCCGCAGCTACCTGAATGGGTTAGAACGCCCCGAACTCAATTACGAGGGGATCAAGCGGGACTTTAGCCAACTGTTTGATGATCCGCAGATGGGGTTAGACGCCCTGCGCGATCGCCTGACCCAGTTTGACCGCACCACCCTTGTGGCGGTGATCAGCTCCCGCGACGACATCTCTGAGGCCGATGCCAACAGAATCATTGACCAGATTGAAGATGCGCGGGACAACGTACTGCATCAAGTCGAACGGGTGCAGCACGAAACCCAGAGGCGACTCCAATCCATCAAAGATGAAGCCCAAAGACAAGTGCGGGAAACGCGCAAAATGGCAGCGGGGGCAGCTTGGTGGGTCTTTAGCTCAGCCTTGTTCTCCTTAGCGGCCTCGGCGCTCGCTGGGTTCGTGGCCGTGACCCGATTTGTTGTTCCATAAACCGGGCTGAGTGACAGGGCAAACCCATACTCGGAAAAATTGACTTCTCCTGTTCTCCTGGTGCCCAAGCTCTGCCTGGGCACCCTCATGGCGGCTCCCAGCCTGATCTCCGGCGGCAGAGCCGCCCCTGGATTCCAGCCGGAGGCTAGGAGCCAGGGCCATCGGGAGAGTTCAGAATTATACGTTAGCCCGCTTCAACCCGCAGCGATCTCTAAGTACAGGTGAAAAAATGAACCCTCTTTCTCGTATTCGTCAGAGCTTAATGACTCTGGTTCTGGTGTGCATTCTGACGTTAAGTACGGCCTGTGGTGGCATCGGTACCCAAACTTCCCAAGCCAGCAATTCTGGCTTTGAAAGCAGTGTTGAATATATTCAACTAGCACGGGGCGATTCTGCCACCGGCCAAGCCTTTGGGGATTGGGTGGTGGAAGCCAGCAAGGGCTTAATTAAGGATGCTTTTGTCCGGGATAACAATAAGCTAGGAGCCGTCATTTCCAAGCAGGTACGCCCGGATGAAGTGAAAGCACTGGCGCAATCTCTTGCCCAAGGCTTTCGCAAAAAATTCCCCAACCAAGATCTCAGCGTTTTGGTTTATGCGCCGGATAAGAAGCTTATTCTGACAGCGCGTTACGATGCCCAGTCTCAGCAGATTGAGTATCAAGCGGCCAGCTAAACCCCTGATTGCCTGACAAAATGTTTGGCGTAGGTTGGGTAAAACGCAGTACAACCCAACATTTACACAGGGTTGTTGGGTTCCGTTACACTCCACCCAACCTACAAAACAATCGGGATTTCGAGACTATTTTACGACTAGAGGATCAAAGCCTGTCTAGGCAGGCTAGAGAATTGTAGATCGGTAGAATTCAACAATTTTTTGATGAGGATGTTAAAGCGATGTCTAGTAGCGACGAGTACAAACGCCAAATCATGCAGGATCTAGCAGGGGGTGACAAAGAGATGTTGCCCAATGAATCCAGCACTGACAATTACCAAAGCTTTGATGATTTTGCCCAACGGTCTTCTCGGAAGGAACGCCATCAATTGTTCAGCCGATCCCTGAGTCCCGATCGCGTACCAGCCAGCCAGATGGAGCCGGAGCTTCAAAAGGCGATCGCGCAAATCAAACCCAACCAGCGCGATGATGTCGCGAAGGAGTTCTTTAGTCACTTAAAAAAGCGCGGCTTAGAGGCTCGTACCTTGGAAGGCCAACTGGCCTTATCTAGCCATAATCCCAAGCGGATGAGTGCAGATGATGTGAGCAAATTGGCAGGGTTTACCTATCACAACCATCCCGATGTGTTCCATGAGGTGTTGGCCGATCAACCGGCACTGGTTAAATTTTTGAGTAACCCTCTCATTGGTGCGGCTTTTGGTGCGATCGCGGCCAAGTGGCTGGGGAACCGCAAATAGTCTTTCGTAAACGCGATCGCCCAACATCATCTCTAGATATGCACTCGAAAACCAAAAGAATTCACCCAACTTACGTTTTGTATCTTACTTAACCAATTCATTCGGCAAGTAAAACAATTGCTCCTTACACTCACAATAGAAGCAGTTCACACTAGGAGATTAATCAATGCAGAAAGTCAATATCGGCCTTAACAATAAGCAGCGCCAAGGTGTTGTTGACCTCCTCAATCAAGGGTTGGCAGATACCTATTTGCTGCTAGTCAAAACCAAGAAATACCATTGGGATGTCGTGGGGCCACAATTTATGACCCTGCACAAGCTTTGGCAAGCGCATTATGAGGCGCTCACTATCAATGTCGATATCATTGCCGAACGGATTAGAACCCTAGGGGGATATCCCATCGGTACCATGGAAGGATTTCTAAAAATCTGCTCCCTCAAAGAAGATCCCGGTACTGTGCCTACGGCAACGGGTATGGTCTCTCAATTGCTGGCTGATCATGAGCACGTCGTGCGAAATTTACGTAAACACGTTGAGCACTGTAGCAACGAGTTTGAAGATGACGGCACGGCTGATTTCCTTACTGGATTGATGGTTCAGCACGAAGAAATTGCTTGGACACTGCGATCTTTTATTGAGGGCGAGGCACTCGACTCTGACGGGGTTAAGCCAGATCCTAAGAAGACAAAAGTTGGAGTTTGACAAACCTACTTCTGAGACGTATTGCCAAAGTTTGTGATTGTTTATTAACCAAGGAAAATTAATCATGAGACATTTTTCAGCCTTTCTATCCCGTCTGCTTCCCATGCAGATGCTGTTATCGACTCTGCTCTTCATCACCCTATTCTTTACTAGCGCCTTGCCAGCAATGGCAACCAGCAATGCGCCTGATAAAGGGGCAGTGCAGTTAGACGAAATTACCCAGAGAAGCGAAGAGGTTGCTGATAGTACAGCAATGTCAATCAACCCGCTTGATAAACCCGCTGAGGGAGGGCTTAATGAGGTCCAGGGAAATGCCGATCGCGACAAAATGATCCGCTCCAACGACACTGAGCTACCTGTGGTTAAACAGGTTAAAAAAGCACTGAAACAATGAGGTTAAGCAATCCAAGTTCAGAGTGGGTGCTTTGTCAATCTAAAATTGACTGGCCTCAAACTGAACTTGGTCTAAGCCTGAGGATTAAGGAACATGCATGAAATAACAACGCCTACTTTGTCGATGGATTCTATTCTGAGTGGAAAATGGCACACTAGTTTAATTGATCGAGATCAGGCGATTGATAACAGACATTTATGTCCATGTTGCGCCGATATTTTGCTCCGTCATGTTCGTTCGAATAAGTTGTACTGGCGTTGCGATCATTGCTGTCAGACTATGCCAGTACTGGAGGACAGTGTCACATTCGTTACCTAAACAAAATGGGTGCATCCCAGTTTTGCAAATGTCATTCTGTTCGCGTTAGCGGCTCTGCAAGAGCAACGTAGCGATAGCGAAGTGAAGAATCCTGATCTTGTGCAAGGACTGAGATCTTTTGCTACACTCCGTTCCGTTACTCCTTCGGAGTCGCTCCGCGAACAGGATGACAAAAGTGGGGTCCACCCAGCAAAATTATCCTTATAAGATGATCATAAAGTGATATATATGAAGTGCAATAAATGAAACTTTTCATTATCCTCCTAACTCTAGAGCTTGCCTGAATTTGACTCCATAGTAAAGTTAGATAGGTTTTATCTATGGCTGAGATGCTGACCGGAGCACCAAGTTTTTACCATGCCCAGCGAGTAAGCTTCTTGGGTGGAGAAGGCATCGTACAAAGCTATAAATATGAAGCTGAAACCTGGACATATGTTGTCAAAATGGCATGGGGGCCAGAGCCCAAATTTGGCAGGGTTGGCGGCGAGACTTCGGTGTCTCTTGACGAGGCCGATTTGTATACAGCCTGACCTATATTTACCCTCGCTGCCAGGAATTCTAGTTGCTTCAGTCATTATCATACTCTGGGTTAGCAGCTTAGTCTTTCTTTTATTAATAAATGCTGCTCAACTCTCGTTGCCATGGATTTTACTTGCGATATTAGGCCGCACGTATATCCAGACCGGGCTGTTTATTGTGGTACATGACGCTATCCATGGAGCCGTACTGCCGCGAAATTACCGTTGCAATCACGGGATTGGGCAATTATGCCTTACTCTATATGCTTTACTGTCTTACAAAAAACTTTTTCGGAATCATTGGCGACATCACCGGCACCCTGGTCAAGAGGGTGACCCCGACTTTCACGATGGCAACCATCGCCATATCGTGCTCTGGTATTGGAAATTCATGCAGGAATATTTAAATGCGAAAGAAAGGACTATTATACTTGTCAAGATAATCATTATATTTCTCACGTTTAACTTTGGGCTTCATGTTCCTGCTAGCAGCCTGTTTCTATTTTGGTTCCTACCCATTGGCCTCAGTTCAATGCAGTTGTTTTTCTTTGGCACCTATTTGCCCCATCGATCAGAGGATTTCGAGAATTCTCATCATGCGGTCAGCAGTAACTATCCACTCATTCTTTCCTTCTTAACTTGCTATCATTTTGGCTACCATTGGGAACATCATGAGTATCCCCATCTGCCTTGGTATAAGCTACCGTCCGTGCGCCAAATTCAACGATAAAAATAAGTAGGCTACCCTCAGTAGTCGGAGCTTCTCCTACTTGCCAATAGACCGATTAAAAACTTGTCTGATTTGTTCAATTTTTTAGTTATTAAAACAAAGATTGGCACCACTAAAATGCCAATTAATATATTTTAGTCTATATCTAAAGACGGATTCAAAGTCTATTTTACCATGCTAACATAGGTGAATAAACATTGTAGTTTTTCCAGCTAATTCAATTCTCAAATGGCAGCGAATAAAGCACGTTGCTTGCCGAGATAGATGTCAAAAAACAATGTGAAAACCATTTTGAAATCAGCTTTTATCAGGAGAATATCATGGCTTACTCTAATCCACCTGTCGAAAATCAACCCATAGGAGATCCGTCCGTCAGAAATTATGCTGACCCCGTCTCTGTAAGCTCCAATCGGGAATATCATGACATTGTGCGTTGGGGTCCCATTTTTGCTGGATTATTTACCGCGATTGCTTCTCAGCTAGTTTTAGCAGCTTTCGGTGTGGCCATTGGGCTGACTTCCATTGCCAACTCTGGTGCCCCCCGTTCTAGTTTGGGCGACGTGGGTTCGGCAGTCGGCATTTGGTCCATTATCAGTTTGCTGATATCGCTGTTTATTGGGGGTTGGGTAACCGCTCGCGCCGCTGTCCCTATGAACAAAAGCAGCGCCCTACTGAATGCCACAATTTTGTGGGCAACCACGATTGCCATTAGCGCTTGGCTACTCTCCAGTGGTGTTTCTGGTGCTTTCGGTATTTTGGCCTCTAATGCGGGGGAGGCAATCGGTCAAGCTCAGCAGGGTGGGGTTACTCTCCCAGACGAAGCACCCAATGTCACGGCTGAGCAGACTAGAGATATTGCCGGTAATGCCGCCAAAGCGGGCTGGTCTTTTTTCATAGGGTCTTTGTTTGCATTAGCTGCGGCGCTTTTTGGCTCTCAGGTGGGCAGGCATCATCCCCGTGTGAATTCAGCGTACAACGGTAACCGAGCCTAAGTTTTTTAATCCCAGACTAATGGATTGAAAAACTTGTCAACAGATGATTGAAAAGCCCTCATCCTAACCCTGATCTGCTGGGGTTGAACCCACCCCGCCCTTTGGGCACCCCTCCCAAGAGGGGATGTAAAGCCATTGCGATCTATCAAGGAGATTGCAATGGCTTTTGCCATTGTTAATGGCTCCCCACTCCGATGACGAAACCCTGGGCTGTGGCGGAGCCATCGCTCTCCTCCACGCTTTTTCCCTAATTTGCGATCGCGGCGGCGAAGAAGACACAAACTGCCAAATCCAAGCCCGATCTGCTCCCGGATACTTCCGCTCCAAGGCAAACCGAATCCAGTCCCCATAGCTCGG
>JBGTOF010000148.1:0-18076 GCA_041742695.1 Elainellales cyanobacterium | reverse complement strand
TGATGGTCATCATTTCAGCAGGCGTTATTTATTTGGTTGACAACCTTTTTAGTTGGATTGCACAGCAGGTATTCTGATGATTCTCGCCTCAGACGAGTCAGACAACGTAAGAGAGCCAGAAAACGCAGATCTGGAGAATGTGTCCAGAGAGCCAGAGGCAGCACCTGCGGTACCTGCTCGGTGGTATGCCGTGCAAGTGGCGTCAGGCTGCGAAAATCGAGTTAAGTTGAACCTTGAGCAGCGAATCGGTACGTTAGACGTAGTGGGTCGTATTCGTCAAATCGAAATTCCTCAAACTCCAGTGCTTAAGCCTCAAAAAGGCAATAAACCCAAAGAGGGTGCTGAGAAGGTGTTCCCAGGCTATGTTTTAATCCGTATGGTCATGGATGACGAAACTTGGCAGGTGGTTAAAAACACGCCCAATGTCATTAACTTTGTTGGTGCAGAGCAAAAGCGGCGATATGGACGTGGACGCGGGCATGTGAAGCCTATGCCACTGGCGCACTCCGAAGTAGAGCGCATTTTCAAACGCGCTCAGGAGCAAAAACCCGTCGTCAAAATCGATATGGCAGCGGGAGATAAGATTGTTGTGTTGTCAGGGCCGTTTAAGGACTTTGAGGGCGAGGTCATTGAAGTTAGCCCTGAACGCAGCAAGTTGAAGGCGTTGCTCTCGATTTTTGGACGAGACACACCGGTCGAGTTGGAGTTTAACCAGGTTCAGAAACAGAGTTAATCGAAACAATGGCAAAGAAGGTCGTAACAGTTATTAAGTTGGCAATTCAGGCGGGAAAGGCAAACCCTGCACCTCCGATTGGTCCTGCGCTAGGTCAGCACGGGGTTAATATCATGATGTTCTGCAAAGAATATAATGCTAAAACCGCTGACCAGACGGGAACAGTAATTCCGGTAGAGATTTCGGTCTTTGAAGATCGAAGCTTTACGTTTGTGCTTAAAACACCCCCTGCCTCGGTGTTGATTCAAAAAGCAGCCGGCATCGACAAAGGTTCTGGTGAGCCGAACAAGAAAAAAGTTGGCTCTATTACTCGCGACCAGTTAAAAGAGATCGCAGAAAAGAAAATGCCTGACCTGAATGCTAACGATGTAGAAGCCGCCATGAAAATTGTGGAAGGGACGGCTCGGAACATGGGCGTGACGGTGACGGGTTAGTTGATTCAGTAGCATTGTTTGCTAGCTAAGTAGCTAACAAATTCGTTAGTCTGGTTTGAGTTAGATTGTTAAACAAATTTGGGGAAGAGACGTTGGTTTCGCAAGCACCCCGAGGAGGACTTTAATGACAAAGAAAGTATCGCGTCGCCTACAGGCATTACTGTCGAAGGTCGAAGAGAGAGCCTATGAGCCGACTGAAGCTTTGCAACTGTTGAAGGACACTGCAACGGCAAAGTTTTCAGAGTCGGCTGAAGCACACATTCGGTTAGGGATTGATCCTAAGTACACTGACCAGCAACTGCGTACCACAGTGGCACTGCCTAAGGGCACGGGCCAAACTGTTCGAGTTGCAGTGATTGCTAGGGGTGAAAAGGTAACAGAAGCATCAAACGCAGGGGCAGATTTATCGGGCTCCGAAGAGTTGATCGACGAAATTCAGAAAGGAATGCTGGATTTTGATGTGTTGGTAGCGACGCCAGATATGATGCCCCAAGTGGCAAAGCTGGGTCGATTGCTAGGCCCTCGAGGTTTGATGCCGTCTCCAAAAGGGGGGACGGTCACCTTTGACCTAGGGCGAGCCATCGAAGAATTCAAAGCAGGTAAGCTAGAGTTTCGTGCTGATCGAACTGGGATTGTGCATGTTATGTTTGGTAAGGCTTCTTTTTCTGCTGAGGATTTGTTGGTAAACCTAAAGGCGTTGCAAGAAACAATTGACCGCAATCGCCCATCTGGAGCAAAAGGGCGCTATTGGCGATCGCTCTATGTTGCCGCTACAATGGGTCCTTCGATTGAAGTCGATATCAATGTACTCCGAGACATGAAAGTCTCAGATGCAGCATAAGAATATTCCCCTGGAGGGATGAAAAGTTTGATTCATTTTCATAACTGAATATAACGCCGGAGACAGTGGGTGCCTTAGGGCTTAATATCCTGCCGAGGTTGTTGGGAGATGTATAGTCTGTGCTGAGATCAGAAGTAGACTATGCTATCGCACGACCCCGGCTAACCTGCCGGGGTTTTTTATGGAAATAATCGTCAGTTGTTCACAACACCCAAAGAACAGGAGGTGAGACATGTATGGGTAGAACTTATGAAGATAAGAAAGTGCTTGTTGCAGAGATCAAAGAGCAACTGAGCCACACGCAAATGGCCATTGTCATTGATTACAAAGGGCTAACGGTTGCTGAAATTACTCAGTTGCGCAACCAATTGCGGCCTTCAGGTGCCAAATGCAAAATCGCCAAAAATACGCTGATGAAAATCGCGATTGATGGGGATGATAGCTGGCAACCGATGACTGAGTTGTGTAAAGACTCATCTGCTTTTTTGTTGCTTCAGGATGACATTGGTGGAGCCATTAAAGCTTATCAAGCATTCCAGAAGGCCAGTAAAAAGACAGAGATTCGCGGTGGAGTGCTAGAAGGTAGGGCACTGAGCGAAGCTGATGTCAGAGCTATCGGCGATCTACCGTCGAAAGAAGAGTTGATGGGTCAAATTGCAGGTGCCATTAATTCGGTAACGACCAAGTTGGCTGTAAGCATTAAAGAGGTTCCATCTTCTCTAGCTCGAGTGCTGCAAGCTGTGGCTGATAAAGAGAACGATGCAGCTTAATGTGTAGAGCTAGTTGCGCATCCGTTGACCCGTTACAACTGGTTTCAAGACCAAAATACACGCCATTCCATTTGATGTTTTAGGGAGAATGAATCCATGTCTGCAGTAACCGATGAAATTTTAGAAAAGTTGAAAACCCTTTCGCTTCTTGAAGCGTCTGAGTTGGTCAAGCAAATCGAAGAGGCTTTTGGTGTCACCGCAGCTGCTCCGGCTGGTGGCATGATGATGATGGCGCCTGGCGCAGGTGGCGCGGCTGCCGCTGAAGAGGTCGAAGAGCAAACTGAGTTTGATGTCGTGCTGGATGAAGTTCCTGCCGATAAGAAGATTGCAGTGCTTAAGATTGTGCGTGAATTGACCGGCCTTGGCCTGAAAGAAGCGAAGGAAGTGGTTGAATCTGCACCTAAAGCCATTCAAGAGGGCATTGCAAAAGATGCCGCAGAAGAAGCGAAGAAGAAGCTGGAAGATGCTGGTGGCAAGGCGTCTGTGAAGTAGAATCGGTCACTTTAGGTTGATCCAACCTTAGGAGATTTCTAGAAAAGAAGATGCCCGCTTTATCCGGCGACTGTAGCCACCGTAGGGTGGGCACTGCCCACCATTAGGGAGAAAGTTTTCCAGAAGTTGCCTTAGTTCGGTAAATACATAAAACGGTGCTGTCTGCGATGCGGACAGCACCGTTTTGCATTGAGACCAAACTCTTAAGAAACAAATTGCACGGATAAGGCCGAAATTCTCAAATTAGCGCGTTAAGTGTTGGTTTGAGGATTTGTTATTGTTGCGCACTCCCTGCGCAGTAGGGGATTCACAACAATGGTTTAATTCACATTAAAAGATCTCGTACTGAACATCAGTGGGAAGGCAATCGGCGCCATTGACCGGAACAATGTCTTGAGGACAAGCGGAGAACGCTACAATACAGTCCATTTCAGCTTTAAGTACAACATAATCTCCTGGTCGGCTGACCGGGGCAACAAATTCTGTGTAGAGCCCTTCAGTGACAGGGATATTCATGAATAGATTTAAGGGACTGGGAACTTCAGGCGGGATCAAGGAAAGTTCGCCTAGAGCAGTATGTAGGTTGTCAGCGCAGTTATCGTGGTTGGGAACTCCGAGCAATTCGTAGCGATAGCGATCGCACGCAGCAATTAACGTGTCGTGAACGCCAGGAGATGTGTCTTCGACCAGAGTAAGGATGGGACGGCGGTGGTTGGTGTAGAGGGTGTCGCCCACTTTTGGAATAATTTTGCCGATCAACGCCCGAGTATGCTCCATCGACATCAATTCTTTAAGGTCGTTGACGTTAAATGCCCAAGTATCGACTACTTGAGAACCCTTCAGGTTGGTCACCTTAATGGATTGTCCCTGAGACAGATAGGTTGCTTTTCCTTGACGAGCTGGGATAGTCACCGGGGACGATTGCAATGTAGTCATAGAAATCACTCCTCAAACGATAAAAACTAGGGTCTATGGATGGCCTGTGCAGTTGCGTTAAGCGTAGACGTAGCGCTCTAGAAACTGCCTGGCTCGGTCGGTTTGGGGTCGCGTAAAGAAAATTTGGGGGCTTGTCTCTTCGATAATGTGTCCCTTGTCCATGAACACGATGCGGTTAGCAACCTCTTCAGCAAATTTCATCTCGTGGGTAGCGATGATTAGGGTCATCCCGTCTTGGGTGAGGCTGCGGATCACGTCAAGCACTTCTCCCACCAGTTCTGGGTCAAGGGCACTGGTGGGTTCGTCTAGCAGCATGACTTCAGATCGCATAGCCAAGGCTCGGGCGATCGCCACCCGCTGCTTTTGCCCGCCCGACAGTCGAGCTGGGTAAATATGCCGCTTGTCGTATAGTCCCACCTTTTGAAGCAAGGCTTCGGCCTCGGCCTTAACCTCGGGTTTGGGTCGCTTTTGAACATGAATCGGAGCCTCAGTAATGTTTCCTAAAACGTTTAGATGGGGCCACAAATTGAAATGTTGAAACACCATACTGATGCGGGTACGCATCTGGGAGAGTTCAGGGGTGGACATGGGAACCGTACGGTTTCCGACCTGACGCTGGCCGATCGGGGTGCCGTGGATAATCACCTGTCCTTGAGTGGGGGGTTCTAGCCAGTTGATGCAGCGCAACAGGGTTGACTTTCCTGAACCGCTAGGGCCAAGCAGACAAACCGTTTCACCAGGCATAATTTTGAGATTGATGCCCTGAAGCACTTGCAGTGAACCAAACTGCTTGAATAGATCTAGAACCTGGACAGCGGGGGGAGGGGCGATCGCATCCCTAATATCTGACATAACCATCCCTGAGCTTCTCCACATGCTGAACACCTAACTCAATCACGACACATAGCAGCCAATACATCAGCGCAGCCACAATAAATGACTCAAACGGCACCAAATAGCGCGACTGGATCGACTGAGCTGCATAGGTCAACTCAGGAATCGTAATCACTGCTAAAAAGGCAGAATCCTTCACCACCTGAATAAACTGATTGCCCAGCATCGGCCCAGAGAGCAGTAGCACCTGGGGTGCAATAATACGCCGAAACAGCCTGAAGTCATTAAAGCCAAACGCTTGAGCTGCCTCCGTTTGCCCCTTCGGAATACTCAGCCAGGCCGATCGCAAAATTTCAGCAATGTAGGCCGTGTTGTACACCACAATCGTGACCAAGGCTGTTGTCCATCGGTCGAGCGTTAGCCCCACCTGAGGTAAGGCATAGTAAACCATGTAAATCAGAAGCAGAAATGGAACCGACCGGGCGGCATCGACAAAGGTTCGAGCGGAATCTCGAAACGCAGGACGCGGGGCAATGAGTGGAACCAGCAGCAGTAGACCTAGCACCATTGCCGCGGCCATCCCTAACCCCGAAAGCCACACCGTATTCCACAACCCAGTCAAAAACCGAGGAAAGTTATCGAGAACGACTTCAAATCGCAAGTTCATACCAATTCGTACTTCTCCTGTAGGCGTGTTCCGACCCACCCTCCTAGCCGCGATAGCAGCAGCAGCACAACCACGTACAGCAGCGTAGCTGCAACCATCATCGGAATAGGCTGAAAATTGCTAGCAGCCAACTGGCTCGCCCGTCGGGTTAAATCTGTGATGCCGATGATGCCAACGGCAGGGCTAGTCTTCACCATCAGGGTGATTTCGTTCGTCAGGGCCGGCAGACTCCCCCGCCAAATCTGTGGCAGCATAATTCGCCAAAAAATCTGGCTAGGGAGCATACCCACCGACTGAGCAGCCTCGACCTGCTCCTGCGGAAAATTGAGGATAGCGGAGCGAAAGATCTCACTCACAAAGGCTGAGTGATTGAGCGACAGAGCAACAACTCCCGCATTAAAGGCCCCCAACCGCAGCCCTAACGCCGACAGCCCAAAATAGAACAGCAAAATCAGTAAGATGACCGGAATCGCCCGCAAAAAGCTGACGTATATCGCTAGCAACGGCCCAATCACCCAAATCTTCTGAACTCGAATCATGGCAACCGCCAAACCCAAAGGAATGCCAATGCAGCTTGCGACCAAGGAAAACAAACAGGTAATCCATAATCCTTGCCATAGATACACTAAGTTGCCCACGGACGTTCCTCTGTTCTAACGCTGACTTGGTTGTCATACTCACTCTCTGAGTCGAAGGGTTGTAATATGTACGATGTGCAACCCATGGGTGAATGTCTCATACCGTTGCCCGTCGTTTAGTTTGTTGGCATTGGCACATCTCCCGGCAGCATGGGCTTGTCCGGTAGGTCATCAAAGCTCACCTTCAGCCACTCCTCTTGAAGCTGCTGCATGAGTCCCTCCGCCTTGATTTCTGCTAGGGCGGCATTCACAGGCTCTAAAATTTCGGTGTTTCCCTTGCTCACCACCCAGCCTGCATACATTTTGTCTCCGACCTGTGTGCCCAACTCAAAGGTTTCGGGGCGCTCGTTGGTTAGTTCCGCTAGCGCTACCACGTTGTTGATCACTGCATCCAAACGCTGGTTTTCTAAATCTTGATAGGCTTCTGAAAATGCCTCATACTCCACTGCCTGAGCGGGGTCTGCCCCCATTTCGGCCAGCTGTTCGTTCACCACGTCTTCTAGCACTTGAAGCGTTACGCCCCCTTGCTGAACGCCAACGCGCTTTCCAGAAAAATCTTCGATGCTGGAGATAGACATATCTCCAGCTCGCTTCACGTAATAGTTCGTGAACTCTGTAATGGGCATAGTGAAGTCGAGACTATCCACGCGGTCTTCTAACATGGCAACCGCCGCGTTGGTTAGGTCATATTGCCCCGAGGCCAGGCCAGTGAGAATGCCCTGCCATGGCAACACTTGCTGGTCAATGGTCTGGGGAATACGTTCTTGCACAAGATCTAACAGTGCCTGGTTATAGCCCACATGTTCACCATCCCTCAAAAAGTCGAAGGGCGGATAATCGTTTTCTGTCGCAACCACAATGGTTCCGTTGCCTGTGGTAGCAGTTCCACCCCCACAGGCAACTACCGTCAAACAACTCACTAAAATCAGTAAACAAAAACCCAAAACCTTTGTCTTTCGACCGAATTGATAGAGCATGTCACGCATCAAGATCCTCCTAAACCTAAAGCTAGAAAAACTAAAAACCTGAACCCAGAGACTAGAGAACAGCACCCCTAGGGTCGGCGCAAAAACCTTGGCACTAACCGCATCAGCCGCCATCGCCCATTCAGCAACCTGTGAGATGAGGGCTGTTTGAAGCCACAAAAAACTAAGAGACAGGAAGTTCTGATTGCTCTTGCCCCGCCGTCTACGAAAGCCTTTCGCCTTGGGGGTAGCCACGCTCCTCAACTGTGGCTCACTCCCTGCTGCGTCAATCCATGAATACCTGCACAACAAAGAACATAAACAAAAAATTAATCTCGAATTGTTTTTTGTATTACAAAATTAAGTTTGCTGTTTTTGATTGTTCAATGGTGAAATATATCTATTGAGTTTTGATTATTAACGCATGAGCTCTGTTGGCGCCTTACCCCTTCCTACACCGTCTGAAGACTCATCTTTTTTGGATGACCTGGATCTAGAGATCATCCGATTACTCAAAGAAGATGGTCGAGTTTCGTTTACTGAGATTGCGACCCAACTCACCATCCCAAAAGCCACCGCGCGCTATCGCGTGCAACGGTTGCTCCAATCAGGCGTTATGAAAGTGCATGCATGGCTTAACCCTGCTAAGCTAGGCAATCCCCACACCATCATCATTCGTCTCAATGTGGCGATCGCCCAGGTTGACGCCGTAGCGGAGACCCTAACCCATATGCCCGAGATTCAATTCGTCGCCATTATCACCGGGCAATACAACGTCACAATGGATGCCTTTTTTGGCAGCCATGATGAACTGCTCGCGCTCTTAGAAAAAATCCGTCGCATTCCCGGTATTCTTCACTACGACTCCTATGTTGTGATGAAGCTGTTGAAGTCTGAATACCAATACACAGTCAGTTAACGAACATGGTTAGGCCGTGATCAAAACCCAACGCTCCTAGAACCGAGATGTTCTGCCCATCATTGCGAGGGGTGCTATCCACAACCCGTTCTCCAATCGGGGAGCGGTCTCGCTGTCGTGTCATCGCCAAGTAGACCCCCGACTCATCGATGAACCCAACGTTGCGGATGTCTACCCACTCGAGTCAGTATCGATACTCATGCCGTAGGGCTTGCACCCGTTCACTGTACTGCTCGTTGGCATAGTTTTTTTTTGGTGCTCATCGACAACTAGGTTTACCGGAACCCTTGGGCTGTTTATCTGAAATTAGCTGTAGGATAAATGTCCATGACAATAGGCACGGTATGAACAGGTACTGCGGTCAGCGAATTTCGATTGTAGGCACGACTGGCTCGGGCAAAACAACCCTAGCGCGTCAGGTCGCGCAGCGTTTGCAGATTCCCCACATCGAATTAGACGCCTTGCATTGGGAGCCCAATTGGACGTCAGTTTCAGACGATCGCTTGCGTAAGCGCGTAGCGGAGGCTCTGTCGGGCGATCGCTGGGTTATAGATGGCAACTATGGTCAAGTGCGAGATTTGGTTTGGCAGCGAGCCGATACGGTGGTTTTTTTGGATTACCCATTTGGAGTTGTGCTGCAACGGTTGTGGCGACGAACCCTAAGGCGATCGCTCCGCCAAGAACACTTGTGGAATGGCAATCGGGAAACCTTCCTGAAATCGTTTTTGAGCCGAGATTCAATCTTGCTTTGGATGCTGAGAACCTACTGGCAAAACCGTAGAAAATACCCAGCCCTGGTTCAGCAACCCGCCTATACTCACCTGACGATGGTTCATCTGCGATCGCCCAGCCTTACCCAAGCCTGGCTATCACAGATTGGGGCAGGTGAGACTGCGCTGCCGGTGGGCGATCGCCCTAGCCCTCACCTCAACGAGTAGACTGAACCCTCCGCCGAGCAGTCTTCCCTCAAGACGACCTACCAAGTACACATAAGACCTCAAAGTAGACCTTCCCGAGGATTGATCCCCCCTAGCCCCCCTAAGAAAGGGAGGAACTGGATTCAAAGTCCCTCTTTTCAAGGGGGATTTAGGGGGATCTCCCAGGATGTGGCTAATGAATGACAACAAGGTACTTAGCAGCTTAAGACGACTGCTCACCCTCAGCGGTGTCTTTTCCAGACTTCAATAGCGGAAACGCAATCACATCGCGAATGCTAGCAGAGTCCGTCAGCAGCATCGCCAATCGATCAATCCCCATGCCCATGCCCACCGTAGGCGGCAGGCCATACTCCAGCGCCAGCAAAAAGTCTTCATCCACCTCGTGGGCCTCCAGATCGCCTGCGGCTTTGCGGGCCGACTGCGCCTCAAACCGCAAGCGCTGATCGATGGGATCTGTTAGCTCAGAGAATCCGTTGGCCGTCTCTCGTCCCACAATGAACAGCTCAAATCGCTCTACCAGACCAGGTTTGCTGCGGTGAGGCTTTGCCAGGGGCGAAATTTCTACCGGATAGTCGGTAATAAACGTAGGCTGAATCAGCGTCGGTTCCACCGTTTGCTCAAACGCTTCATTGAGCACCCGTCCCACTGCATCGCACTTGTCTAGATTGGTAATGCCCGCCGCCGCTGCTGCCGCTTTGGCCTCATCCAATGACTGAAACTGAGCAAAATCAATCCCGGTCGCGTCTTGCACAACCTCATGCATCGACACGCGTCGCCACGGCGGGGTGAGATCTACCGGCTGCCCCTGATAGGTGAGCGCCAGCGAGGGACAAACCGACTGCGCTACCGCCACAATCAATTCCTCTGTCAGCACCATCATGTCGTGATAGTCACCATAGGCCCAATACACCTCAATCGAGGTAAATTCGGGATTGTGGCGGGTGGAGATGCCCTCGTTGCGAAAAATACGACCAATTTCAAACACCTTCTCGAATCCGCCCACGACGAGCCGCTTCAGGTGCAGCTCGGTGGCAATTCGTAGGTACAACTCCATATCGAGGGTGTTGTGATAAGTGACGAAGGGGCGAGCATCGGCACCGCCCGCCTCGCTTTGCAACACCGGCGTTTCAATTTCTAGAAAGTCGCGCTGGGTCAAAAACTGGCGAATGCTGGTGGTGATTTGCGCCCGCCGTCGAAAGGTATTGCGCACCTCGGGGTTAACAATCAGATCCACATAGCGCTGGCGGTATCGCTTTTCGACATCGGTCAACCCATGCCATTTGTCGGGCAGGGGTTGCAGCGACTTTGTGAGAATGGCGTATTGGTGGACCTTGATCGACAGCTCGCCCTTATCGGTACGCTTAAGGGTGCCCCGCACTCCAAAGAAATCTCCCGCATCAGTCAGGGTTTTAAGGTGGTCAAAGGCTTCTGCATCTAGATCGGCCATGCCGTCTTGGATGGTTTGCTTGTCGAGGTAGAGCTGGATGCTGCCGGTCTCATCTTGTAAGGTGAAAAACGCCAGTTTTCCGAACACGCGGCGATTCATGATGCGACCGGCGATCGCCACCTCATCTCCCACTTCTGCCCCATTCTCCAAGTCAGCGTATTTATCCTGCAACTCGGCTGCATTGTGCGTCACATCCCACCGGTATGCGTAGGGATTAAAGCCGAGTTCTCGCAACTGCTGGGCTTTTTCAATTCGAGTGGCGCGGAGATCGTCAGATGCCATTTGAGAGTTGGGTAGTAAGGGTTGGGGGTTAAGGGTTGGAATGTTTACGGCTGTGTGCTGACCGCCGACCCGTCTTCAATCTTTTTGATGAGAGAACTGATAGGCCCCGATCGCCGAGAGGGCGATCGCCGTGACCAGCAACACCGCAATACTGTACCAGGGAAAGCGAGCCAATGGCTCATACACCGCTGCTCGCAGTGCCGTTGTGGTGTAAGTCAGAGGCAGCAGGTAAACGATCGCCTTGAGCGCCAGCGGCAGCGTTGCCGGGTCAAAAAAGGTCGCCCCCAAGAACGACATGGGCACAATCAAAAAGTTGTTGAGCAGTCCTACTTCTTCTAAAGACTTTACGTTGAGCCCCACAATCACGCCCAACCCGGCAAACACGGCGCAGTTGAGTACCAGCACCAGCAAAAACAGCGGGCTGAGAAAGTTAAGGTTGCGGGTAAATAGGAGGGCGATCGCCACCACCGACACGGATGTCATCAGCCCTCGCACAACGCCCGCAAGCATCTTCCCCAAAAACAAGGCCAGCGGAGGAGACGGCAGCAACAAAATCTCCTCAAACGTTTTGCTATACAGCCGTTCACCGCAGATTGAAAACGTCGTGCCACCAAAACAAATGGTCATCGACGACAATGCCACCATTCCCGGCAGAATGAACTGGAGGTAGCTATCTCCCGCAGGCGGCTCCATTGCGGAGTCGAGGGCGCTACCCAGCCCCAACCCAAACGCCAGAATATAGATCAGTGGCGACACCAAGCCTGATGCAATGACTTGGAGAGCGCGCACCCGCAAATCAAGCCAGTCTCCCCAAAAGACCGTTAGGCTGTCGCTGAACAGCGTTTTTAACGAGCCAGAGCGGGTAGAACGGAGAAACTTTAAGGATGGCTGGGAAGTCACAGACGGCAAACCTCGGAATATGAGTGCACAAGACGCGGCAGGTGGGTAAGACACACCCGGCAAACACGCTTAGAAAAACGCGGGAGGCAGGGATGATGGCAACTGCCATCCTGCGACGTTTTAATTTTGACATTTCTTTACTTTTTCTGCTGCGCGGGGCTGAGTTTCAGTCGCTACGCCTGAGGTCTTCCCCTCGCGCTCAGCGGCTATGTAGGTGTGTGTAGAGCTCTAAATGGGATGGGAGCGGAGAAGCCCTACCTTTTGTGAACTCAACGGCTTTGGGCGATCGCCCCATGGATTTCACGCCTTCCTCAGCGCATCAAGCCTGACGGTTATAGGACGCAGCAGCTACAATGTTGATCGAGATACTATTGACTGAGATTGTGTGGTTTAATAACCCCAGTCTTTCTATCCATTTACTAACCCGTTCATCTCAGCTATGAGACGAAGAAACAGCATGCCACCCAGAAGCCCATCGCCCAGACCGCCTGTGGATAAGCCACAGAGCAGGTCACCCGTTGCAGCGGCATTCAGCTATGCATCAGTCGCTGTGATGGCGGCTGTGTTTATTTTGGGGATCGGGCTGGGAATTGCCTTCAGCTCGACAGCGAATTTTGGCGTTGAAAACGTCGCCTCACGGGAGGTGATTGACCGCAGTGCTCCAAACGCAGAACTCTGTGCCAGCTATGGTGCGAGCTCCATCACAGTAGATATGCGTGCGTTTGTAACGCTCAACCCCTTCAACGTATATGTGTCTCAGCCGATGATGCAGCCCGGATGCGTGCTGAGAAGCACCAACTGGTCAATTCTAGAACGTAGGGATTTGGTGAGTTCAGATGATGTGAAGCAATGTCGTCAGCGGCTAAACACATTTGGCTTTACAGGTGCTCTCGATCGACCCAATGAGCGTCCAAAGATTGATTGCGTATACCAAAATGATGTAGCTAAAAACCTCTTCCTAAATCAGCCTGGATTTGGTGATGGCGGCGGTTTACCCAGAGAAACCAATCGATTCTAAGACGAGTTTTACTCGTTACTAGATGAGTCGTATTTGATGGGCAGTGCAGTCAATCCACTGCCCATCGTTTTATTGTGCTTATGCAATATGTCGCCTTGAAGCGCGGGTATAAGGAGATCATCGCTGTACTGAATCCCCAAAGCTATAACTACGCATTGTGGATATCTGCAAGCACTCGCCGCAGATTGAGCAGCGACACGGTTTGGCCTAGATTTAGCGGCAGCAGCGACACGCCTTCAATGGAGGATTGCACCCAGCCCTCACCCCACTGCCAGCGGTGGTAGCCATCAATGCCCTGGCTCAGCAATAGCCACAAACATCGGGTTGAGGCCTGTTCCACTTGATGAACCACAGCAACTGGGCCAAGCCAGCTTGTAAACTGCATCCCCGTTGTTAAGGCATCAGGAAGGTCTGGAGAGAGTCGATTAGGGAGCATCCAACGGCGAATTTGTTCAGGCCGCAGCAAGCATTGACTAATGGTTGACTCGGATGCGTCTACTTCAATTCTGAGCTGACTTTGTTGATAAGTTCCAAACATCACACAACCCTTAGAAAGGGGCCGGTAGGGGTCTTTTTGCAATGATTCTGAAGTGGGGTAACCTTTTGCGCCCCTACTTTACAATAATCGCCTGCTAAGGGACTGCCCGAGGTTACGCGTGCGATCGCACCCGACGATGGCATAGGTCACCTTACTCATCGGGTTCGATCGTGCTGGTGAGGCCATGATTCTTTAGAGTTTCGCAATAGAACTCGGCGTGCTCTTGGGCGCAGGTAATCACCAGCCCTACCCCATTCATGTGTGTTTCCATCATGATGTTTACGGCTTGGGGAGCCGTCAGCCCAGACACAGTTTTCATCAATACCTGCACCACATACTCCATGCTGTTGACATCGTCGTTGTGCAACAACACCTTGTATCGGGGAGCGGGTTTTTTGGCGGCGGACTTATCAGGAGTAACAGATCGCTTTTCTAATGTTTCTACTGACATGGCAAACTCTCGCTAGAAATTTTATCGGCTGCGTGTCTACCCTAGCTGGTGCAGAGGCCACTGTCGCTGCTGTGGGCAGCATGACCTGCAGCTGTCAGGACTGTAGACAATTGTGACGTGGCATTTTCTTAAACCCAGGGGCAGAGCCCGTAGGCCAATGGAAACCGATCCTCAGCAGAGCCTGTCGTTCTGTTGCATCATTGCCGTGCTTGGATTTTGCACACGACATGCATTCTGCGGGGGGAGCAGCGAGCGTCCTAAACGGACGGGCGATCGCACAATTACTTTCATACTTCTCAACATTCTAAAGCATCCAATTTTTCCCTTCAATTTTCCGACGGTAGATTGTGGGAAAATCCTTGGTTTGAAAGCCCACGGGTGCCTGCGCCATCGGTTCACAATTTAACCATCGATATTGATGAAACGCCCTGACTCGACCGATCTGATGCGATTGCTACTGTGGAGGAGCCATCGCTGGAGGCTTTGTAGCAGCCGGGCGCATCGCAGCAGTGGCCTGCTGAAGGCTGCGCCAGTAGAGCGTGCCCACGGTCAAGAGAAAGCCGACATAGGCGATCGCCTGTCCCAAAAATAGCTGATCTCGGTATCCCAGCAGCGCCTTTAGCACCACACCCGGAAACGCGCGGTCGGGCAGAATCTGGCTTAGGTTCCACACTTGCGGCCCCAGCAGGCAAGAGCCAGATCCTGCGGTTAAGCAATACCGCACTGCCTCGGGATTGAGCTGCGTCCACAGGGCGATCGCCCCATCCACATGGCGCAGCACCGACACCACCAGCCCTGCCACAATCAGCAGCAGCAGCACGCCCATGGTCTGAAAGAATCGACGTAAATTGATCTTGATACCCAATTGAAATAGCGCAATGCCAATGAGCACCGCGCCCGTGAGCCCGGCGATCGCCCCTAGCACCGGCATCCAGCCCTGCTCAAACTGCGCTGAGACAAAGAGCACCGTCTCAAAGCCTTCGCGCAGCACAGCAATCAAAATCAGACCAAATACGCCCCAGCCCGACTGCTGTTGACTCAGTACGGTAGACAGGGTGCCCTCCACGTCTGCCTTCATCCCGCGCGCTTGCTGAGTCATCCACACCAGCATCCAGCTCAGAAGGGCGATCGCCACCGCTCCAAACAGCGCTTCTAACGACAGCTTTAGCACTTGCCCATAGCCCTGCTCTGCGCCAGCGACCCAGCCCAGCACCTGCCGCAGCGCTACGCCGATTGCCACACTGCTGGCAACCCCCACGCCAATGCCACCATACACCCAGGGGTTGAGGCGGGTTGCTCCAGCGTTGCGGAGGTAGGCCAAGACAATGCCCACCACCAACGCCGCTTCCACACCCTCGCGCAATGTCACTACAAATACCGGCAGCGCTGCTGCAATATCCATCCCGCCTATCCAGAATTCATCTGTATTAATCATATCGCTGATGTTGATGAGGGTTGAGGTGTGATGAATAGCAGGCTGCTGAGCATAGACGCTGTGAAACAGGCGAGTTCGCTAGCGCTGTGCTTGCACCGCGCCATAGTGTAGAGCCAACGCTAACCCGTGATGTCTGCGTTAGGAGCCGCACGGGTTATAGAGTTGCCGAACTCCTGTCGGAGTAGGTTAGGTTTAATTTGATTTTCTAGGCCGAGGAGAGTGTGGATGAAGGTTGTAGGCGTTCACCATGTGGCGATTATTTGCTCTGACTATGAGCGCTCCAAACGCTTTTACGTGGAACAGCTAGGGTTTGCAGTGCTTCAAGAAACCTATCGGGGCGATCGCCAATCCTACAAACTTGATCTCCGGGTAGATGACGGTACTCAAATCGAGCTGTTTTCCTTCCCCAACCCACCCCAGCGGGTGCAATATCCTGAAGCGTGCGGGCTGCGCCACCTCGCCTTTGCCGTGGCGAATTTGGATGAAGCGGTAGCGCAGTTGGTAGCTCAGGCCATTGCCGTAGAGCCCATGCGGTTAGATGCCCTAACGGGAAAACGCTTCACCTTCTTCAAAGACCCAGATGGCCTGCCTTTAGAGCTCTACGAGATCAATGCAGACGCTTAAACAGACGTACCTGGGTCAGCTCTGACACACTCTATTTGGAGAGGCTCAGCTTCCCCAAAATCGTCTAAATGGGGTGGATAGGAGAAGGGCGATCGCCCTTCTTGCACCGTTGCCAACCCGCTAAGGCAGCCAGGGATATTGACGAAAGTCAGGGGGACGCTTCTCCAAAAATGCCTGCTTGCCCTCGGCCCCTTCCTCTGTCATGTAGTAGAGCAGCGTGGCGTTACCTGCCAGTTCCTGCAATCCTGCCTGCCCATCGCAGTCGGCATTAAACGCCGATTTAAGGCAGCGAATGGCAATGGGGCTCTTTTCCAAAATTTCTCGCGCCCACTGCACGCCTTCAGCCTCAAGCTGATCGACTGGCACCACACAGTTCACCAAGCCCATGGCTTCGGCCTGTTGCGCCGTGTATTGGCGACAAAGATACCAGATCTCTCTCGCTTTTTTTTGCCCCACAATGCGCGCCAGATAGCTCGCCCCAAAGCCCCCATCAAAGCTGCCCACCTTTGGCCCGGTTTGCCCAAAGATGGCGTTATCTGCGGCAATGGTGAGGTCGCAGACGAGGTGCAGCACATGGCCCCCGCCAATGGCATAGCCCGCCACCAGCGCAATCACCACCTTGGGCATAGAGCGAATCAGCCGCTGCAAGTCCAACACATTCAGCCGGGGAATGCCCTCCTCATCCATATAGCCTGCCTTGCCCCGCACGCTCTGATCGCCCCCTGAGCAAAAGGCATACTTGCCGTCGGTGTGCGGCCCCATCCCCGTCAGCAGCACGACGCCAATGGTCAGATCTTCCCGCGCATCTACAAAGGCGTCGTAGAGCTCCACGATGGTCTTGGGGCGAAAGGCATTGCGCTTGTGGGGGCGGTTGATGGTGACTTTGGCGATACCATCCGCTTTGTGATACAGAATGTCGGTGTAGGTTTTGGCAGAGGTCCACATGAGGTTGGGGGTTAAAGGTTAAAGGTTGCAGGTTAGGGTTAGGGTGCTGAATTTCTATCCTTTCATATCTCAGGTCATGTCTGATGCCTCAAGTGGCTGGGGATTTAGGGCGTGGTGTAACCAGTGAGCGTTGGTTTTGCGATCGCACTTCACTTCTAACAGCCGTACCCCGGCGTCAGGCAGGTGGATGAGGCAGTCTACCAAGTGCTGCCAGGAGATAACCGCCACATGCTCTACCCCATACGCCTGGCAGAGTTGATGAAAATCCACCGATTGAGGCGTCGCGAAAAAATCCTCAAAGGGCGGGTCAAACTGAGCGATGGGCAGGGTTTCAAAAATGCCGCCGCCGTTGTTGTTAATCAGCACAATGGTGAGGTGCCCTCGCAGCCGAGGCGTGATCAACCACCCGTTGGTGTCGTGCAGCAGCGCCAGGTCGCCCGTAAGCAGCACCCCAGCGGCCTTGTCTCCTTGGCCTGAGCCCTGCACCATGCCCAGCGCCGTTGATAGGGTGCCATCAATGCCGTTTGCGCCCCGATTAAAGTAAGGCTGCACCTGTGACCCATTGGGCTGCCAGAACCATTCCACATAGCGAACTGCCAGACTATTGGCGATAAACACTGGCGTGCGGGCAGGCAGATGCCGAGACAACAACCATACGGCCTTGGCCTCAACCCAATCTTGGGTCTGGTGAAAGCGGGTGTTGAGGGATTGCTGAGCGGAGGCTTCTGCCTCTAGCCACTGGGTTAGATAGGAGCTGAGTGGGTCTGGCAGGTCTGAGGGAAGGCTGGACATAAGGGCCTGCACGGTGCTGCGCAGATGCGTGGTGCGGAGGTGTAGCGGATCAAGATTGCGATCGCCCGCATCCACCACCCACTGGCGCGGCTGGGTTTCTTGCAACCAACCCCGCAGCTCTTTGCTCGTGGGGGTTTCACCAATGCGGATCACTGCGTCTGGCTGGAGCTTGGTGCGGTGAGTCGAGTGGCGCAGAATAGCATCGTAGGCACAGATCAGGTAGGGGTTAAGCGGTGCATAATTGCGCACTGGAGAAAGCCCTTCGGCCAGCACGGGATAGCCCAGGGTTTTGGCAAGGTGGGCGATCGCTCGACAGTAGCCTTCCGGATCAGCAGGCTGAGCCGGGCCAGCAATGATGATGCCCTGGGGCGTCTCGGGGCGATAAAACTGGACTAGGGCGCTCGGCAGGAATGGGGCGCTGGAGCACTCTGGCCCAGTTGTGGGGTAAACCCCAGCAAAAAAATCAGTCTCATCCCA